>NZ_QRGB01000001.1:0-315352 GCF_003449035.1 Pedobacter indicus
ATTTTTTGTTTAGAAAAATCCTCCCAATAATTTATCGAATCCTGAGTTTCGAACCATCTATTATTAGTTTTTTTCCTCGCTCCTTTGTCGCCTGTTTGTTTTAATCTGTCATATCCAAAATCAATAAGATGTTGCTTTACAGCAGGATAGCATTCGATATCGATTTTTAACGATGGAAAAGTAGCGATCAAATATAAATCTGCAAATTCATATGAATATCGCTTAATATCGCGCCCTCTTAATAATGGTCTTATAATTTCTTCACTTTTTGGGTCCTGTTCAATTAGTTCTTTTCGCTTTTGTCCATTAATAATAAAGGCATCATTTAGCCCTGTTTTAATGCCATAATTAATACGAATATCCCAATCTTTCAACGGTGTTCCTATCGCTTCAATTTTATCTTTGATTCGCCTTTCGATAGGAGAAAGAATTACCCAACTATCTGAATTATTAAAGTACGTCAGATTCGCATTCTGTCTAAAATAATCGCTCAAATTATTTAACACTTTCTCTTTCACTACACAAGCTCGAGTTTGCTGTCTATTTTTATCCCTGGCAAACATCAATATATTAGTGTCGACAGTTGCAGTATCAAAGACTTGTGCACCTCCAAAATCAATCAATATTTGGGGATCAGTATTTTCCACAAAGAACCGACGTAAGCTTTCTCCGTAAGCTGCACGCATCCATTTATTAGAAGTAATAAATGTTAAAAGCCCCCTGTCTTTTAATAGTCGATGCCCTAACTCATAAAACAAGCTGTAGATATCCCCTGTTTTAGCAAATGTTTCATATCCTACTTTTTGTAGAGCATCGCTCTCCAAACCCATTTTCTGAAGTTGTATATATGGTGGATTTCCTATAATTGCATCGAAGCCTGTGAAGTTTCCATCATCATCCAACACTTCAGGGAACTCAAAACGCCACTCAAATGCATTCTTATAAATTACATTATTTAATATTTCTTCTTTTGCTTTAAGAGCCTTATCTGCTTTCAGTTTTAACTTTTTGAGATTGTCCTTTTCGGACTTTTTCGGTTTCTCATTAAACAATAAAAGGTTTTGCAAACGCTGCTCTTCTTTCTGATAGTCCCCAACTGCTTTGGATACCTTCTCTTTTATTTTACTGTCTAACGTAGACTTGAAATTATTTTTGATTGTTTCAATAATTTCTTCTACTTCATGCTTTTTATCCTTTGAATTTGTTGTTTTATAATCTCTTACAGCTTGTTTATAATCATCAATGGTAAAGCTAACATCTTTGTTCTTAAAGGCAGACTTCAAACTGTCATCCAAACTGAAACGACTAATCAAAGAATTACCATGCTTAATATTGATATCAATGTTAGGTAGTGTTTGCAGTTCTCCTTTATCGGTATAGTATGCATTTTTTAATAATTCAATCCATAACCGCAAACGACAAATATTTACGGAGTTTGGATTAATATCTACACCAAACAAGCAATTCTCGATAATCTTTTGTTTTTCATGAAACAATGACTTCTGAATTCTAAGGCTATGGGGATTGTTGCGTTGATATTCAAACAGTTCTCCTACTGCATCAGAAATATATAACTCGTCATTTTCAATTTGGATATCACAAGGCAGAGGATTTCCATTTTCATCAGCTAGAATTCGCAACTCACTCTTTATAGCAATCATTTCGTTTAGAGCAGAAACCAAAAAATGCCCTGAGCCAACTGCGGGATCGCAGATCTTGATACTGTCTATTATATCATTAAACTTTCGGATGTTTTCTCTCTTAAAGTACTTTCTGCAGTAATCTTTCGCATCTTCAAACGTTTCAATCCTATCATCGATTTTTTCCTTAAATTTATGAACCACGATTTCTCGAAGAGTTTCTCTGCACATAAACATCGTGATCATTCCAGGTGTATAAAAAGAACCATCTTTATAACCGTTGATCTTTTCAAAGATAAGACCTAAAACCGATGCATTAATAAGTGTTTTATTTTCGTGTTTTTCCTCTATATCAATCCCTGCTTCAGTTGAAAAGTCATAAGCATCCAAAAACTTAAACAGATATGCTAGAGTATTTAACTTACCTTTTAGTCGGTTTCCCTTGGAATCCTTTAAAATAGTTGTCCCAAACACCTCCATCTCTTCGTCTTTCAAAGCCGTGATATCAAATGTTAGATATTCCAAAGGGCTGTGTTCAAACAAGCTACTATTTAGATAAGGGATGTTTTTAAACTTATCCGCATATTTAGGATGTCTTTCATTGATAGATTTTGCTAATGCTGAGAAAAAGAGATCATTTAGCTCATCAAACCCGTCAAGAAAATTAAAATTTAGAAATTTATAGTCTGAAGAGTTATTGTTATAGGTTAGAAGTTGGGATTCTAAAAGCTTCAGGAACAGCACTCTGTTCACCCACGTTAAACATAATTCTAAGCCAACGGTGAATGACTTCTCTTCTCCATTAGGAATATATTTCACTTTATTTAAATAGCCACGATCTTCTAAAGTGAATATGGTGTTTTCAAGTAATGAGGAATAATCCCTAGATTCTAATGCCTTCCTTTGAATAACTCTTTTAGAATTTTCTTTTACTTCTTCAAGCCCAATAATGTGCAATAGCTCATTATAAAATGATTTGTTTAGATGATTGCTATCATTGCCAAAGCTCTTTCCAAGTAAATGGACATCCGAAAATATTTTATAGATCGTAGCGGTTTCCTTATCATTGAGTTCTGAAATGCTTTTCGACCTGAAATCTAGATAAACAAATGGAAGAGCTTCTTTTACTTCTTCGATGTATTTATAGGCAATCTCATTATAAAACAACTCATTTTTAAAAGTATCCTTTAACTTATCTCTAAATTGCCCATACTCTTTAATTAACCGTTTATTGCTATAAAATAAATCGTAGAAATCTTCTGCCTTAAAAAAGAACCATTCAAACCCGTTAGTAACTATCAAGTGTTTGATGTTATTATTTTTATAATCAACTCGCTCTCTTAAATAATATAACAAAAGTTCTTGTAGAGCCTTTTTATTAAGAGCAGTTGGAGAAATGAATTCCGATTTATTACTTGGTCTTTTCGCCTCTAAAGCCACACCAACATTTGACGATGCGTCTTTACCCAAATAGATTGCTAGATCAATCCTCTCTTTTGTATTAATTTCGTTTTTTGAGTAAAACGTATTTTCGAAAAAGCGCTTTATTGGAGATTTCAAGTGCTCTTCGCTTTCGTTCCGCTCGTCGCTTAACTTAATGCTTGCAATACATGTTTCCAAGTTATTGACGAATGCAGCTATGTCCTTACGAAGTGGTTTGTATTTCTTATACGCAGGATTTAACGCTTTACGCGGGTCGAGTTGATTGGCCTTCATTTAAATACAGATTGTTCAGTTTGGTAAATGTACTACATTCAAAGATATATTACCAATTTGAACACTCCTTCTACTCTGTATACGGACTTTGCCGTCGGTATGGACTGTCTCTTAAACAATCGGAAAATAGGAGATTTAGGTGGGGACCCATAGCATAAACAGACTACGCAAGCCGAGGTAGTACAACTAAGTGTGGATAACATTGCAAATAATGTATTCGAGGATATCAGTTTATCAAAATGCATTCATTTTGAAACCAAACATTAGCACTTGAACACCGGAAAAAATACTTAATTTAGAAGATTGATTGAATCTTTATGAAGCAAATATTCCTCTTTACTTTAATTTTCTTTCTTCCAATTATAGCCATTTGCCAAATTGATATTCAAAAGCCATTCCACGATTGCGGATTTGCTGGCAGCATTACAATCTTCGACTACAACCAGAATCGATGGGTATTAAATGACAGTACGGATTCGGAGCTGGAAGAAGTGCCTGCTTCTACATTTAAGATTATAAATCTGCTGATTGCGTTGGAAACGGGTGTTATTAAAGATGAAAATGACATGGTGAAATGGGTCGGAACAATAGATACTGCCGTATACGGATACCGTCCATCAACATATAAGGACATGACCGTTAAAGAAGCTTTTGAGGTTTCAGCTGGTTGGGTCTTTATAGAATTAGCAAAAAAAGTGGGGAAAGAAAGATATCTAGAATACCTTCGAGCTTGTGATTACGGTAATAAAGAAGTGTCTGATGAAGCTGACTTCTGGAACTTTGGTCCGTTGCTAATTTCCCCTAAAAATCAGGTTAACTTTCTTATCAATGCCTATGAAAGTAACCTGCCGTTTTCAAAGCGGAATTTAGCAATTCTAAAGAGGGTAATGGTCACTGAAAAAACTGATGATTATACCATCTATTCCAAAACCGGATGGGGAAAACGGAATGGAAAAGACATCGGTTGGTGGGTTGGATATGTGGAGCGGAATAAAAATATTTACTTTTTTGCAACACGAATAGTTAAAAACCAAAATGACAAGAGTAAAAATTTCCAAGCATGCCGTATCGAAATCACAAAACAGATATTGAAAGGATTGGGGTTTATTGAATAATCATCGCGATGAACTGATAGCAATGGATTCTATCCATGGCAGAAAGTATAAAATGAAAGATCCCCAAACGGGGAGAATGGGGATCTTTGCTAACCAATTATAAACCTAAATTATGCTATCACAAACATAGCACTATCGGGATGAAAACGTGTAATGAGACTGTCATATGATACTACCTACAAACGACATGACCCTATCCGTGTTTACTGATATGGTATCTGGGTAATATTCTACCTAAGTGCCAATTTGAAGTTTATATCCTTTGCCACGCACAACGACGATTTGGACGCTCGGATCAAATTCCAGCTTTTTTCTAAGTTTTGATATGAATATATCCAGGCTGCGCCCGACAATAACACCTTTATCTTCCCATATCTCTTTTTGTAGCCGGCTTCTTTCTATAGTCTCATTAGGAGACAACGCGAAAATGAGCAGCAAACGGGTTTCAGTTCTAGTCAGATCTATGTTCACTTTGTTTATTGTCAATTGTCATTCCTGCGCAGCAAACAAGACCGAGCCAAAAGTGAATATGCGGGAAAGCGGCTGAAGTGAGGAACGAGCGAAGCGGCTATCCCGCTCAATTTCAAAAAGCTATATTTGAATATGGAGAGACGTTCAAAAATCCTATATCACGTTGACGTGCTGAAAACCATACGGCAATGGTCTGAAGAAGCTAAAGGCACAATGCAAAAAATTGGATCGCCTTTAAATAATATCAAAGCTGAGCTAAGTCCCCACAAGAAAGCTTTTAAGGTAGAGTTTGAAAATACTTATCGGTCGGGCAAAAGGCTGGATGTCGGGCAAAAACACAAAAAAATTCTGTTTAAGACATCGGATACAGAACTGGTATTTTGAATATGTCTGGTTGTTGCAATACAGTCCGCCCAGTATCAGAGGTGATGTTGACTTTTTTTATACTAAGGGTTATTCCAAAAAAAGAGATTATTATTATCGGTTGGTTATTCCGCTTAAATACAAATTGGATTTTCACTATCAAGTTGATGAAATTGCTTACACAAGCGATCTATTGGAATGGTCACGCTCTGCTACAAAGGCGATGATAGATGGAGATGAATTTATTGCCTACACTTTTACCAATGAAGGTCGTGATCAGCATTATTTTGCTATAGAATGCGAAGTAAAAATGAATTATGAGACGTTCAGTGATAAAGCGTTTGCCTTGAAGAATGCTCTGGGCTATCTAACCGGTTATCTAGCTGGCGATGGTGGATATTTCTTTGCCTACAGGAAAAAAGAAATGAAAGAAATCAACGATTATTATTATTGTTCATTTCGTAGCACCATCAAGAGCGGTTATAGTCCAATACATACAAATCCTTACAGCTTGTTACATGATAAAAGTACCGTTGCTGAACGGCTTTATGAAAAAAGAATGTTACGGACTGTTAGCTTTGAAGAATTGTCCAACCTGACGAATAAGTTATATCAATCTTTGGACCTTACTGCTGCAATTATACTATTACTGGAATCAAGTGTCGCTTCACTGTTATTTATGCCAGGTGGTTATGCTATCGTTCTAGAAACATTGTCTGACCTAATTATAGGAGATGACAAACTTAAACTGGCGCCAATCAAGGATAAACCAAAAGCCAAACTGCTACGAAAACAGTTACTAAAAGTTCTTGATGAATTTGACTGCCTACCCGATGATGATTTAGCCGTATTAAAAGTAAGAATAGAACAAATCAATCAAGTTACCAACGGTGAACGTCTAAAAGCACCATTTAAAGAATTGGGAATTACATTGCTGGAAAGAGATATGGAAGTTCTAAGATCACGTAATGATTTTTTACATGGCAGAATACCGGATATTTCCAAAACTGTTGCCGTTCCTGGTTTGGAAGAAAAAAATAGAGATTTGTTTTATCTAAATACAATCGAAGAGAAAACGGCTCAAATGCCGTCATACTACTATAAATAGCAAATACTATTTTTATATTTCATTTTTTTGTATTATTCTTATATGCTATATTTTATTAACGACTTTCATATTTACTAAATATTTAACGTGTATAATACTAAATACGGACGTTATGATGGCGACTCCTGGGAAGCAATAATGCAGATTTGCTTTAGGCTCAAATATGAGTCTGAACACTACCAATCTATACCAGCATCATCAGGTGACTGTGGTATTGAAGGATTTACTAAACAGGGCAAAGTTTTTCAATGTTACTGCCCTGACAACAATCTTTCCTCGAAAGATTTGTATGAAAAGCAGCGGGATAAAATTACGACTGATTTAAACAAGTTAAATCTCTACAAGAAAAAACTTGGAAAATTCCTTAATGGTGTCTTGATTAAAGAGTGGATTTTTGTTACTCCTGAGAGCAGGATGAATGATTTGGTGCTTCATTGTAACACTAAAACTGAAGAAATAAAAAATCTAAACCTTCCTTTTATCGATCCGGATTTTAAAGTCATTATTCATGACATAGATAATTTTGCTAAAGAAATTCCGGTGGCTTTAAATGCCGAAGGTCAAAAGCTGTTTATTGACAAAAAGAAACTTGAGGATGGTAGTATTATTAAATGGAAAGACCAAGAAATTGATCTAGTCGCAAATGCGATCAGGAAACATTCGAAAAGGTTTGTTCAAGGGGCTGCTGGAGTAGATCAAAAGGTAAATAAGCTGACTGATGCTACTATAGAAAGTTTTTTAGATCAGAATACCATCTTATCAAGATGGCAACAGCTACATCCAGACGATTATGAAAAGTTCTTAATTCTATTATCTCAAATTGAAAAAGAGGTAGAGGAACTTTGCATGTTTCCGGCAGACGACAACAATCAATTGTATAAATCATTAAGGAAGCTAGTTAAAGAAAAATTAACTGCCAATTTTAGCTATCTAAATGAAATGACAATTGATAATTTGACAAATGGTGCAATTGCAGATTGGCTATTGCGTTGCCCGTTAGACTTTGAATAATGGCGACAAGTTTTATTAGACACCTAAGCTTTACCAAACGTAATATTGCTATCCCTGCAGACTACAGGCCTCTATACAAAATTGGTCATGTAATTTTGGTTTTATTTTTAGCCTGCCGTTCCAACAAAGCCTCTTTGATGAAGTTACATTTTTTATGTTGGGCTATCAAAAGCCAAAGGAATTTATTGCAGGTGCAACAATGGATAAATAACGATTTTAAAAGCGACTTTCATATTTGGGGAGTAGAGCCTACTGTAAACAGAGCATTGATTTATGCTGTTGCAGAAGGTTTTGTTAGCCTCAATGATGGCGGATACTCCTTAACGGACAATGGTATAGCACTTTACAAACTAATGAAAAAGGACAAGGAGCTGTTTAAGGATGAGAAAGTATTTCTTGAAAAAATAGGCAAAAACGGAATATCGGAACAAAGGATTAAGGATCTTTCTAGTAAATTTTTATAAAATATAATATGCTTCATTTAAATGCTTTAAGGCTAGAAATAAATACTACAAATGGATTGTACGGTGTGACTATCCCTTTTGAAAGTGGTTTAAATATCATTAGGGCAAATAATACAAGTGGAAAAAGCACAGTCTTTCAATCCATCTTATATGCTTTAGGATTCGAGGAGCTGATAGGTTTGAAGAATGATAAAACTATGCAGTCAGTGCTTAAAGATGTCGTGATTGATGGGGAAAGCAGTTTTGAAGTTATACAATCCGCAATTTCGCTAGAGGTATTTAATGGGCAACAAACCATTACTGTAAAACGAAGTGTTGTCAACGAAAAACGAAAGCCACAGTTAATCGACGTCACATTTGGACCACAAATAACTAAAAATGAAGATACCTATGAACTAAGGCAGATGTATGTCCATGATAAAGGTGCTGCATCAGATGAAGTTTATGGTTTTCACGCATTTCTTGAGGAATTTTTGAATTGGAATTTACCAGATGTTATAGATACCAACGGTAACAGTACCAAATTATATATGCCTCTTATCGCTCCTGCTTTCATCATTGAACAGAAATCTGGTTGGTCATCTTTCTTTGCTACAATTCCTTGGTATGGGGTTAAGAATGCGGAAGAGAGAGTTATTGAATTTCTGTTAAACTTGGATGTATTTCAGAATGAGCAATCCAGAATTAGCTTAAACATTAATAAGCGCTTAATACAGGAAAAATGGACTATCTTGTTTGATGATTTTCAGAATTTGGCCGAGAAAGGAAATGCTGAGGTTGCTGGATTGGAAGCTTTTCCTGTGATTATCAATAATATTAATGAAATCTATTTTAGAGTATTTAGAAACGACAAATACTTTTTGGTTCCCGAGTTAATAGAAGAATTAACAGACGAATTTGATCAATTAAATCAACAAACAGAGGTTACTGTTGGCGAAAATTTGGAAAAAAATCAAACTCGTTTAAATCTTTTAAACGACAACTTACTAAAGATTGGCTTTAGATATCACCAATTATCGGACGAACTTTTACACGAAAAAGAAAAGTTTAGACAATATATCCAGCAAAGAAAATCTGTACAAGAAGATTTGGATAAAAATAAATCTGCCGAGAAGATGCTTAAACTTGGTGGTGATGTACATGCACAAGTCGCTAACAACTTGTGCCCTACCTGTGGGCAGGGTATAAATGATTCCCTATTGCCAGAGGGCGTCGATCAAGTCCCAATGCAAATTTCTGATAATATCAACTTTTTATCATCCCAACTCAAAATGCTTGAGGCTTTTATAAACAGCCAACGCACCAAGATTCAAGAAAAAGATAATGTTTTAGCTGCGTATAATAACAGATTGAACGAAATACGTCAAGAAATAAGAAATATTAAAAGAGACTTAGTATCTGATGAAAGGCTGCCCTCTGAGGAACTAATAGAAAGAAAGATTAATACGAAACGTCTGGTCAACTTTTATGTTGAACTTCTGGAAAAAATAGAGTCACTAAAAAATAGATTATTATTGCTATCCAAAGAGTGGGAAAAATTAAAACAAAGAGAGGCAGATCTGTCAGGTGATTTCTTTTCTGTCTTAGACCGAGAAAAAATCCAGCTATTACAGGATACATTCTTGAAATTACTTAAAGACTTTAACTATCAGAGTAAAGATAAAAATGCTATAAAAATTTCGACAGATAAGTACTTGCCAGTTATTGAAGTTAGATTGCCAAATGAAAAGCCGAAAAGCTATGACATAAGATTTGACAGCTCTGGAAGTGATCACATAAGATGTATGTGGGCTTATTATCTAGCACTTTTTGAAACATCTAAGCGATTGGGAGGCAACCATCCAAAATTATTAATTTTTGACGAACCACAGCAACAATCTGCCTCTACAATAGATTTTCATGCGTTCTTAAAAGAACTTAGTATTAATGAAGATGCTCAAAGCATCGTATTCGCTTCGTTTCAAAACTCTATAAAGGATTTTGAAGAAGCAACAGAAGGATTAAAATTTACTAAAATTGAGGGCAATGGAAGATTTGTGCAAAAAGTGGAAATATAACCTCAATTTATTTGCCGATGATTATTATATCATAATAAAAAAAGCCCTTACCACACATATGATAAGGGCTTTTTGTACGACCACTTAATTTGTACGACCACTTAAATTAACACATACTGTTATTTCCCCGCATTCTTCTTGGCGGTTACCTCATTTCTGATGTCCTGTGCCAATGCCTTGCTTTGCTGTAAAGCGTTCCTAAGCCTTGTACCTGCGGCCTTGTTCCCTTTTTCAATGCAGGTAGGTGGTCGTGTTCCGCAACAGGGTCTTAAAATATCGCGTGAAGATCAGGAACGATTTTACTTTTTCTCAAAACCACTACTGAAAAAAATTCTTAATATATCCAGAAAGTTGGGTGGCGGACACATGCAGGGCCACAGCGCACATTATTTTATTGAAATAATGAGTGAGGCTTTACGCTTTGATGCTCAGTTTGCTTTGGCATCGACCACAGAAGTTACAAAGATGGCAGCGGGAACAAATTATACGTTTGACCATTCTGCAATAGGGGAGGTAGTAAAGTTCACCGAGAGATTACTTGCAGATCATAAGGCTATGTTGTTGGAGCCCGATGCTTTTGCAGAGATTATGAGTTTGCTGAACATTTATGTAAAGTCTGGGTGGCCGGAAGCGTTGGATTTACTTTGGAAACTGGATGATATTTTCCGGTAAATCAGTTGATTGGGATCAAAAATGTTTAAATAGGCTTATTCAAAAGTTCGTTTTCAACCAGGCTTAATGCTCTAAAAAAGCCTAAATCGGGGATGCTCGTATATTTCAATACCGCCTCTTTAAAATGGATGTCAAATGAGTTGTAAAAACTTGGTTTATCATTTAAAATGAGTACAGGTAATTGCGAACGGCAGATGCTAAATTGGTCAGCGGTTATGTCAATTAGATGTTCTCTGTCTTCAAGCCAGGCATGTGTATAAAAATGTTCCGTATTCGACCATCCGGATACAAGGTCAAATATCCCATATCCATTTTTGTTCAATAATATGCCTAGCAATATTGAACTATCCATGCAAGCCCCCGCTGGAAAATCATTGAAGCCTATGTAGCAGCTTCTGATTTCTTCACGCATTAAAGATTTTTTTACTTTCCAGACAAACTCTAATAATTCCATAATTCTCTAATCAATATAGAAATTTATATATTGAACAGACAAGTGTTTTAAATATGGCCTCAACAGAACTTCCTATTCCGTATTGGTATCGATTGTTAGATAATTGGGTTTGCATCCAGGATAACTCTGGTCTAAGTATTCCTTTTTTGATCGGCGCAAAAAGCATAATAACTGAAGGGGCAAAACCGAATGAAAACTCAATTAAAGAATTGTTCCGATCTGTTACCAATGACATACAGCCCGATTATTGCGTTAGCTTAAAATATTGCAGTACGATTGAAGCTTATATTTTCGGACTTCAATCAAGAGCTGATGTAATTGAACCTTATTTCAAAAGTAGTCACAACGATATACCAGCGATAACCCTCATTGATAATGTATTTGGCGGGACTCAATCGTTAGACGAAATCGTGGCTTTTTTAGAGAAAGAGTATAATTCATATGTATTGTCTGGTAAATATTCACGACAAAATCGCGCATTTGGAGAATGGGGGGCATTTAGCGATGCTGATGTTAATTTTATTAAAAATGCAACGAGTTAAATCTGTTTTCAGAATATACGCTACTTAAAGAACTCATCAGGAAGCTAAGTAATAATTATGGTTGATAAAATTGAAATAAAAGAGTATTGGTTTTTGCCGTCTAAACCTGATAATAGGGTGGCGGGAACGCTTTATTACTTTCCAAATAAAAAAATAGTGCTCGAACTGATTGGCTCTTTCCATGACCCACACGCTTACATGGCGGCTTTGGCAAATGGAGATGATAAATGCAAAGAGGTCATTTGGGGTGAAAGCTCAGATGCTAAACATATAACACTTCTGAACTGCAACACATACGGATCGCTGAATTTCAGTTGTTCCTTTCCCATGCAGAAGTACACTGTTCAGTACTGTTTTCAAGGTATTCATTTGAGCGATTGGACTGACGAGATTTTCAACAAAATAACGGTAAAATTGTCCTATTTGACAAAATGGGTAAATCATTATTGTGTCAATTATTCTATTCCGTTTAAGAATGATAGGATGCATGGTTTTGATCTAAAATTTGATCGCGACGATAGCAATGAAATTTCAGTTCAGCTAAGTAATGGTTTTGATCTTAAATTAGAGTATGCCTGCTCTCCGCCCGGAACATCACATGAAGAACAACTTATTATTGCGCAATCTTATTTATTGAATATTATTTCAAAAAACACGGAATCATTTTGGACATTATTAAAGCAGACATCTAAATTCAAATCATTTCTTACACTTGGTACACTGAACACAATTGGGTATCAAACCATCCAGTTCTGCTCACCGAACGAATTTCAAGAATTGAACAATGGAGAAAAGATTTTCCATCCGATATACCTATATTTTAATCAACACGATCAGGTAGAGGCAAATACATCTAACAAAGACTTTTTGTTTACGCACAACTTGATTGAAAATTCTTTTGATAGTGTAATTCGGAAATGGTTCAGCTTCGATGCCCAGATGGCTCCGATCCTGAAACATTTAATCGAAAGCATTAAAGAAAAGAACATATTCAATACGGGAGATTTTCTTATTGTTGTGCAAGCATTGGAAGGTTATGCAACAAGGTTCAGACCTAACATACCTAAGAAAGGTAAACGCATAACATTGGTTGAACAGTTAGAATATTTGCGTAATGAGTTTAATTATGTTCAGCTCATTAAAAACATGTCTCTTGATTTGGCTATTGTAGTTAACTCCCGGCATTACTATTCGCATTTTTTCAACAAAAAGCCGAACGTACATGTTGCTGACGGAATTGAGTTATTTGAACTTACACAAAGCTTGAAAGTAATACTAATTTGTTGCGTGCTACGTGAAACGGGATTTGATCAGATTGAAATAATCTCCATCATGAACGCTTACCGTGACCGGACATAAGTCGGAGATATGCGTTTTATTGACAAATACATATCGGAAAAGAGTATTGAAATTCACACTGCATTCGCTGGAAGAAAGATCATTTATCTGGACTTGAAATATTGGATTATTCTAAGGGACACTATTTCTAAATGGCGCAACAATAAA
Organism: Pedobacter indicus; assembly: GCF_003449035.1. NCBI lineage: Bacteria > Pseudomonadati > Bacteroidota > Sphingobacteriia > Sphingobacteriales > Sphingobacteriaceae > Albibacterium > Albibacterium indicum. Next base: position 13,120 of record NZ_QRGB01000001.1, read on the forward strand.
AGATAGCCACCAATTGGAGATCTTTATAAGATTGCTAGGTTGCTCAGAATGGATATAAGAGAACTCTTGAATGAAAGCAACTAGACACAAGAGAATTCAATGGAATACAAGCATCATTAAAAAATTAGCAAGTTCTCTTGAAATATCAGTATGTGATTTACTGGACGTGTAATTTTCCATGAATATGTTCTACTCAAAAATTGTAAACACATTTCACGCTGCTATATCTCCTACAGCATAGCGCAATTTAGATCGAACCGAATTTACAATGATAGATATTTTCACCCTAATTAGTTTGCTTATAATAAATAAAGATGTTTATCTCAATCCCCCGTCCAATTCCCCAAGTACCTGGGCAACTTGATCGTGACCGTCCCGTCCTGCTCCAACCGCACATAGATCTTGACCCGGGTATTCCGTGACAAATCACCATGAGCAGGCCTCCATTTTGTTTCCCCATCTTCAAAGAACCTGTTTTCCTCTGCCTGCAGGTGCTTGGCTGCAATCTCTGAAAAGACAGATGAATCACCAAATATCAAACCTTCTAGCACAAACACTTTGTCACCGTGGGTTCGCTTATCGAACCTCTGGACAATAGACTGAAAAACAAGCACCGAATCAAACGGTATATTGACGGATGATGATGCTACCTCACGGGCAATATCATCTGCTAACTTCTGTATATCACCTAGATAACGTGCCGGATGGCCAAACCCGGTACCCCCTTTCGTTGGTTTTTTGATATCTTCCGGTCCCGAATAGGAGTAAAACCTGTATGTCATACTATCTCTGTAAGAATCTATCGACGCAATTTTATACTGAACATCATCTTTTTTTTGTTGATAAACGTTATACATCTCCGTGTTCGGCAAAACCGGCATTTTTATTCCCGGGAACTTCTTGACAAGAACAAGCCGGTCCGCCTCGAAACCCATATCAAAGTAGAACGCATGTCGAGGATAACCGTTGTGCAGAAATTCACGGTTCAGATAGGCAGTATCATCTTTATTAGGATATACACGGACAGAAAAAACCGTATCGTCATTTAAGCTAAAAATAACCTGTTCGATATGCTCATCCCCGAAATCGTTTTGGGCAGGAACTGTAATCCTTAAAGTTTTTGCTTCCTTTGCACTTTGACTTTGCCCATGGGCAACATTCAAAGTGCAAAGGAAGCAAAATAAAATCATAGCTACTTTCATGATGTTGAACGCTAGTTAACTTTCTTGTAATATACTGCCACCTCCAACAGGTGGCGAGTAATTAATGTTCTCGTAGTCAATACCCGGGTCATCCTTTCTTGGATGATCCGTATAGGGCTGATAGGACTCTGCTTCTGTCATATTGAAACTTATGTACATGTTTATATCAATCCCCCGTCCAATTGCCCAAGTACTTGGGCAACTTGATCGTGACCTTCCCATCCTGCTCCAACCGCACATAGATCTTAACCCGGGTATTACGCGATAAATCACCATGAGCTGGTCTCCATTTTGTACCCCCATCTTCAAAGAACCTGTTTTCCTCTGCCTGCAGGTGCTTGGCTGCAATCTCTGAAAAGAAGGACGGTGTACCGTAGATCAAGCCTTCCAGTTCAAAAATCTCCCCTCCTTCCAATAGCCTATCTAACCTGCGGACGGCACTCTGAAAAACAAGCACCGAATCAAACGACACCTTGAAGGATGATGAAGCTACCTCGCGGGCAATATCATCCGCCAACTTTTGAATGTCACCAAGATACCCGGCGGGGTTGCCGAAGCCGAAACCTCCTTTACGTAATGCATCACGACTTTCTTTTAGTGAGTACTGCGAGGCAGGGGTAAATCTATATTCCGTGCTATCCCTGTATAAGTCCATAGACGAAAGTCGGTACAAACTGTCCACTATTTTCTGTTGATATTGATCATAAGCCTCGATGTTTGGCAAAGTCGGCATGGTTATCCGGGGAAACTTTTTGGCAAAAACCAAGCTATCCGCTTCAAAACCTAGATCAAAGAAAAACATCTGCTTCATAAAGGCGTCTTTTAAAAATTCCCTGTTAAGATAGGCCGTGTCATCCATGCTAGGATGTACCCAAACGAAAGAAACTTTTTCCCCAAATAGTGAGAAACCAACCTTTTCGATGTGCTCATCCCCGAAATCGTTTTGGGCAGGGACAGTGATCTTTATCCTTAAAGTTTTTCTTTCTTGTACATCTTGATGTTGCCCATGGGCAACATTCAAGGTGCAAAGGAGGCAAATCAAAATCATAGGTGCTTTCATGGCGTTGAACGCTAGTTAACTTTCTTGTAGTCAATACCCAGTTCATCCTTTCTTGGATGATCTATAGTTCAAAGGTTCCGGTTGATAATTGATTTTTGAAAATAATATTAATATTACATTTATCAAAATTCTATGAGATTAAGTAAAGTTCACCATTAATTTTACGATCGTCATTGTGGTCGATAACCCAACCGCAAAGTATTTCTTCATTCTCTTTTAAATCCAACATTAATTTCGACCGATACGATGACCTTGGATTTCACTCGAAAGGATTATTGCAAACCATTTTTCCTGATTGCGAACAAATTTTGTTGCCCACCAACAATTTCATTATTTAATCTAACAAGAATATGTGTGGGACTTTCTAACCCATTGATATAGGTGTCAAAATCATCTATCCGATCGTAGGATAACTTCGCTGGATATTCTAGATTCCAAAGTTTCATAACGCTTTCTTTCTCAACTGGAGAAAGCGAATCGGCAAAGAAAAAACTTAAATGGTTATTATCCACCCAATAAATCCTTTCTCATCTGAATAAGTTCCCTCTCTAGTTTATCAATCATCATTTGCGGGTTATTTGAGATATAGGTTTTTCCAGCCAAAAACTTTTGGACTACCTCTATAGCAATTTCATCAGGTTCAATTAATTCAATATTTGTCTGTTGCGCACCTTTAATTATTGTATTATTCTCATTTAGAAATGTCTCACGCATTAGTGCTGAATTTTCGCTCAACCTGCCTTTTATACGATTTGGAAGAAAAAGACTGACCTCGACTCCATCTCTAGATAGTTCGTAATGAAGCGCTTTAAAATACCCCATCACTGCATGTTTGCTCACAATATAAGGCATCAATCCATAGGTATCTTCGAAGGATCCTAGCCCAGCAGCAGATCCTGTCAATAGGATTTTAGGGCTTTTACTGTTTTTGAGAAACGGCAGAAAATGCTGAATCAAACGATATGGTGCTAAAAGATTGACATCTAACATCCATGATAGATTTTTTACTGGGTAATCGGACACCTGTCCTTCGTCTATAGCACCTATGGTTATTACTAGGTAATCAACCGTTATATGATCTTCTTGTAAATTATTCGTTAAAGCCCTTATAGACTCCTGGTTTGTAGCATCCACATGCCATGCTACATCGCCTTGCTTATTCATGGGATATGCAGTGTCTGCATTTATTACTTTAATACCAAGATCACTCATCGCATTCGCAAGGCCTTTACCGATACCACTTGCTGCTCCAATTACTATTGCGGTTTTCATCAACTATAGTTATTGCTTATTTCTTCGGCCAAATTGTCTCAAAATATCGCAGACAAGCTCCATATCTTCGGACGGTTGCAAGCCATGATCACTGAGTTCTCGTGTGTAATAATCCCAATGCACTTTTTGCCAATAGCTTAAGCTTCTATTTCCTTCACCTTCAATAAACGCGTATTCCGCTGTGATATTTTTAAACTTTACAATCTCGACTTTAATGGTTTTGGTGATTGCTTTGGGGATCCCATGCCAATCGGTCACGATAGCCATATCTCCGACTGCAGGTAGTTTTTCTTCATTGATTTGCAACCCGCGTAAGGAATGTGTGGTAGCTTGTTTAATACTTTTACTTACGAGTTCGGCGCATTCATTTGCATCCTTTTGGTTGTCACAAAAGCAATAGGACTGTGGCGTTTCTAAACCGTTATATTCTGGCATTTCATTTTGAAATTCTTTCCAAAAACTATCTATCATATTTCTCTAATTAACCTATGAGCTATTGCAATTTACGAAATATACTTAGGAAGTATATGACCATATTGACTCAATACCGCCATTTGGTACGTCTACGCTTTTAATTTGGCTTTATTATACCAATTTTTAACCCGTAATCACTGATTAGCTGCAGCAAAGGTGAGTTTAAAAGTGAGTGTGATATGGCAAGACAATCAGGTATTATTAAATTGAAAGGTATTATCTGGGATATTACCTTTTACAAAAGCAAGGATGGCTATTTGGCCAGACAGAAAGGAGGCGTTGATAAGGAACGCTTTCATAACGATCCGAAATTTCAGCGAACGAGGGAGAACGCAGCGAAATTCGCACGATATCATGTAACGGTGATTATCGCCGTTAAAATGCATATATTTAAACTTACTTGATAACGCTCGTATGTGCCCGCAGAATATTCAACCCTATAAGTGATCTTACTCTTTTGCTGTGGTTCTGGAATATGGGGATCAGTGTCCTTTCTTTTTCTGACTTCTTTCCGAGGTAGGCGCTCATGAATTTTTCTAATGTGATTGGCTATTCCTGATGTCAAGATGTTCATCTGATAGCGAGGTGTGTATAGGTGCAAACCTGTACATTTGAGCAAGACCCTAGATGACCAAATTTTAGGGGCTCGCTGGGGGCTCGCACGAAATAGAGAATCTGAAATATTTTGGAAGGCTTATAAAAGCAAAAACCCTATAAATACTGCTATTTATAGGGTTTTGATACTAAATGATTTCGTTGTTGCGGGGATGAAGTGAACCCATTAAAACCGATATTACTGTCCAACTTTTATAATTCGAACAAAATACTTATCTTCTTCAAGTGGATAGATAATAACGCGTTTGATATAGAGATTATTGATTACCATTAAACGGAAAGGATTAAACGATGGAAAGATTACCTAATATACATCCCGGTGAAATATTAAACGAAGAGTTCTTGCTCCCCATGAACATCACCCCGTACCGCTTGGCCAAGGATACAAATATACCTCAAACCCGTGTATCCCAAATCATAAAAGGCCAACGCAGGATCACTGCGGACACAGCTATACGGCTAAGCCGATTTTTTGGCAATTCTGTGAGATTCTGGCTGGGTATTCAGGATGATTACGATATCCGTACCACACTGGATGAAAAGAAAGAAGAGTTTGAGAATATTAAGCAAGTAGTATTTGTAGAATAGCTGGTTACTTATTAAAAAGAAAAACCCGACTGTCGTCGGGCTTTATATTCAGGTTGGCGGGGTGTCAGGGACCCCAGTCGAACCCCTTGTTCAATTATTGATGCTTTTTGAACGTCAATATACCACTATTACCATCAACGATATAACAATGAAAGGAAAGAAATAGAGGAAAAAGTGCATACCAGAATTTCGACCGGATTTTGCCTCCCTTTCCACTTGGCTAGGGGGAGCTTTACAAATGTCGAACTTTTTGGAGGATTACGAGTCAATATCAAATGCAAGGAACCTGCTAGAATAAGCAGATCATCATATTTTAATCAAACTGTCTTTAATCGACAACAACCGTCCTTCTCTCATTTACCTGCAGACATCAATAAGCAAAAAATAATATTGGATATTAAAAATATTATCGTAATATTGCGATGTTAAAAATCAAGGATATGGGGATTACTAAAACAGAAATGTTCACAAATGAACAGAACAAATTGGCTGCTTTGTTTAAAGCCCTAGGACATCCGGCAAGAATTGCCATTCTTCAGTATATCATCAATCAGAAAGCCTGTATCTGCAATGATTTGGTTGATGAATTGGGACTGGCGCAGGCTACAATCTCACAACACTTAAAAGAACTAAAGAGCATAGGTATTATCCAGGGAACGATTGAGGGCAAATCTGTTTGTTATTGCATTGATGAAAAATTATGGAAGCAAATCCAATCGGAATTTAATGCTTTTTTCAATCAAGAGGTAAAGGTAACCAATTGCTGTTCATAATATTTTTTTGAATCCTATCATCGTAATATTGCAATGTGTAAATTAATGTAAATTTTCAAATCTTACTTTTATGAAACTATCAAAAATCAAAGAAATCCTGCCAACATTGGGCAATGTTGAATTTCAGTTAGAGAACGGAACACCTGTTCCCGAACATTTCCATGTGACGGAAATAGGACAGATTACCAAACATTTTATTGATTGCGGTGGTGTAGTCCGTACAGAGAAAGTGGTAAACTTCCAACTTTGGGATGCCAACGACTACGAACATAGATTGAAGCCGACCAAACTATTGAACATTATCAAGCTGTCTGAAGAAAAACTGGGTATTGAAGATGCCGAGATAGAAGTAGAATATCAGGGAGAAACGATTGGGAAGTTTGACTTAGATTTTGACGGCCAGCATTTCATCCTAATAAACAAACAGACGGCTTGTTTGGCAAGCGATGCCTGTGGTGTCACTAGGGCGAAACAAAAAGTAAAACTATCGGAACTTAATAGCGCTTGCTGTACACCTAATTCGGGATGTTGCTAAACACTAAAGACCAAAGGTCATGTACAAGAATTTAGCTGAAACCATAAAGGGGATTATTGACGTCCAAACCATAAACGAAGAACGCCAAACCATTTTACAACCGCTGATCGATTTTGTACAGCAAAAAGCAAATAGCGGAGCGAATATAGACCTCAATTTTATCTGTACCCATAATTCACGTAGAAGTCATTTAGCACAGGTATGGGCGCAGGTGGCAGGTGCATACTTCAATATCCCGAATGTGCATTGCTATTCGGGCGGCACGGAAGAAACTGCACTGTTCCCGAAAGTAGCGGAAACATTGACCAATCAAGGATTTAATATTTTCAAGATTGCGGAAACCGATAATCCTGTATATGCCATAAAATACAGCGATGATGCGTTGCCTATCATTGGGTTTTCCAAAAAATACGATAGTCCTTTCAATCCTGCATCGGCATTTGTCGCCATTATGACTTGTTCGCAGGCAGACGGCGGATGCCCTTTCATTGCAGGTGCCGAAAAACGGATACCCATCACATTTGAAGACCCCAAGATTTCGGACGGCACACCCGAACAGCCACAGGTATATGCCAAACGGAGTTTGCAGATAGCACGGGAGATGTTCTATGTTTTTTCGATGATTAAAAGTTAGCCGATGCAACCAAAACTAAAATTTCTTGACCGTTACCTTACCTTGTGGATATTCCTTGCGATGGCGACAGGTATAGGATTTGGGCATTTCTTTCCGAGCATTTCCAGTGCTACCGATGCCCTGTCCGTGGGTACGACCAATATCCCTTTGGCAATAGGTCTAATATTGATGATGTACCCACCATTGGCTAAGGTGGATTATTCGTTGTTGCCCAAAGCATTTAAGGACACCAAAGTAATCGGCATATCTTTATTGCTGAATTGGGTTATCGGTACGGTATTGATGTTCGGTTTAGCCGTACTGTTCCTACGCAACGAACCCGACTATATGACAGGTCTGATACTTATTGGCTTGGCAAGATGTATCGCAATGGTCATCGTGTGGAGTGACTTGGCAAAAGGGAACAGGGAGTATACCGCATTATTGGTCGCACTGAACAGTATCTTTCAGATAATAAGTTACAGCTTCTTTGTTTGGCTGTTCATCAATGTGTTGCCGAACAAATTAGGCTTAGCCAATTTCAATGTAAGCGTATCAATGAAAGATGTAACCGAAAGCGTGTTGATTTATTTGGGTATTCCTTTTTTCGCAGGTTTTATTAGCCGTTATGCACTTGTAAAGTCAAAAGGCATAGAATGGTACAATAGAAAATTCATACCCAAAATTTCGCCCATTACCTTGTATGCGTTATTATTTACCATCGTATTGATGTTCAGCCTGAAGGGCGACAAGATATTGGAGTTGCCAATGGATGTTGTAAAGGTTGCTGTGCCGTTAATCATTTATTTCGTGCTGATGTTTTTTGTGAGCTTTTTTATTAGCAAATCATTAAATGTACCTTACGACAAAAACGCATCCATCGCATTTACGGCCACAGGCAACAATTTTGAATTAGCGATAGCCGTATCTATTGCAGTATTTGGCATCCATTCACCACAAGCATTTGTTGGCGTTATTGGCCCACTTGTAGAAGTGCCTGTACTGATATTGTTGGTGAGGGCAAGTTTGTTGTTAAAAAGGCGATTTTACACATAAATCACTAAGAGTCATTCGCGAAACACCTTGTTTGCCACAGTAATTTCGTAGCTCTATTATAAAACAGAAAGCACTGGTTTTCAGTGCTTTCTGTTTTCGGCGGAGAGTGAGGGATTCGAACCCCCGGTCCTGTGACAGACAACGGTTTTCAAGACCGCCGCATTCGACCACTCTGCCAACTCTCCGGGGGCAAAAGTACATACTTTAAGCTATTCTACAAAGATTAAGACACATTTTTTTAACATTTGAAGATAAACAATTCATTTATTGCATATTAGCTTTTGAGATTTTTATCAATCAGCGTCTGAATCACCCCATCAACCAGACCAATACGCGGAACAGCAATCTTTTTTAGCTTTCCCCATTTCATTATGCTGATAAAAATTAAACAGGCAGGTATGATTACATCTGCACGATCAGGCTTTAAACCAAGTACCTGAATACGTTCTTTAAGCGAATAACTATTCAGATAGTCTGATAGGGCTTTAAGCTTTTCATAACTAAGTAAATTATCGGGCTTTTCATTGGAAAGGGAAAAAAGTTTATTGATGTTTCCACCTGAACCAACGCCAACAACATTCTTAAATTCTTTTGTATGATCACGCACCCATTTTTTCATGTCAACCCAGGTTTCTTCCTTATCCTGATTGTCTAGAATTCTGATGGTACCGATATTGAAGGACTTAGACGCTTCTACTTTGCCTTTATTCAAGATAGAGAGCTCTGTACTACCTCCGCCAACGTCTATATACAAGTAGGTTTTACGAGAATCTAACTTGTTAACCAATTGATTGGAATAAATGATCTTGGCTTCTTCTTCCCCATCTATAATTTTCAGGTCAATACCCACTGCTTCTATTTTTTTCACCAGATCTTGACCATTCTTTGCTTCGCGCATGGCCGAGGTAGCACAGGCCATATAATCTTTAACCTCATACGCATCCATCAGGTTGCGAAAAGCTATCATAGTTTTCACCAATAATTCTGATTTTTTATCTGATATCTTGTGATCCAGAAAGGCGTCATCACCTAAACGCAGTGGCACCCGAACGAGTGTGTCTTTATTAAAACTGTATTCATTACCGCTTTTTGATATGTCTGATATTAGCAGACGAACGGCATTCGATCCGATATCGATTGCTGCGTATCTCATGAGCTTATCTTGTCTTTTAAATATAAATATGTGTCTAACTGAGCATGATAACGACGTCCCGAATCTCGCCGGATATGGCGGTTGTCATTATTGACATTAATCTCTCTGGCCTTGGTGTTATCACTCAATTGATAATTAATAATTTGCTTAATTTCTCCTTGTATGTCTTCATCAAACACTGGGAAAGTCACCTCTATCCGCCTGTCCAGGTTTCGGTTCATAAAGTCGGCAGAGCTTAGAAAATATTCCTCTTCTCCATTATTGTGGAATATCCAAATGCGTGCATGTTCAAGATAACGACCCACAATGCTACGAACACGGATATTATCACTAAAACCAGGAACCTGTGGCACAAGGCAACACATGCCCCGGACAATAAGATCAATTTTGACGCCAGCATTGCTCGCTTCATATAGTTTCCGTATCACATTTTCGTCTGTCAATGAGTTCATCTTGAAAATCATTGATGCTTCACGCCCGTTTCTTGCATGTTCTATCTCCCGCTCAATCATCTGATCTAGCTTAGACCGGGTCTCTAATGGAGAAGTTATAATCGATTGATAATCATCATTATACTTATTATGGCGTAGGTCAGAGAAAAGTCTTTTGAGATCATCTACGATCGACTTGTTAACGGTAAACAGGTTGTGGTCACAATATCTGGTAGCGGTCTTCTCGTTAAAATTGCCCGTAGCTAACGTGGCATAATACTTGACGGTCTTTTGTTCTCGCCGACCGACTAAACAGACTTTGGCATGGACTTTATAGTTTGCTTGCCCATAATATACTTTAACTCCTGCATCAGTAAGCTTCTCCCCCCAGTCGATATTCGCTTTTTCATCGAACCGAGCCTTTAGCTCCAAAAAGCAATAAACCTTTTTACCATTTCGCACAGCATTGATTAGTGCATTGATTACATTGGAATTCTCAGCCATTCGATATAGTGAAATCGATATATTGACTACTTTCGGGTCTATCGCTGCTTCACGCAGAAAATGGATAATGTAGTCATAAGATTGATAAGGAAGACTGACGAGGTAATCCGATTTCTTCATTTGATCAAAGAGGCTCTTCTGCAAATCAAAACCAGCCACCTTTAAAGCCGGTAGTTGTTTATACTCCAGCTCCTTACCGCCCACGTTTGGGAATTCAATAAAGTCTTTAAAATTATGATATCTGTTTCCGGGAATAAGTGCATCAGGGTCAAGATCTGTTTTCTCAACAAGGTAATCTAACATATCCTGCGGCATATCTGCATCGTACAATAAGCGCATGGGTTTCCCTTTTTCTCTTTTTTTCAAACTGGAAGAAAGGATGTTAATGAACTTATCATCAACGTTGGTATCAAGGTCTAGTTCAGCATCCCGGGTAAGCTGAATCGTATAACCCTCAATGCTTTCATATTTAAATATGAAAAACAACTCATCAAAGCAATATCGGATGATATCATCTAAGAGTATAATAAAATTTAAGTTTCTTTCTTTAGGCAGAATCAAAAAGCGTGAAATGACTCTGGAGGGGATTTCTAAAAGTGAATAGCCTGTCTTTTTTTTATACTGAAATTTGATTAAGAAATAAATCCTTCTATCTCGCAGATCGGGAAAAGGTTTACGGATTTTACCGTAGTCCAGCATAACGGGAACGAGCTTAGGCAAAACAGAATCTATAAAATACTCCCGGACAAATTGTCCGCGAGCAACATTCAGCTGCATCTCATTGATTATAAAAATCTTTTCTTTTGCAAGAAGGTCAATAATCTCGTCATATAGGGTATCAAAACGCCGTTCTAGGATTACGACAAGCTCTTTGATCAGCTTGAGGATTTTTTTTGGATTGTATCCCAAAAATTCTTTGGCCTTGACATTTACATCAGCAAGCCTATTCAAAGTTGCAACGCGAACACGGTAGAATTCATCTAAATTTGATGAAAAAATAGCGAGAAAACGTAGCCTTTCAATAAGTGGGACACTGGGGTCAGCCGCCTCTTGTAAGACCCTTTCGTTAAAATGTAACCAACTTAGCTCTCTGTTAACTAAAGGAATACTACTCTCATTTAATTCTGAATCTTGCTGCATATGATATTAACGCCCACTTTAAGTCTGATACAAATATTGCAATGCAATATAAAGTATTTGTTAAGTTAATATTAACTGTATGCAATTTAATATAATAAGACAGAATTTCTTAATTCCAGAAAGGTTGTTCGAGGATTTCTAATTGCTGAATAATTTGTTCTTCTTTTACCGGATATGCTTTACCATTTCGTATGCTGTGATAAACGCACTCAAACAGATCCATAAAATTCGCCCTATCCGCAGTAGGATATTCGACAATTTTTTCATTATCGTCAGTAAAGTATGTTAGCTTCCCTTTACTGTCTTCCGGCTCTATACCATAAGTCGGGTCGGTAGGTTTGACCCCGTCAATCAACTGCAGTTCCTGAACGTCAGAACGGTCTTTCTTGAAGCTCCCTTTGCTTCCGTTAAGAACATAGGCTATCGTTGGGTCTGCAGCCAGATAGCTAGTTGTCACAAAAACCTGCAGCCCTGTTTTATATGAAAGGATAAATAAGACATAATCTTCTACCTGCGTGCCTTCTCTATTTTTTGTGCCAATCTTCATGGTCTTATCAGGCTTGCCAAATAGGAGAATGATTTGATCAATAATATGAGACCCTAAGTCATAGGCAATACCGCTTGCCGGAATTGGTTCTTCTTTAAATGCTTTGGGTCCAATCTCTGCACGGTAACGATCAAAACGAACATGCATTTCGATCAGATTGCCTAACTTACCGCTCTCCACCGCTTCCTTTACTGAAAGGAAATCACTATTCCAACGCCTGTTTTGGTAAACCAATAGCTTCCTGTTTAATGATCGAGCGAGTTCAAAAAGCTCTTTCGCTTCGGCGCTCGTTGCAACAAAAGGCTTCTCCACGAGCACATCTTTCCCTGCTTTTAGCGCTTGGGCTGTGAATTCGTAATGGGTATTATTCGGCGTATTAATGATGACCAGTTCGATCTGAGGATCATTAATCAACTCATCGACAGCGTCATAAGACTTGACATTTGGGTACCGTTTTTGAGCTTCTTTTTTACTACGCTCTACAACAGCAACAAATTCAAATCGATCACTTTCAGCAACAAAAGGAGCGTGAAATAATTTACCGGACATACCGTAAGAAAGCAGTCCGGTTTTTATGGGTTTATTAATGTCCAAACTCTTTTAATTTTTCAACCGCGAAGTCTTGAACGACTGTATTGGTATTTCTGGTTATGTTCTCCAGTTGATGAGCAATTTCTTCTTGAGAATGCTTCACTTTTTCACTTATTTTTTCTGCTGATAGCGCTGGAGTAGATCCTACTGGAGCTTGATTTACCATAGCAGAGTCTGTCGCTAAACTATCAAGAGAGGCTGGAGCAACGGTCATCACAGGCGCCCCGGTCGAAATACCTGCTTTTACATCAAAATGGTCTTCTGCAAACTCAGGTAAAATGAGGTTTGATTCAATAGCCAAGCTGGCAACCTCATTAGCTAAGTTCTTGTACTTTGTAGCCAATTCTTCTGATTTTGGATTCAGATTGAGCGCTGCATATTCCTGAAAAAGCGACTCTTCATAAACAATATTAATAGCTTTGTACGCTTCAGTATCTACTTTCGTATAATTGCCGTAGCGAAAAGATTTATTTGAATCTCCACAAGAACTCATAAAGATGGCTGCAGCAAGCAGACCGGAATAAAAAAAAGATGGCTGTTTCATTACATAAATATTTTGAATGGGTAAATTTAGTTATTTATTTCAACTTACCTAAGCCAGATTTCTTCCTGCATTGACAATACCGAAAATTGTACGTGTTATTAGTTTTGAATAGACCTCATGCATAGGGTCACTTTCGTCTATTTCGCTTAATTTCTGTATCGAGTAATGTTGAATAACAACTAACGGCAATATGATTCGCTCGCGCATAGCAATAGACTCCCGATCAACTGGAAATTCATCCATTAAGGTATCACCATTGCTTATTTTAACAAGATACTTCTTGGTACGGTCATATTCTTCTTTCATTACCTTCCAAAATTCTCCATATTTTTCGTCTTCCGCTAAGTGAGAGGTGATATTGAAATTAATCTTCGACATGGCCATAGAGCAATTGTCTATAATGGTTTTAAACATACCAGAGCTTCTGTAAAGTGCCTGAACAGCATCCCACTTACCCGTTTTTTCTGCATGTTCCAGTGCTGAGCCTACACCATAGAAACCAGGTATCCCTTGTTTAAGTTGGCTCCAGGAAGTTACAAAACTAATTGCCCGAAGGTCTTCTAAACGTAACTTACTGTTTCCGTTCCTCTTAACTGGTCTACTGCTGATATTGATCTCTGACAAGAACTTTAACGGACTCTTTTCCTCTAGATATTCTAAGAATAACGGATGATGCCGCAAGTCAAGGAATTTTTTATGACTCACCTCTGCCATTGATTCGATCAAAGACTTTTCGCTGTCATTTAAGGTATCTCCGGGTCTCGGATTTAGGGTCGAAGCCAGGCCAGCTTGCAATAGTTGTTCGATATTGTAGTGTGCAGTGTCGAAAGAACCATATAGACTACTGATCGTTTGCCCTTGAATAGTGAGCTGAATATGGTTATTTTCAACTTCAGTACCCATCGACGCATAAAACGCCTGTGTTTTACCACCACCTCTGGCAGGAGGCCCTCCCCTTCCATCGAAGAATGTTAAATCCACTTCATGCTCTCTGGACACAGCTGTAAGTTCTACTTTTGCCTTATATATGGACCAATTCGCTCTAAGATATCCTCCATCTTTGGTACTGTCTGAGAAGCCGAGCATGATCGTTTGACCTTTTCTCTTCTGAATATGCTTTTGATAAACCGGATGAGAATAGAGCGTCGTCATCACGTTTGCGGCACGCTCCAGATCATCTACTGTTTCAAAAAGCGGAACAAAATCAATCGGCAATTCCTCAATCGTCCACCCATTGGCCAAGAAAAGCTCCATTAGCTGCAATATATCAGAAGCATATTGACAATTGCTAATAATAAAACGATGGCAGGCCAACTCACCGCCAGCTTCCTGCATTCGTTTAATATACTTTATAACTTCAAACGTATCGAAAACCAATGGATCTTCAATATCAGTCAATGATATGCTGGTTTCCCTAAATTGAAGAGAATCATTCTTCTCCTGTTCGGACAGATCATCAAACCGATCCTTGTTTAATTCTGCCGGGTAAGTTTGATCCCGGACTACTTGATGTGCTTTGCGGAGAATGCTGCTGTCTTGACGAATATCCAGACTTGCAAAATAACAACCAAAGGTTTTTACCTTCAACGCAAGATCATCTACCAATTCAGTAAACAAACCGTTATGCTGACCATCCAATACATCCCGAATCGACTCAAGGTTTTCAATGATATAAGGTTTTACGTTTTCGGGTTCCGGAGAGGGGTTGAAGCTGTTTTCATAAAGGATTTGCTGCAAATTGCTCATGTATTTCTCTACCCCTCGGAACGTAATCCGACGTTTGAGAACACGAAAATCACGATAATATGCGCGAAACAAAATAGTTCGTAGAAGTGCGGATACCTCCTTTGTACTTTCGACACTTACGTTAGGATTTCCATCACGGTCACCTCCCGGCCAAAAGCCTAACTGGATAATTTGATCCTTAGACTCAAGACTCTCGAAGTTGTTCCCCAATTGTTTCCGAATTGTTGAAATCACCGGATAAAAAACATTTTCCAGAAACCAGGCCAAACTGATTGCCTCATCCACTGGTGTTGGTTTTTCTTTCTTTATAAAAGGTGTTTTACCTAATTGCTGTAGAAGCAATACGATATTATCGAGATCATTCTTTTTAAGTGCCTCTGTCAGATCGGTAATAATCCCTAAAACCTCACCCGGATAAAATTGAGTCGGGTGAGCCGTCAATACCAGTCGTAGCGAAAAGTTCTTTAACTTTTCGATTATCTTTTCGTTCAAGGTTTCGTTAGCAGCTGCTTGCTTAACCAAACTACCTAGTAAATAGGCGTCTTCAGAACGCCCAGTCTTGACAAAGGCCGCATCTTCTATGGCATCAAACAAAACAACACGCCTCTCAATGTATTGGATAATCCGAAATAAGAGATCCACCGCGTCCATATCCTGTTGGTACTGCCCGTATTTCTCAAAGAAATCTTCGATGATGGTCTTCGGGTCTACTTGGTTTTCTACTTCCCGCTCACAATGTAATGTAAAAAATGGAAGCAATGCCCCTGTATACTTGATCTTTTGGAAAGGTAATGTCTGAAATAAGCTATTATATAACTCAAAGCGAGTAAGTACCTCGTTCTGGTAAACTGTTTCTTGCTTTTCAATTCTCATACGATATCTGTGTTTTTTCTAGGCGTTATCGGCTTTATCAACTTTCGAAGTTAATTGAAATAAATCAAATAAAAAACCTTTTGGATTGTTTATTTGATTTATTATTCAACATTTCCTTGTCACACTATCACCAATAACGAACAATAAATAAAAATTTAACAACTAGATATTAGGATCAGATTTTGTTCCACTTATCTAATTCTCAACTCGATAAACAAATCATTCTGTTTGTTGTTTAACTTTACGCTTCAACTTCGCACTTATTTAGGTTTACTTGGGTTTATCTTTTAAGTTGTATGTTGTGGCTGCTGACTTTGTTTTCTTATCTTTGTTTATTACTAACTGAATAAATTAGGTTCACATCTTAGTCTCCCCAAACGGGCTCAACATGATAAAAAAGGCAGATTTCTTACACTTTTTGCACGGTCAGGATTTTGCAAACGGTTTACGGATATCTTTCGGGACAATCATACCAGCCTTAGTAGGCTTCTACTTTGGAGATTTAGGAACGGGTATTGCAATTTCGCTGGGCGCTTTGTATGCAAGTATTGCGGATACGCCCGGACCAGCTGCCCATCGGCGCAATGCACTTTTGGCGACCTTGCTCCTGGTATTTTTGATGACGCTATTAACGCAGTTTGTGAATGGACATCCTATCTTGCTCGTTTTGGAGCTCATGGTCTTCTGCTTCTTGTTTTCTATGCTCGCAGCCTATGGTCCAAGGGCGGCAGCCGTAGGTACGACAGCCATGCTGATCATCTTCCTGAACATTGAACCGCCCGATGGGGGTCATAATATTATCGAATATTCTGCATTTATCACACTCGGTAGTGGGTGGTACGCCTTACTCAGTCTTTCATTGACGCAAGTCATGCCTTATCGGCTTGCGCAACAAGAATTGGCTGAAACGGTCCGTGAGGTTGCCACATTTATTCAAATAAAATCAGAGTTCTATGATCCGACAAGCGATATTAATAATTCGTACAAAAAGCTAATAGATCAGCAAATAAAAATAAACACCCATCTACATAGTCTAAGGGAGATTCTTTTTAAAAGTAAATTGATAGTTAAGGACCCGACACCTATTGGGCGGACCTTGATATTAGTATTTTCAGACATCATCGACCTTTTTGAAAAGGCCATGTCGACCCAATTCAATTATGACGAAATAAGGGGCAAATTTGGCGATACGGAAGCATTAAAAGAAATCAGGTTTACATTAATACGCCTGTCTAATGAGTTACACAATTTCGGCTACTTTTTAGCGGCAAATAGCCGACCTAAAATGCTCTTTAACCTGCAAAGTGATCTGGAAAACCTGAAAGAGGTTATTGATAATACAACGACAAATGAGGATGAGAATACATTCTTCCTTAAGAAGGTATTGATTAATATAAGGAGTATTTCCAGGAGAACGCAAACCTTGTACACGTATTTCCAGAGCAAGGAAGTAGATACTCAACGCAATATTGGTGATATCAGCAAATTTGTATCGCACGACACAATCGACCTGAAAATCTTTCGTAATAACCTTACATTAAAATCGGATATTTTCAGGCATGCCATAAGAACATCTGTCGTGATGGTTGTAGCTTTTGTTTTAGCATACCTCAGTAACTTTGGACAACATATCAACTGGATTCTTTTAACGATCCTCGTTATTTTAAAACCAGGTTGGAGCCTAACACGAGAAAGGAATTTTCAAAGATTAGTTGGCACCATCGTAGGGGGTGGTGTGGGGATTATCTTGCTAATTTGGGTAAAAGACCCGACCGCTCGTTTCTTTATGTTGCTTGTCTTCATGGTATTGACCTATAGCATAATACGAATAAACTATATCTTAGGAGTCATCTTTATGACACCTTATCTTTTGATCATGTTTAGCTTTTTGGGCGAAGGGACAGTTGATGTCGCGCGTGAACGTATCTTTGCAACTTTCATTGGGTGTGGTCTTGCGTTTATATCCAGCTATATTATTCTGCCTAGTTGGGAGGGCGAGCAGATTCAGAAATATATGAAAAAGCTCCTTATAGCTAACTATAATTATTTCATAAAAATCCCGGAGACATTAGTCAACAGCGAGCTGACCGAAACAGATTACAAATTGGCTAGAAAAGAAGTGTATGTTGCTAGTGCAAACATGGCTTCGGCTTATCAGCGAATGATTACAGAGCCTAAAAGTAAGCAGAAAAACTCGAAAAGCTTGAATAAATTTATTGTTGTTAACCATTTATTCACTTCCCATACCGCAAATCTGATCGACGCAGTAAGGTCTACCGATCATTCGGATATTAGTGGAAGGCCGGTAAGAAACCTGAAACGGACGGCTGTAAAAATGGAAAACCTGATCGGTCTATTTGAAGATGACCGTAAAGACCCGTTCATACCTGCTGAGATCAATTTACCGGAAAACCTGCTAACAGACCAGGTTAACACCCAGGAAAAAACTTTCCTTATATCACAGACGCGAGAACTGAGGCGCATTACAGATGACCTACGACGGAGTTCGGATATTGTACTTGGAATACTTCCTGAACACGAAACAGCACCCGCAGAAGAAATTAAAGAGTTGGTGGCCGACCACCCGCCTATCATCAAAAATTAAAAGATCTTGTCAACCAGCTTGGTAACGTCTGTTTTCAAACCGCCGTGTAATGTGACCACGCTCAAATGATTGCCTTGTATTTTTTGAAAATTACGAATATATGCTGATTCAATAAAAAGGTAAAAATCGCCAAACCTATAGTGTGCGCCGACGCCACCACGTAGACCGCCGGTCAAAGACGTGATATTTTCAATCGTCGCTTCCGCATCGGGGATTGCGACTGATACCCGGGGCTCGTACAATAAATGCAAAGATGGCCCTGCATATGCATATAAACGTAGAGAACCTAAGAAATGATTTAAACCTGGCATAACCGATAGTCCATATAAATTGGATGTACCATCTTGCAGCTTATAACCAAACTCGGCGTCAGTAATTGATTCGTTATATGAAAAGCGTAAAAAATCAACAACGGGATACAGAAAGTATCGCTTACTCTTCAATGGAATATTAAGACCTAATACATTGGACACTTTTGGAGAAAGTGTCTGATTGATATCCCCGACGGGAAATCCAAAACCCAATCCACTGGCAACAAACACTTTACCTGACTGAGGTGCATCGGCTTCATGTTGAGCTTTTGCTTGAACAATAAGAAAGACAAAAGCAATAATAAAAAACATTCTCATACAAATTTCTATTATAAACGCCAACTAAAATCCATTGTTTGCCATTTTGCTGCCAGTTGGCTACAAAAATTGTTTACTTTGCGGTCCTTGGCTAAAAAGAAGATCGACGATACTAAGGTTTGGTAAAAATTCATGTTGATCTTCGAATACCTGAAAATACGGTTTGGAAATAAAATCGCTCTGCTTTTTCGGACTGATTGTGTCTCGAAAATTTAGCAGGTTACTGGGTGTCTGTATATATTCTTCTGTATAGGCTAGTGTTGGGTTGAGTTTCAAAAGTTTAAGGCACAGCTCGAATAAGGACAAGTTAAAGTCAAAAAGAAACTCTATTTTTTGATGGTAAAATGGTGCAAAGTCATCTTCGTAATATTCGAAATAAGAAGAGCTTCTATATGAGGTTTGCAAACTCCGCCAATGCAGACGCTGCCAATCGGCGTCATAGCTGATGCGTACATCCTTCATTTTGGTATGTACACGCGACCCTTTGCGGATGGGTATAGTTAAATCAAGCTTTCCGTTAGGAGAGTGGATAGAAGCACGGTTGCGATAGGTTTGCTTCGGGAAGTGTTCAAATTTTTCAATATTCACCTCAGGCGACTCCTTAATTTTACTGAAATACTCAATCGGCCCTAGATAGAACAGCGGTAAAAGAACACCTTTTTCCATATATTCGTAATATTAAGTTATTTTTTCTGCGAAAATAAATAAATAAAAAGATATTTGCCCCGATTTAAAGAATACATGGACGTGCAATCCCGAATATTGTCATTTTTTATTTACCTCTGTTCTCTACTCCCTTTTTGGTTGCTATATGTCCTGTCTGATATTCTCTATCTTGGTTTATACTATATCGTTGGATATCGACGCGAAGTAGTTTCTACGAACTTAAAGAAGTCCTTCCCTGATAAGAGTCAAGATGAATTAGTTGAGGTCGAAAAGAAGTTTTATCGTTTTTTGGCTGATTTAATCGTAGAAAATATAAAAATGACGAGCATGTCAGTCAACGAGTCGAAAAAACGCCTGAAGCTTCTAAATAAAGATGTAGTTTTGAATTACTTGGATAGAAAACAACCAGTTATCCTGGTTACCGGACATTACGCCAACTGGGAATGGGGCATCCATGCTTTATCCTTGATGTCGTCCTACCCTTCATTGATCGTTTACAAACCACTTACTAATAAGGTCTTTGAAAAGGTTTACAACAAGATACGAGAGCGTTTTGGTGCGATTATGGTACCTATGAAGCAAACGCTGAGAAAAATACTGGAATTTCAGAACCAGTCGCATACCAGTGTATTCTTGGCTGATCAAACTCCGCTACGTAGTGAATCAAAACACTTTATCTCTTTTTTAAATCAGCCTACACTGATGTATCTTGGAATTGAGAAAATCGCTAAAAAACTGAATTATCCGATAATCTATTGTCACATCGATCGTATTAAAAGAGGGTATTATACTTGTGAATTCACGAATCTGGTTGATAAACCAGCAGAATGCCCCGACAGCCAGATAACGGATATACATTCTGTGTTTTTGGAGAAAATAATCCAAAAAAAACCTGAACTTTGGTTATGGTCACATAAACGTTGGAAACATAAACCTCATGCATAAATATCCCAGTGTAGCGATCGCGATTTTAAATTGGAACGGGAGATTTCATCTTGAAAGTTTTCTTCCTTCTGTCTACAATAGCACCTATCCTAATTTGGAATTTATAATCGGTGATAATGGTTCTACTGATGATTCAATCGAATTTATAAAGACGAATTATCCTTTAATCCGAATTATTGAGAACGATACAAATTACGGGTTCGCGGAAGGATATAATCGTGTTTTGGAAAAAGTTGAAGCAGATTACTTTATTTTATTGAACTCCGATGTAGAAGTTACCGACAATTGGATTGAACCGATGATTGAAGCGATGGAAGCGGATCCGATGATTGCGGCCGCTCAACCTAAAATACGTTCATGGTCATTAAAAACCTCGTTTGAACATGCTGGCGCGGCGGGCGGATTCATCGATCTATATGGTTACCCTTTCTGCAGAGGTCGCATAATGGATACGGTTGAACTAGACACGGGACAATACGACGATTCGCAGGAAGTTTTTTGGGCAACGGGAGCGGCGTTATTTATCCGCAAAGACTGTTGGAAAGAGGTTGGAGGATTCGATCCGGATTTTTTCGCTCATATGGAAGAAATCGACCTGTGTTGGAGGTTAAAAAGAAAAAAATATAAGATTTGGTATTGTTCCGAATCTGAGGTTTACCATGTTGGTGGAGGAACACTTGATAAAACCAATCCGCAGAAAACATTCTTAAATTTCCGGAATAATCTCTTTATGATTCTTAAAAACGCGCGCTTTCCAAAAACAACGATTTTTATTCGCTTGTGGCTGGACCTAATAGCTTTATTACGATTTGCCGTATCAGGCAAGTTTGGCGATGCAAGAGCCGTTAGCAAAGCACACGTCGATTTTTTCCGGAACTACAGCAAAATGAAAAAGAAGAGATCAGAAATTGGAGACCCGTTTAAGGTAAGTGAGATTTACCGAGGGCTAATTGTTTGGGCCTTTTTCGTTCAAGGCAAAAAAAGATTTCATGATCTGGATAAACGAAAGTTCTCTTAACGCTTTGCTACCGCCAAACCCTGTATAGCTAAGCGATAGCTCTCCAAACCAAAGCCACTGATTACCCCAAGGCAGTTTTTGGCCATGAAAGTATGATGACGGCACGCCTCTCTTGCGTGAACGTTTGAAATATGCACTTCAACCACTGGGCTGGAGATACTCGCAATGGCATCAGCGATGGCTAATGACGTATGGGTGAAAGCACCGGCATTCAAAACAATGCCGTCTACATCAAACCCCACTTCATGAATTTTATCAATAATTTCGCCCTCACTATTACTTTGAAAATAAAAAATTTCGTGTTGAGGGAAAGCTGCTGATAATTCATTAAGATAGTCCTCAAAAGACTTGCTCCCATAAACTTCAGGTTCGCGTTTTCCAAGCAAATTCAGATTAGGACCGTTAATGATTTGTATTTTCATGCTGAGGATATTTTTATCGAAGGCGATGTTTTATCAAAGATAACAAGCATTTTCTTATTTCTTAAGTCAGTTTCACTCTTTTTTTGCATATTAGACCAAAAATATAATCTATTGCACATACATAAGACATTGAAATATTAAACGCCTATGAAACGTAGACTATTTTTGCAACAATCTGCACTCCTATCAGCCGGTGTCATGGCTGGCAACCTAAGTTTTGCAAAAGGTAAAGCTCAACAATTTAAAGATATGCGTCCGCCAGTAGCGAAACGCCATTTTAAGAGTGACGCTATTGAAAAAGTAATTAAAGAATTCCAAAGCAAAGTAAAAAACAAAGAACTTGCTTGGTTATTCTCAAATTGCTTCCCAAACACCTTAGACACCACGGTCGATTATCAGGTATTAAACGGCAGACCTGATACCTATGTAATTACAGGGGATATCGACGCTATGTGGCTTCGTGATAGTAGCGCACAGGTTTGGCCCTACCTTCCGTTTATGAAAGAGGATAAAAAATTACAAGATTTAATTGCTGGTGTCATCAATCGCCAATCTGCAAATATCAACATCGATCCTTACGCGAATGCTTTTTATAAAGATGCGGATCGTGTTGGTGATTGGAAAGACGATATCACGGATATGAAATCGGGTATACACGAGAGAAAATGGGAAATTGATTCATTGTGTTACCCAATCCGTCTGGCCTATGCTTATTGGAAAACAAGTGGTGATACATCTCCATTCGACGACACATGGGTAAGCGCACAAAAGAAAACCTTACAAACATTTATTGAGCAACAACGCAAAGAAGATCTGGGCCCTTATAAGTTTGAAAGGGAGACGCCAAGAGCAACGGACACATTGCCTATGGATGGATATGGTTATCCGGTTAAGCCCGTAGGATTAATTTGTTCTAGCTTCCGCCCAAGTGATGATGCGAGTGTTTTTTCATTCCTTATCCCATCGAATGCGTTCGCTGTAATCAGTCTGCGAGAGTCTGCTGAGATGCTAAAAACGATTGCGAAGGACGAGGCGACAGCTACAAAAATGCTCGATTTAGCGAATGAAGTGGAAGCAGCTATCAAGAAACACGGTATTGTAGATCATCCTATTCACGGAAGGATATATGCCTTCGAAGTAGACGGATTCGGCAGTTACCTGATGATGGATGATTCTAACGTTCCGAGCTTACTTTCGTTACCTTATTTAGATGCAGTAACCGTAAATGACCCTGTTTATCAGCGTACCAGAAATTATGTTCTATCTCCTAATAACCCATTTTTCTTCAAGGGGAAAGTTGCTGAAGGCGTCGGAGGACCGCATATAGGTCTGGATATGGTTTGGCCGATGAGCATCGTTATGAGAGCAATGACAACTAGTGATGAGAATGAGATAAAAAAATGTATTGATATGCTTCGTGTTAGTAATGCGGGAACCGGATTTATGCACGAGTCTTTCCATAAAGACGATCCTTCTAATTTTACCAGAAGCTGGTTTGCATGGACGAACACGCTCTTTGGTGAATTACTTTGGAAGATCTACAAAGAGAAACCGCATCTATTAAATGGTTAATAGTAGACAAGGCCCCATAGGGGTATTCGATTCAGGATATGGTGGTCTAACGGTCTTTAAAGAAATCGTTAGACTACTACCTGAATATGATTACGTGTACCTGGGAGATAACGCCCGCGTTCCATATGGTACAAGAACATTTGAGACTGTATATCAGTATACCTGGGAGTGCACAAGAGCATTGTTTGAGATGGACTGCCCCCTTGTTATCCTGGCTTGCAACACGGCTTCAGCGAAAGCATTAAGAACTATCCAAATGACAAATCTTCCGGTTTATCCGGAGGAAAAAAAGGTATTAGGGGTTATCCGACCTACTACGGAACGAATTGGTGAGTTTACAAAAACAAAGCACGTCGGGATTTTAGCAACACCGGGAACTGTTAAATCGGAGTCGTATCGAATTGAAATCGAAAAGTTTTTCCCCGAAATACAGGTCTACCAAGAAGCTTGTCCGATATGGGTCTCCCTCGTGGAAAGCAATGAGATCGATACAGCGGGAGCTGCCTATTTTGTAAAAAAACATATTGATCAATTGTTAAAACAATCGCCTCTCATCGACACGATTATCTTAGCGTGTACTCATTACCCACTATTATACCCCTTAATCAGAAAATTCACACCATCACAGATTTCAGTCATCGAACAAGGCGAACTCGTAGCTGAAAGCTTAAAAGAGTACTTGACAAGGCATCATGAACTTAACACCAGATTAACCAAAGGAGGTACGAAGAAATTCTATACGACTGAAAACCCACGTATTTTCAATGAAAAGGGTGGGATCTTCTTTGGGAAAGAAGTTTATTCAACACAAATATTCGTTTAAAAGGCACCTAGTCTTTACCCTTCTTCATCTGTCAGCGATATCTCGGCTGCACTTAAACACATCTTGTTGCTAAGTTCTCCTAAACCTTCAACACGGACCATAATATGATCGGTAGGTTGTAACCACTGTTCTTTATAGGCATCGTTCTCCTTTTTATTACCAGAATTTATGTCTTGAAAACTGGCACCGGGCAACTTACCAGATCCGATAATATCTCCTGGATAAAGTGTTGTTCCATAGGACGCCCGTTCGATTATTTCAGCAAATGTCCATGGTAAATCAGCAGAGTTCACTTCGCAAACTGTTTCGTTCTTAACAATACATTCTGCTTTTAACTGATAATGATTGCCAATATGGCCTTCTTTCCCAGTTCTATATTCCTCTAACTCATCCGGAGTTACCAACATAGGCCCGGTAGCAATACCAAAATCCATACTCTTTGCTGAAATATCACTATATTCACTTTCGTCATCCTGAATGCCTCTGGAAACAAAATTAGTTAGGATCATAAAGCCTCCGATGTAATAATCAGCGTGCTCAGCACGGATGTTCCTTCCTTCTTTATTAAGAACGACAGCGATCTCGAGTTCAAAATCTAATTTCCCAAAATGATACTGCATGCAGTCGATGTTACCCTCTCCTGCTATAGCTTGATGATTGCCGAAGTACAAGATGGGGAATGGTTGATCTTTCGGATTTTGATTGAACACGTTCCGAAAAGATTTAGGGTTGGGCAGAGGAGCAACAATGGATTTATTATTGAGTGCCTTTTGAACGTACTGACCATTTTCGATTTCTTCAGCAGTTAAATGAGCGTAGTCTATCCCTTTATTTTCTTGCTGAAGAAAGCCGAGCATACCCTCACTTAGAAAAGGGTTGATACAGTGGATATCATAAAGCTGGTCTTTGACGATGATACCCAAGCGTGGACTGTCGACATCTAAATAGGAAACAAACTTCATAGACTTGATTTTTGCTTTTAAATGTAACAGTTATACTGAATCTTTGTTTGAATGTGGAAACTTGAATAAGGGCAACAAAAAAGGAGATTGTCAGACAACAATCTCCTTCTCTTCAGAATGCGTTTATTTGTAATTATAGTTTCTTAACATTCACAGCCTGTGGTCCTTTCCGACCCTCAGTTACTTCGAACTCGACTTCATCTCCGTCATTTAAGACATCGATTCCACCGATTACGTCCTTGAAATGCACGAAGATATCTTGACCATCTTCCTGAATAATAAATCCAAATCCTTTCTGGGCATTAAACCATTTTACTTTTCCGGTTTTCATTAAATTAATTTTATACTGCTTACTTTGCACTCAAAACCGGTATATTTTTGATATAACAGTCTAGAACTGCGTTAATTATATCAAAGATATAAAAATGGTGAAATAAAACGAATTTGAATAAACTATAATTTACTATTTGCGTCTAAGCAATTCAATTCCTCAAATGCTTGCTTCAATCGCTTAACAAAAGACTCTTCTCCTTTACGTAACCAAACACGTGGGTCGTAAAATTTCTTATTCGGAGCATCGGGGTCTTTCGAGTTTCCGATCTGGTTCTGTAAAGAATCTTCATTTTCTTGATAGTAATCACGAACACCATCCCAGAAGGCCCACTGCATGTCTGTATCGATGTTCATCTTGATTGCTCCATACGATAAAGCCTCTTTAATCTCCGCAGGAGAAGATCCAGACCCTCCATGGAATACAAAATTAACTGGCTTTTCTTCAGAAATATTAAATTTCTCACGAATAAACTTTTGTGAATTATTTAAAATGACCGGTTGCAATTTCACATTACCAGGTTTATATACTCCATGAACATTACCAAATGCTGCTGCAACTGTAAATTTATCGCTGATAGCACGTAGCTTTTCAAATGCATAGGCTACTTCTTCAGGCTGAGTATACAGTTTAGAGCTATCTACATCGGTATTGTCCACCCCGTCTTCTTCACCTCCCGTAACGCCCAATTCAATCTCAATCGTCATCCCAAGAGGCTTCATACGCTCTAAATATTTAGAGGATATTTCAATATTTTCTTCCAAAGACTCTTCAGAAAGATCCAACATATGAGACGAAAAAAGTGGCTTACCATTTTGTTTAAAGAATTCCTCTCCGTGATCTAATAGTCCGTCAATCCAAGGAAGAAGTTTTTTAGCCGCATGGTCCGTATGTAATATAACTGCCACACCATAGTGTTCAGCTAAAAGATGCACGTGTTTGGCGGCTGATACAGCTCCAAGTACACATGCTTGCAGGTTATCGTTATTTAAAGATTTACCAGCATAAAACTGTGCGCCGCCATTTGAAAGTTGAATAATGACAGGGGAGTTAACCGCTTTAGCTGTTTCCATTACCGCATTAATGGAATTCGTGCCAATAACATTTACTGCAGGTAACGCAAATTGGTTCTTTTTAGCTATTGCGAACAGCTCTTGTACCGCATCACCGTGCAATACTCCTTTATAATTTTTTAAGCTCATTAAAAATAAAAATTAATAGAAATGAATTAAACTTTACGAATTTAACAAAAAAAGTTCGGGTATCGATAAAGACCTAAAGTAAATGAAATTCTATTTCTATTTTTTTTCGTTAATTTGCACCAAATTGAAAATGTAGAAAATGGCTTGGTTCAGACGCAATAAAGTTGGTATCAATACAGCAACAGAAAATAAGAAAGAGGCTCCAGACGGTTTATGGAAAAAATGTCCTTCATGTAAGAAACCACTGTTAAAGTCAGAGCAAATTGAAAATCAATACGTATGTCAGTATTGCAACTTTCACTTGCGGATTGGATCTGCTGAATATTTCTCTATTTTATTTGACGACAACTCGTTTACAGAACTTTTTGCCAATCTTCGATCGGGTGACCCTCTTCATTTTGAAGATACCAAAAAGTATACTGATCGCTTGGAAGATAGTTATAAGAAAACAGGCTTGAATGATGCAATACGTTGCGCACATGGAAAAATGGAAGGAGAAGATGTGGTTATTGCCTGTATGGACTTTGCTTTCATTGGCGGATCAATGGGTTCGGTGGTTGGCGAAAAGATTGCGCGATCGATTGATTATTGCATGGAGAAAAAAATCCCCTTTGTACTTATCTCAAAGTCTGGAGGCGCCCGAATGATGGAAGCAGCGTTCTCGCTCATGCAGATGGCCAAAACATCTGCAAAACTAGCTTTATTGAGCCAAGCAAAAATTCCTTATGTATCGTATCTTACAGATCCGACAACGGGTGGAGTAACCGCGTCTTATGCTATGCTAGGAGATATAAACATTTCAGAGCCTGGTGCTTTAATTGGCTTTGCAGGGCCACGAGTGATAAAAGAGACGATCAAGAAGGACTTACCAAAAGGATTCCAAACCGCAGAATTTGTATTAGAACATGGATTTCTTGATTTTATAGCTAATAGAAAAGACATGAAAAGTAAAATCGCATCTTTCTTACGAATGGTAAGATAGATGCGATTTCACTAACTTCGGAACTCTATACGAAACTCTACAAAACGAAAGTCTTTTAACTGTCCGTCTTAGGTGTAGATCCAGTCAAAGGATCTCCGTGATCCCGGCCATGTCTTTTATTCCGTATTTCTGACTGGATATCTCCAGCCACGTTATCTTTAGAGTCCGCCTCTGCAGAATTGATTTCGTCATAGTCTTTGGTAATACCAGTATCTATCTGATCTTCCAAATTTCTCTTCCTGTCCTTTTCAGGATTTTTCTCTTTATTATCTTTCATATCATTCCTAACTTTAGTATATAAGAAGAACGATGTGAAATCTAATTTGTTTGTATTTTTATTTTGACATTTCAGCCAAGCAAACTTCGCGTAATTTTGACACGACAAGATCTACTTCTTCCTTAGTATTGTATTTACTGAAGGAAAAGCGAATGGAAGGTCTACTTGGGTTAGAACCTATGGCAGTTAATACATGCGAACCAATATCCGATCCTGAGCTGCACGCACTACCACCAGATGCTGAAATACCTGCGATATCAAGATTAAAAAGCAGCATATCTGCCATTTCCATCTCAGGAAAACACACATTAAGCACTGTATAGAGACTATTGTCAGCCTCAGGTTCTCCGTTTATAGAACAACCTGGAATATGCTTTAGAATTTGCTCTCGCATATACGATTTAAGATTCTGGATGTACGAACGATGTTCATCCATACCCTGATAAGCTATTTCCAGAGCCTTAGCCAATCCAACGATTCCATAAACATTTTCGGTACCGCCGCGCATATTACGCTCCTGAGCACCACCATATAGTAAAGGTTTGATTTTAACATTGTGGTTAATGTAGAGAAAACCAACACCCTTCGGACCATGAATCTTATGAGCTGCACAGGTTACAAAATCAATATGAACTTTACTTAAATCGTGCTTATAATGTCCCATTGTCTGTACCGTATCGCAATGAAATAAAGCATCGTATTGCTGACATATCGTTGATACACGCTCAATATCCAATAAGGTACCAATTTCATTATTCGCGTGCATTAAAGAAACAAATGCCTTCGGGTTGTTACGAAGAGTGGTTTCTAATTGATCAAAATCTATGTTCCCCCGAGAATCAACATCAAGCAAAGTTAGGTTAATCTTACCTTCTTTCTCTAAGTCTTCTAAGGTATGTAGAACTGCATGATGCTCGATAGGAGAGCTAATTGCGTGCGTGATACCATGATCCGCAATTCCTCTCCGGATAGCCATATTGTCAGCTTCTGTCCCACCAGAAGTAAAAAATATCTCAGCCGGAGATACTTTCAGTAGACTGGCTACTGTTTTTCTAGCTTTTTCAATCAGTGTTCTTACTTCACGGCCGTGTGCATGAATAGATGAAGGGTTCCCATACGCATTTTGCATTACATCAACCATCTCCTGTATCACGACAGGATCGATGGCTGTTGTAGCTGCGTTATCAAAATATATTCGCATTTTGCAAATTTATGAATTAGTCCCCAATTAGAGACCGTATATTGTTCATAACTTTTTCTGCGATAGCCTCTGCCTGCGACAATGTAGGAGCTTCTGAATAAACTCGAATAATAGGTTCAGTATTTGACTTGCGAAGATGCACCCATTCGTTCTCAAAATCAATCTTTAAGCCATCTATCGTACTAAAGTTTTCATTCTGATAGACCCCTTGAACTTCTGTCAAGATACGATCGATGTCCATTCCTTCGGTCAGCTCAATTTTATTTTTTGACATAAAATAGGCCGGATAAGTTGCTCGAAGTTCCGATATTTTAAGGTTCTTTTTTGCCAAATGGGTTAGAAACAAAGCGATACCCGCTAGCGCATCGCGCCCATAATGGGTTTCAGGATATATTACACCGCCATTTCCTTCACCACCTATAACGGCATTTACCTCTTTCATTTTTGTTACTACGTTCACTTCACCTACGGCGGCAGCAAAATATTTACCTCCATGTTTTAGAGTTACGTCTCTAAGGGCCCGTGTAGAAGATAAATTTGAAACTGTGTTACCTGGCTTATGCTCAAGAATAAAATCAGAAACGGCCACAAGCGTGTACTCTTCACCAAACATTTCTCCGTTTTCCATAACAAAACACAACCTATCAACATCCGGATCAACGGCTATACCTAGGTCAGCACGCTTTTCAACAACTAAGGACGATAATGCAGTAAGATTTTCTGCCAAGGGTTCTGGATTATGTGGAAAATCGCCATTGGGCTCGCAATAAATTTCGTAGATTGTCTCAACGCCCAACGCTTTTAATAAAGCGGGAACGAAGATACCACCTGTAGAATTTACTGCGTCAACAGCTACTTTAAAATTGGCTGCGCGAATAGCCTCTACATCGACTAGCTCTAAGGACAAAACTTCATCGATGTGCTTTTGCAAGTATGAGTCGTCCGCAGTAACCTTACCCAAATCATATACTTCGGCGAAATCGAAGTCCAAGGTCTCTGCAATATCGAGAACTTTCTTTCCCTGTTCATCATCGATAAACTCTCCTTTCTCATTCAATAGTTTTAAAGCATTCCATTGTGCAGGATTATGGCTAGCAGTGAGTATAATTCCTCCACCAGCTTTTTCTTTAGGTACCGCTATCTCCACCGTTGGTGTTGTAGAAAGACCGAGGTCAATCACATCCATCCCTACACTTTGCAGCGTACCAACTACCAAATTCCTGACCATTTCCCCGGAAATACGGGCATCTCGACCGACTACAATTTTCTTATTACCCGAGTTCTGAAAGATCAACCTTCCGAATGCAGCAGTAAACTTCACAATATCTAATGGACTTAAGCCCTCGTTTGGGCGACCGCCAATCGTACCTCGTATACCAGAAATGGATTTAATCAGTGTCATATTTATAATGTCTTTTATTTAAAATTGTAAAAGTAAGGAATGTGAAGGAATTTTTTATGGCTTATTGAAACAAACATCCACACATTTATTTATATTTGCAACTTAATTGAATTAAGAAACAATCTATGCTTCTTCACAAATACTTTCTATAAAATATGAAAGATATGTACCTTCATCCTCACAGCTTATCATCACCAAGTCGAAAAAACCATGATTGAACAATTAATAGAAATCGACAAACAACTTTTCTTATCTGTCAATCAAGGATTGGCAAATCAATTCTTTGACTTCCTGATGCCCATTTTACGGAATCCCTATACTTGGGCTCCCTTATATCTATTCTTTATTATTTTCGCGATTCGAAACTACAAAAAGAAGGGAATCATCATGATCCTTCTGCTGTTGGCAACTTTCGGTCTGGGTGATTTTACATCTGCTTCGATAATCAAACCCGAAGTTATGCGTGTGCGACCGTGCAACGATGTCCCTTTTAAAGAGCAAGTCACAACGAGGGTTCGATGCGGAAGTGGTTATAGTATGCCGTCCTCACACGCTACAAATCACTTTGCTATCGGAGTGTTTATTCTAATGCTTTTTAGACGAAAATGGAAACCTATCGTTTGGCTCTCTCTACTATGGGCAGCGTCGATCAGCTTTGCCCAAATTTACGTAGGTGTCCATTACCCAGGAGATATACTGATAGGTGCTATCTTGGGTACAGCTATTGGTCTCTTTACATCGTGGTTATATTTCTTCATCCAACCCAAATTACAGCGATCGGAAGTATGATCATTATAAGCGTCCTATTCTTTTCTGCTTTTTTCGGCGGACTTTCGGTTTTCATTGTAAAGAAAGATAATACCAAACTCCTTAAGTTAATTCTTGCTTTCAGTGGCTCATACATATTTGCTATCACGATCTTACATCTGATACCAGGGATATATAGTAGTGGGGATGAAACAATTGGCTTATATGTTCTTGGTGGATTCCTATTCCAATTGCTTCTGGAACAATTTTCTGCTGGGATCGAACACGGGCACCTTCACCAGCACAAGCTGAACGATCATACCCATACCGAAAAACATGTAATGCCAGTTGGTGTTATGGCTAGCCTCTGCCTCCACGCATTTTTAGAAGGAATGCCATTAGCCGGAGACCACGGAAATTATCTGCTTTTTGGAATTGCTATCCATCATATACCCGCTGCATTTGCATTAGGAACCCTACTGCTACGCGCTGATCTTGCCAATCGAAGTATCATCATAGCATTGGCTATATTCGCCGCCATGTCACCGCTTGGATATATATTATGTGAGAATATTAAAAACCACTCGGTTATTGATATCCATCAATACTTTGACAAGATCATGGCCATCGTAGTGGGAATATTTTTGCACATTTCTACAACAATTCTCTTTGAATCATCAACGAAAGACCACCGGTTTAATCGACAGAAAATTGTTGCTGTTCTCATGGGAGTATTGATATCGCTACTAAACTTTTTAATCGTCGGACACCCTCATTAATTGAGAATTTTCACAACGATTCTATCGCGAAAATATTCTTCTAAAAATTTACCGTCACCATGAAGGGTCCAGATCTCTTCTGGTTCCACTTGACTAATATAATCCAGAATCTCATGCCAATCAACATGATCAGAAATATATAAAGAAAGATCATTATTTCGTTGCAGATGTTCCCACCCCGAAGCAAAGACTTTCTTCAAATTAACAGCACGAAAATAACTGTTAAATGTCAGTGGTGGCACCATGTAAATTTGATTTTGAGAGTTTGTTTTCAATGCCTTACGCTCATAAGGTTTGTATCGTAAAAACTCAACGCCATACTGCTCGTAGATTTTGTGTATCGGCAAGATCGAATAATGTAAATGTACTGTCTTATCCGGACAATGTTCATTAATCAGACAATTCAGTCGTTGGGCTTTTCCCAAGCCATAAGCACCTAATAGCACATTGTCAGAAAAACCGTTTAATTTCTTAATTTCTGTCGCTACATCGGGATGCTTTGTATCGGGATTTGCAAACGTGCTCTCGGTGATCAGAACGTCGGCACGAACGTAATCTAGTGGTGCGCAGGTTGGGTCGCTCTGAACTTTATAGTCACCGGTATAAAGATAACGAACACCGGAATATTCCAACAGGACCTGTGCTGAACCCAGAATGTGCCCTGCTGAATAAAAAGTAACCCTTACATCTCCGATGTCAAAAGTTGATAAATAATCAAATACGATAAACTTGTATGCCGCATTTTTTCGGTAGCGGGAAACCATAAACGATTTTGTCGGAGGAGTGCAATAGACGGTCAAATTATTTCGACAAGCATGATCTCCATGCGCATGTGATATGATGGCTGTTTCCACAGCGGTATTCGGGTCGAGATAGAAATCTCCAACCGTACAATATAACCCCTTACTGGTCATTACCAAGAAGTCAGATAGAATATCTTTCATTCGTGAATACCCTTTTCAGTCCTGAGGAAATATTCATGTAGTTCTAAAACCTGTGGCAGTAAGGGTCTTTTCCCATCATTGACAATTTCAAAGTCCGCCAGTTCCCTTTTCTGTTCTTCTGGCATTTGCTTGTCAATTCTCGTCAGCACTTGCTCCGCAGTGACGCCATCGCGCTCCATTACACGCCTGACACGGAGATCTTGAGGAGTATATACTAATACGGTATAATCACAGTCTTTATAGGATCCACTTTCAAAAAGTATAGCAGCCTCTTTAATAACATATGGACTACCTTGTACCCCGCTCCAATCCTCAAATGCCTGAATTGCGGCGGGATGTACTAATCCATTAAGTTTCGCTAAGGCTTCTTTATTATTAAATACAATGCTAGCCAAAGCTTTCCGATCTAAAATTCCTTCATCTGAATAAATTTCATTACCAAACTCTGATTTCAAAGCAGAAATCAACTCAGGATCGGTATTCATGACAGATTTTGCAGCATCATCTGCATAGAAAACAGGAACCCGTAGAACTTCAAAGATTTTGCATACAGTTGTCTTTCCACTTCCAATGCCTCCTGTTATTCCTACTTTAAGCATGTTACTTTTTTATAATAAAATCAACATTTTGCGGACTGATCTTCACGATTTCGCAAAACTCGGGGAATTGTGTTATGATAACAGGTAAACTCTCTGCACGGTTGTTCTTCCAGCTCTCAAGATCGACTACCGCTTCAAACGAACTCGGAAGGATATCCATATAATTTCTCAACGAAACTAAAACTGTTATTGTAACCTTCGATGGTATCAGCCTCACCGATGCAAATTCATCTCCATTCTCAACTCGGATCGGTATTTCCAAAACCTTTTCAGTCACTTCTCCCACCGGAACGTTGAACTCGACTATATTCGGGTAAACATTGATATTGGCTTGCTTCTTCTGTTGCAGGAAAAGTCGCCCCGAAATATCTGAATTGATATTATTTCTTCGAAAAGTATCAGTTTCCCACTCATCAATCCTAGCAAGGTCTTCCAAGGGACCGGTCACCGTTACATACTGAGGGTTCAATGTCACACTATCAATAATAGCGTATTGTTTCTGAAAGCTCATATCAGAAGCGAACTTGATAGGCACCTTCTTGACCGTCTGTTTGGAGAAGTCAAAATGTAAGGTATCCGGAGAAATAGCGACTATACGCTGGTTACTTGAAAACTGCCTATTGATAAAGCCCATTTGATTAGTGAAAACCACCCAGTCCCGACTTTTCAATGGGCTTAGATCTACATCAATTTCTTGTGCTTGAAGTCGAAGCCTCGAAAAAAAAACCTGCCAGCCGGAGCCTTCCACCTGCAAGTCTACCGTATCTGATTGTAGGGGATGAAACGCTTTGTTATCAGGAGCATTAACATATCGCATAGCTGCTGGAATCCGATACGTATATTTATTGGACATGGCAAATAAAGCCCAAGAAAACACAGAAACACATATACAAATAATGAATATTCGTACTTTCTGTCTTTGTGCCTTCGTTAAGTTCAAAATTGCCATATCTCTGAATAGGATATAAAAAGTCAAAACGCTTAACAAACGGTTATTGGTATGACCATTCGTTAAGCGTTTAAAGTAAGATCTCAGACTTATTGTGCGTTAGCTGCCTTCGAAGAGTCTAACGACACTGCATTTTTATCAAAACGAATTTTAACACCGTTACCAACATCCAATAAAATCGACGTATCATTTACCTCCATAATACGACCATGAATACCTGCAGTAGTTACAACTTTATCGTTAACCTTTAATGCCTCTATGTATTTTTTATGTTCTTTTGATTTCTTCATTTGTGGTCTGATCATAAAAAAATAAAAAACCACAATGATCAATATCATGGGCAAAAAACCCGTCAACCCAGCGCCTGGTGCTGCCTGCAGCAAAATGTTTCCTGTTATCATATTTATATTTACTTAATTTATTTTACCTCGCCTTTCAAATGAAAAATTGTCTGTGAGTCCTCTGTGTTCGCCAACATCGTTATGACCTTATGCTGCATGCCTGGTTGATTGCTTGTATCAAATACAACTTCAATCTTTGACTGCTCACCGGGCTTAATCGGCTCTTTTGGATAATTTGGAGTCGTACACCCACACGACGCTCTAACCGAATTAATAATGAGGGGGGTTGTTCCCGTATTCGTAAACACGTATTCGTGCTTCACCTTGTCGCCTTCACTTACCACACCAAAGTCGTAGGTGTCATTTTCTACTTCTAGGACTGCATAATCCGCGGTATTGGTCTCAGCAGACTCCACATTGATACTTTTCTGATCTGACGAATCTGCATTCGGGCTAGCATTACTGCTACATGATATAACAAATAAAGACACTAGCGCCAACATTATTAAAGATTCTATTCTTTTTTTCATAACTACTGAGTTATTTTAAAAGTGTTTCATTACAAAGATAAATTTATTCGTTTAATCCACGGCCATATTTACGAATTCTTCCATCGCTTTTTAATTCGCCTAAGATTTTATCAAGTATTCCATTGATAAATGTATTACTTTTTGGGGTACTGAACATCTTGGACATTTCAATGTATTCGTTAATCGTTACTTTAACGGGAATAGAAGAAAAGTTCAGTAATTCAGAAATTGCCAACTGCATGATTAGTGTATCCATTAAAGCAATACGATCGGCTTCCCAGTTTTTTGTCTTCTTCCCCACCATCTCTGCATATTCTTCTGAATGGCGAACGGTTAAAACAAAAAGATCAATGATAAACTCTTTGTCCTCCTCCCAGTTCGGAGTTAAATCAGCCAATTTGTTTTGGTGAGGATCGTGTGAAGCAAAGTTCTTAAACGTTTTTGCTACCAATGCTTGAAGCACCTCCTTGTCAAGCTGCCAGTTGATGAACTTCTCTTCAAAAGCCTGATCAACAATGGGTAACTTCAAGATGATCTTTTTAAAAATATACTTGATGATATCTTTATCTTCGGCGATGCTATGAGATGGCTGATCAAGATACGCCTGATATTGTTCAGAGTCACGAAGCTTATGAAATATCTGTCTTACAATTTCAGGATCGAAGGACCATGAAACATGATACTTTTTACTTTGATCGATGAACTTCTCGTTTTTACGGAGTGTATCGATAAAAAGATTATCCTGCAGGCGCAAATTTGAATTCAGATCACGTTCGGTAGGTAAAAACTTTCGAGACCGCTCATCTGCGTCAATACTTGTATAGTCGGCTACATCAACCAAAAGATTAAGTAACCAAATATACATCTCATTTACCTGATCGACATTTTTCAGTAAAGCCTTCTCAAACTTGGTGACGTTTTTGTCTTCGGATTGTTGATAAGCATATAGCGTCTGTAAGACCTTGATGCGTAGATGTCTGCGATTTAGCATTGTTATAAAGAACGATTTTTTTTTTGGAAATTTAACCTTCTAACGTCTTCTGTGGTTATTTATACTTTTTATTGAATTGATTCTATCTTCTGCTATTTTATTGGCAGCCTGATGAGCAGAAATTTGCTCTTCTTTAGACTTGCGAATGACCGACCGGGTAGCTTCATATATATTCTCTGCTAACTCCAGCGTTCGTGAAGTTGAATAACCAGCTAATTCAGAATAACAGCTGATTAACCCACCTGCATTAATCAAATAATCTGGCGCATATAAAATCCCTCTATCAAGAAGCATTTTCCCATTCTTATCTTCATCCTTCAATTGATTATTTGCAGAACCGGCAATAATTTTGCATTTCAGTTTAGGTATGGTATCATCATTAAGTGTTCCACCTAAAGCACAAGGAGCGTAAACATCGACGTCCATATTATAAATATTATTCGCTTTGATTACTTCTGCTCCGTAGCGATTGGCAACATATACCATTCTGTCTACAACGATATCGCTAACATATACTTTAGCATTTTCCTTCCTTAATAGCGAAACCAAGCCTTCTCCAACTTGCCCACTACCCTGAACCCAGATCGTTCGGCCCGCCAGACTATCATTTCCAAACATCTCCCTAATTCCGGCTTTGATTCCAAAATACACACTCTTTGCGGTAAAAGGCGAAGAATCTCCACTGCCCCCAACTGAAGCAGGTAAACCAGCAACATGAGGAGTTTCCATTTTAATAATCTCCATATCGCGGGGTGTTGTACCGATATCCAACGATGTGATGTACGTACCTCTAAGTTCATGAACAAACTGGCCAAAACGTCGTAATAGCGCTTCAGTCTTTATCCGGGAATTATTCCCGATAATAACAGCGTTTCCTCCACCAAGATTAACCCCTGTAATCGCCGACTTATAGGTCATCGCTTTCGATAACCTCAGCGAGTCATTGATAGCATCTTGTTCTGTCTTATACTCCAGAATACGGGTTCCCCCTATTGCCGGTCCCAATGTGGTATCATGAACCGTAATGATCGCTTTGAGGCCTAATGCTTCATCACTGCAAAAAGCAATTTTTTGATGATGAAAATGGCTTAAAAGACTAAAGATGTCGCTATTTGTTTTGTTATCAGTACTCATTTCCACAGAAGTGATCCCATGAGGCCAAAAGTAATAATTTTTATAGAATATTAAGCTATAAATCAAGTATTAGGTATTTAACAAATGATTGAAGGATAATTCATATTTTTGTATTCTATGAAGTATCTGTCATACCTGAATAAATACTTTTACAAATATCGATGGCGACTGATTCCTGGAGTATTATTTGTAATAGCCTCCAACTATTTTGGAATTCTGCCCGCGCAGGTTATACGTGTCGCATTTGATCTGGTTAAAGAAAACATCAGCTTATACCAAATTTTCGATGGCTTCGAAAGACAGCAAGAAATTTATAAGATTTTCGGCTACAGCTTGTTGTTATTTGGCGTCACCGTCTTCGTACTAGCACTTATTCGTGGACTCTTCTTGTTCCTTATGCGTCAAACGATCATTTTGACTTCACGGCATATTGAGTATGATCTTAAAAATGAGATTTATGCTCACTATCAAAAATTAGACATGGCGTTTTATCGAAGAAATAATACCGGCGACTTGATGAACAGAGCAACGGAGGATGTGGGTCGCGTACGTGGTTATCTTGGACCGGCTATTATGTATGCGATTAACACAATTGTACTGACCATCATGGTGGTGATTGCCATGCTTCAAGTTAATAAAACACTTACTTTTTATGCACTCTTGCCTATTCCGGTGCTCACCGTTGTCATTCTATTCATCAATAAGATTATCAACATCCGTAGCGAAAATATTCAGAAACAACTTTCTGTTCTATCTAACTTTGTTCAGGAAACATTCTCAGGTATACGGGTTATTAAAAGTTATAATCGGGAAGAAAAAAAGGCCAAGGATTTTCTCGATGAAAGCAACACGTACAAAGACGTTTCCATTTCATTAGTCAAAGCACAGGCTATTTTTTTTCCTTTAATTTTATTATTAGTTGGCTTAAGTACAATCCTGACAGTTTATGTTGGTGGACAAGAAGTTATAAAAGGCACGATCTCCTCTGGAAATATTGCTGAATTCATTGTCTATGTAAACCAATTAACATTCCCTGCTATGGCATTGGCATGGGTAAACTCACTCATCCAACGGGCGGCCGCTTCTCAAAAAAGAATAAATGAATTTCTTGAAACCGAGCCAGATATATACAATAAAAGTGGTCACAAAAAGAAACTAAAAGGAACAATCAATTTTAATAACGTTGTTTTTACTTATCCGGATACTGGCATAACTGCCTTAGACGACGTGTCTTTCGAGGTTAAACAAGGTGAGATTTTGGCTATCTTAGGACGAACGGGTTCAGGAAAGTCTACAATAGCTGCTCTTCTAATGCGGATGTATAATTTAAATGCAGGTGAAATTTCGATCGACGGTGTTGACATAGCAAAGTATGATTTGCAAAATTATCGCGAGCAAATTGGCTACGTACCACAAGATGTTTTCCTTTTCTCAGATACAATCGCCCGGAATATTGCATTTGGACTGGATCACGAGGATATGGAAAAAGTTGAATGGGCCGCGAAATCTGCTGCAGTCTACGACAATATTATGAATTTCGAGAACGGTTTCAAGACAGAGATAGGTGAAAGGGGAATCACACTGTCTGGTGGACAAAAACAAAGAATATCGATCGCACGAGCGTTAATCAAGGACCCAGAAATTCTGATTTTCGATGATTGTTTATCTGCTGTAGACACCAAAACCGAAGAAGAGATCCTTAATCAATTAGGGAAAATTATGCAGGGAAAAACCAGTATCCTAATATCACACCGCGTATCGACCGTTAAAAATGCTGACAAAATCATTCTGCTTGAAGCTGGTAAAATTGTAGAACAAGGAAACCATGATCAGCTCATCGGACTGGGAGGAAAATATTTCGAACTGTATGAAAAACAGAAATTAGACGAAGAAGCAATTGCGACTTAACGGAAACGCGTTTGCGTTCTATCCATTAGCCCCATCTGATCCTTCATTGTTTTAATCTGCTCTGCCAGCAATTTATTTTTATCCGCTCGTTTAGCTTCTTGAAGGAACCGATTGGCCTCTCTTTTATTCCGTTTTGCCATCGCAATCCCTGCTAGACTCAAATATGCCATAGCTGTATTATGACTCATTTTAAGCCCCAGCGACAAAGAACGCTTAAAGTATTTTTCTGACTTCAGCGGGGCCGTTCTCGATTCTATCAGTCCAATGAGCAGGAAGTAATACCCATGCTGACCTCGAATAAGCTGCTTTTCGTAGTTGGTAATCTTACCTAGCCAATAGGCTGTCTTCTCCATGTTTTCTTTCCGAAGGTAAAACTGCGCAATAAGCATATTTTCGTTGAAGAAAAACGTCACACCAACGATTATAGCCACTAGTAGAACCAATATCCCCCATCCCCAATGTCCAAATACGAACAAGGTCACCGAGGCTCCTAACAATGCAAAAGCAGCTATCAAACGAATCAGATTAGGCATTTTATTACTCTTATACGATTTAAATCTTCTGTTATTTGCTGCAAATATCGAGTTATTTCACGGTTAAAACAAACCTTCTTTATATAAAGAGAATCTCTTACTTTTATACTTTAAACAACAACTATGGAGAAAAGCTGGGAGCAGGCTGTCGGAGCTGAACTACACAAACCGTACATGAACGAGCTAAGAAGCTTCTTGAAAAGTGAGTACAAAAGCAAGACGATCTTCCCTCCTGCTAAACTAATATTTCAAGCTTTCGACAAAACGCCTTTTGATGAAATAAAAGTCGTTATTCTTGGGCAAGACCCATATCACCGCCGTGGACAAGCGCACGGATTAGCTTTTTCAGTTCAAAAACAGGTTGAAATCCCCCCGTCCTTACGAAATATTTATTTAGCAATAAAAAATGACTATCCCGATTTCACTATCCCATCACACGGTAACCTTTCATACTGGGCTGAACAGGGCGTATTGTTATTAAATACGGTCTTAACCGTACGTGAAGGACTGGCCGGCTCTCACCATGGCAACGGTTGGGAACAATTCACCGATTGCGTTATCAAAACGATCTCCGAAAAAAAAGAAAATGTCATTTTTCTATTATGGGGAAGTCCGGCAAAACGTAAAGAGGCTTTAATCAATAGCAAGAAGCACCATGTGCTAAAATCCGTGCACCCATCCCCACTCTCTGCTTATCGGGGTTTCCTGAACTGTCGCCATTTCATAGAAACTAATCGGATTTTAATCGAAAATGGGAGAAAAGCGATTGACTGGCAAATACCAACTTAGTACTCCATGGGCACGATCGGCTCCTTTTTGCTAGTAGACATGATCATCATCGTATGAAAAGTTTTAACAAAAGGGATCTTAGATATTTTTTCCATAATCAACGTCTCATAGGCTTTTATATCCTTAACATATACTTTTAAGATAAAGTCACATTGCCCCGTCACATGATGACATTCAGTTACCTCTTCAATATTCTTGATTGTCTCTACAAATTCCGGGATCGCATTATGCGTATGGAAATCAAGGGATATTTGGATAAACGACTTAATTCCCAGCCCAAGAAGCTCTTCATCAACTAATGCGTGATAGCTTTTTATATACCCTGAGTTCTCCAATTTTCGGACACGCTCCAAAGTCGGGGCAGGCGATAAACCTATATGGGATGACAATTGGAGGTTGGTTATCCTTCCATTTTCCTGTAACAGGCGTAAAATTTGTAAATCAACTTTATCCGGATGATAAGGCATATTTCTAAAAGATTTTTATTAGCTAAGATAAACAAATTTGACCAGCAACGCTTTATCCAAGCACCCACTTATTTAGGAAACTGCGATTATTAAACCCGAAATTCTATTTAAGCCTGAGCTTTCATTGCCAAAGCGTACATCTTCATTTGCTTTACCATAGATACCAAGCCGTTTGCACGTGTCGGGGATAAGTGCTCCTTTAAACCAATTTTATCTATAAAATACAGGTCTGTATCTACGATATCCTGAGGTTTTTGATTAGACAAGACCTTGACCATCAGACTAACAAGGCCTTTGGTGATAACAGCGTCACTATCAGCAGTAAACATCACTTTCCCGTCAACCAGATCAGCGTGCAACCAAACTTGTGATTGACATCCCTTAATCAAATACTCATTTTTCTTGTACACTTCATCAATTAACGGCAATTCCTTTCCAAGTTGGATGATGTATTCATATTTAGCCATCCAATCCTCAAAAAAAGAAAAGTCATCTATTAGTTCGTCTTGAATATCGTTTATTGTCATAATAGTTGTGTAGAAGCATTAAGACAGCATGGTAACAGCGCGTTTCACGCCCGCTACCAGCACATCGATTTCCTCTTTGGTATTATATAACCCAAAAGAAGCCCGGACAGTTCCAGGAATATTATATCTCGCCATCAGCGGTTGCGTACAGTGATGTCCGGTGCGGACTGCAATTCCTAATTTATCCAGAATGACCCCAATATCATAAGGGTGGATATCTTCAACAATGAACGAAATTACGCCTGACTTATTTTTTGCCGTACCAATAATCTTTAACCCATCGATGGCCTCTAACCGACTAGTTGCATACTCCAACAGCTCATGCTCATATTGTGCAATCTTCTCCAAACCAATCGAGTTAATATAATCGATCGCAAACGCCAGAGTAATGCCTGCTTCTATATTTGGAGTACCAGCCTCAAACTTAAAAGGAAGTTCATTATAGGTTGTTTTCTCGAAGGTAACATCCTTAATCATGTCTCCTCCGCCTTGGTAGGGAGGCATCTTATTTAGCAGTTCTTCTTTACCATAAAGCACCCCAACACCCGTTGGTCCGTACATTTTATGACCAGAAAAAGCCAAAAAGTCAACATCGAGTTCCTGTACATCAACAACGGTATGGTGTATAGCCTGTGCAGCGTCCAACAATACAGGAATTTGGTGTTGATGAGCAAGATCAATAATCTCTTTAACAGGGTTAACCGTCCCCAATGTATTAGAAATATACGTGACGGATACTATTTTCACTCGTTCATTCAGCATATCACGATAAGCATCCATATCCAGCTCTCCCGCATCGTTAATCGGGACAACCTTCAACACCGCTCCTTTTGTTTCGCAAATCATTTGCCACGGAACGATATTCGAATGATGCTCCATCTCCGAAATGATCACCTCATCGCCCTCGTTAATAAACGAATTGCCATAACTGGAAGCGACCAAGTTAATGCTGTCCGTTGTACCTTTGGTTATGATTACCTCGTGTTCATGCGCCGCATTGATAAACGCACGCAATTTACGGCGAGTAACTTCATAAGCATCCGTTGCTATCTGACTCAAATGATGCACACCACGATGAATGTTACTATTCTGGCTCGTATAGTAATGATCTATCGCATCAATTACCGACTGAGGCTTTTGTGAAGATGCACCATTGTCTAAATAGACCAATGGCTTACCGTTCACAAGACTTCTCAGAATCGGAAAATCGTTTCTAATACTATGAATATCGTACTCTGTCAAAACTTATTCCTTAAGCATGTTTCAGTCCAAGCTCAACCAGATGGTTTACATGCTGCTTTAACACTTCATTTTTAAATCGTTCCGTCACGTCAAACGCAAATGCATGAACCAACAAAGTTTTCGCTTGGTCTTCACCAATACCGCGCGCTTGTAAATAAAATTTTGCTTCATCATCGAACTGTCCAATGGTACAACCATGGCTACATTTTACATCATCTGCAAAGATTTCCAACTGAGGCTTGGTATTGATTGTCGCATTGGGATTTAATAACAAATTATTATTTTGCTGAAATGCATTTGTCTTTTGAGCATCTTCCCGAACGAAAATCTTTCCGTTAAACACCGCAGTCGAATCATCTTGGAGAATATTCTTATACCATTCGTAGCTCTCACAATTTGGCTTCAGATGGTCAACAATTGTATGATTATCTGCTAACTCACTATCCGACAGCAATGTAATCCCGTACAGGTGACTTTCAACATCGGCGTCGATCAATCTCACATTAATCGTATTGCGTACGAAAGACGCACCGGGGAATGTGCAGTTATAATTGTTGTACAGACTATATTTCGCTTGAATAACTTCTGTATGATTATTGTAATTGCCTGTAGATTCAGATTGCTGCAAATAGTAATGCTCCAATTTCGCATTTTCTTCCACAACGATCTCAGTTACCGTATTAGCGAATATTTTTGCAGAACCCTGCTCATTAATGAAGGTCTCAATAATCTCCGCCTCAGCACTTTTGCCCAGTACAATTAAATTACGAGCCTGAAAGAAAGTCTGCGAGTCTGCTGCGCCAACATGAATAATATGGATCGGCTTCTGAACTACATTCCCTCCCACGATGTGCACAAAAAAACCATCCTTGGCTAAGGCGGTGTTCAGTGGCACGAATGGGTTGTCCGATTTATCAGCGTGCGCTGCAAAATGCTCTTTCAAGACATCCTCATCAGCAGCTTCATTAAAAGAAGAAACAAATACCCCTGATTCATCAATCGTATCCGAAAGATCTTTCCGGAAGACGCCGTTCACCACTACAATCCTGTAAGCGTCCAAACCATCGACCTTAGCTACATCGAGGTTCACAGATCGCCCAGGCAAGTGCGCATCAATCTGATACGTATCATTTAACAACGGCTGTATATTTGTATATCTCCACTCTTCCGCTTTCGCCGAAGGGAACCCTATACTTTTAAATCGCTCAAAAGCATCTTTACGTCTTTGCTCAAAAGTCACAGACGGTGAAATTAGAACATCGTCTGAATTGATCAGTTGTTGATATAAAGAGCTGGAAACTTGTGTAATCATTATTTTATAAATTGCATTTTAGGCACTAACATTCTCTTTAATCCAATCATAGCCTTTTTCTTCTAATTCCAAAGCCAACTCTTTGGTACCAGAACGAACAATCTTGCCATTATACAACACATGAACAAAATCGGGCACAATGTATTCTAAGAGTCTTTGATAGTGCGTAATCAATACGAAAGCGTTAT
This sequence comes from Pedobacter indicus, assembly GCF_003449035.1. Taxonomy (NCBI): domain Bacteria; kingdom Pseudomonadati; phylum Bacteroidota; class Sphingobacteriia; order Sphingobacteriales; family Sphingobacteriaceae; genus Albibacterium; species Albibacterium indicum. The sequence continues at coordinate 57,854 of NZ_QRGB01000001.1, forward strand.
CAGGTGACCTCAATTGATTAACTCCGTTTGCTACGATTTTTAACGCATCGATATCTAATCCCGAATCCGTTTCATCCAAAATAGCCAACTTCGGCTGCAACATCGCAAGTTGGAAAATTTCATTTCGTTTCTTTTCCCCTCCTGAAAACCCTTCATTCAACGAACGATTAGTTAACTTAGCATCAAATTCAACCAATTTCTGCTTCTCCCTAACGAGAGCAAGAAACTCTTTAGCGCTCAATGGTGGAAGCCCTTTATATTTTCTAATTTCAGAGATTGCAGTCTTAAGAAAGTTTATGTTAGAAACCCCTGGTATTTCTACCGGATATTGAAAAGCAAGAAAAAGTCCTTCACCAGCGCGCTCTTCCGGAGCTAATTCCAATAGATCCTTCCCATCGAATGTTACCTCACCTGCCGTTACCTCATATTCTGGTCGACCAGCCAGCACAGAGGCTAATGTACTTTTACCAGACCCGTTCGGTCCCATAATTGCGTGCACCTCTCCTGGATTTACCTGAAGGTTCAACCCGTTTAATATTTGCTTATCTTCAATCGACGCTTGAAGGTTATTTATATTTAGCATTTCTTTATTTTTATTTTTGCTGTTTTTATCAATTAAAATACTTGTACTATTCTCTTGTTGTATCGCGCAAAGATTATCCGACACTGCCCTCCAAAGAGATCGCCAATAATTTCTGTGCTTCCACGGCGAACTCCATCGGCAACTGATTGAGGACCTCTTTGGCATAGCCGTTAATGATAAGACCTACTGCCTGTTCTGAATCAATTCCTCGTTGGTTCAAATAAAACACCTGATCTTCTCCAATTTTTGATGTCGTAGCCTCATGCTCCAACATCGCCGTACTATTTTTGGTCTCGATATAAGGGAAGGTATGTGCGCCACACTTATCACCGATCAACATGGAATCACACTGTGTAAAGTTCCTTGCATTATCGGCTCCTTTGGCAATTTTAACCAAACCACGATAGCTATTCTGACTAACCCCTGCCGAAATACCTTTAGAAATGATCCGGCTACGGGTATTTTTTCCCAAATGGATCATTTTAGTACCAGTATCAGCAACTTGGTGGTTTCTGGTCAAAGCGACAGAATAGAACTCACCGACCGAGTTATCCCCTTTTAATATCACTCCGGGGTACTTCCATGTGATCGCCGAGCCAGTTTCCACCTGAGTCCAGGAAATCTTGCTCCGATCCCCTTTGCAAATACCACGTTTTGTCACAAAGTTATAAATACCACCTTTCCCGTCCTTATCTCCCGGGAACCAGTTCTGCACCGTGGAATACTTAATCTCAGCATCCTCCATTGCAATCAACTCAACAACCGCCGCGTGCATCTGATTTTCGTCACGCATAGGAGCCGTACAGCCTTCCAGATAGCTCACATAAGATTTATCGTCGGCAATGATCAATGTCCTTTCAAATTGACCTGTATTCGCCGCGTTTATCCTAAAATAGGTAGACAGTTCCATTGGGCACCTTACTCCCTTTGGTATATATACAAACGATCCATCAGAAAAAACAGCCGCATTCAATGCTGCATAAACATTATCGGTCGACGGAACAACCGTTCCCAGATATTTCTTCACAAGATCAGGATGTTCCTGTACAGCTTCTCCAAAAGAACAAAATATAACACCCTGCTCCTTCAGCTTCTTCTGAAAGGTCGTTTTCACCGACACAGAGTCGAATACGGCGTCCACCGCTACCACTCCTGCCAACACCTTCTGTTCATCCAATGGAATACCCAGCTTATTGAAAGTATCCAATAATTCCGGATCAACTTCATCCATACTGTTCAACTTAGGCTTAGCCTTCGGTGCAGCATAATAGGACATATCCTGAAAATCAACGTCAGGATGCTTAAAGTTTTGCCAGGTCGGTATACCCATTCCCATAAAATAATGGAAGGCTTTGAGTCTCCACTCGAGTAACCATTCCGGCTCATTCTTCTTCGCGGAAATAAAACGAATCGTATCCTCGGTCAAGCCTTTGGGCGCCACTTCCATTTCGATATCCGTGGTAAACCCGTACTTGTATTCTTCGGTAGTTAATTCTTCTAATAATTCTTTTTCTGAACTCATATTATAGAATTTTGAGAGGGCTGTCTGCATCCTCTCGTTTATCGGCGTTCTTAGAAAAGCACTGTGCTCAATCGCCAATTAGTTTTTTCTCTGTTACAAAGGTACAATTTGATAGTGAATAAATAAACCAGACCATGGTTTTTTACGGAATTGTGATAAATTCACAGGTCACCCATCGTGTTAATTTGTACCAACAAATATACGCTTATTAAATGACATTCGCTTTCACCAATTCACTTTCCATTTGCTTTTGAAGAGCAAGTGCTTCCTCACGGGCCTTTTCTGCAAAATCCCTACCACTAGATGCATAGATAATGGACCGTGTAGCATTCACAAGCAAACCACAATCACCATTCATCCCATAACGGCAAACATCATCCAGACTTCCCCCTTGCGCGCCGACGCCCGGCACCAATAAGAAATGATTTGGAGCGTGTTTCCGTATCTTTTTAAATGCCTCACCACGTGTGGCCCCTACAACATACATCAAACTTTCTTCACTGCCCCATTGATTGGTTCGAGTAATTACCCTTTCATATAAACTCAAACCATTCTGATCAATCGTATTTTGAAAATCTGCACTTCCTTCATTGGAGGTCAAGGCAAGCACGATCGCCCACTTCCCCTCGAATTTCAAAAAAGGCTTCACAGAATCTTCACCCATATAAGGCGCTACCGTAATCGAATCAAAACCCAGACCTCCCTGTCCTTCGTCGAAAAATGCACGTGCGTACATCGTAGCTGTATTTCCGATGTCCCCTCTTTTTGCATCAGCTATCGTAAAACAGTTGTCCGGCAAGATAGACCAGGTTTTCTGCAAGCTCTTCCAACCCTCTGCCCCTCTATATTCATAAAATGCGATATTGGGCTTGTAAGCCACGCACAAGTCGGCAGTAGCTTCAACAATTCTCTTGTTAAATTCAAATACCGGATCTTCATAATCCAATAAAAATTCCGGGATCTTAGCGACATCCGTATCAAGACCCACACACAGAAAAGAACGCTTCGTTTTTATCTCCTGAATTAACTCAGCTCTAGTCATATTTTTTGTATAAAATTTGATGCAAAACTATTAAAATAGAAGTGTTAAGGCGATTATTTTCATTTTTTTTTTGATTTTCCAAATCTTATGCATAGAATTGTGCCGTAATCTCAAAATTACTCAGGTTGAGAAAATCAAATTATCTTAGCGCTTAGAAAAAAAATATTTCATAACAGATCTATTTGGAAAAGATAGAAACTGCTTTAAACAGCAATAATCCGATTTATTTATAATAATTATTTGATGGATATTAATGAATTGAACGCGAAGCTTGTGTCTGAGCTACGCGAAATCGCCAAAACAATTGGGATAAAGGAAGCCGACAAACTGAGAAAACAAGAGCTCATTAAAAGAATTGTCGAAAATGGAGGGGATGACACAAACCAGGAGCAGGTACCAACGAGTGCCGAACCTGAAAAGGCAAGACCACGTTCACGGAAAAGCAGCAATGAGTCAAGCTCAACTTCACAACAAATCTCTGCCTTTCCGGCTACAAACGAAGAGAAAACAGAGGAACACTCACAGGAAAAGCCTCGGAAACGAACGAGATTGGTAAAACCAATTCGATCGACAGAGGATCACAAAACAGAAAGATCATCAGCACCGCATGCTGACAGCCGAACACCTGAACCTACCCCACGCAGCACAGAGGAAAAGCAGCATCCACAAACAGAAAAACAAGACCGAAAAACTTCTAACAACAAAGGTGACCAAGCTTCAAACAGCGGCAGTTCCATCTCTGCATTAGATTTTGATAACGTTATTGCCAACGAAGGGGTACTCGAAATCATGCCTGACGGTTATGGTTTCTTAAGATCATCCGATTATAATTACCTGACTTCGCCTGACGACATCTATGTGTCGCAGTCACAAATCAAGTTATTCGGACTTAAAACGGGTGATACTGTCCGCGGAAGCATCCGCCCGCCGAAAGAAGGAGAGAAGTACTTTCCATTGGTTCGGGTTGAATCTATCAACGGGCAAAATCCAGCAGAAGTTCGGGATCGTGTACCTTTTGATTACTTGACACCGCTATTCCCTACCGAACGGTTTAAACTATATAACGGCGCCAATAATTATTCAACCCGGATTATCGACCTGTTCACCCCTATCGGTAAAGGTCAACGCGGACTGATCGTCGCTCAACCAAAAACGGGTAAAACAATGCTTTTAAAGGATGTTGCGAATGCAATCGCTAAGAATCATCCAGAAGCATACCTAATTATCCTCCTGATCGATGAGCGACCGGAAGAAGTAACCGATATGGCAAGAAGTGTTCGTGCCGAAGTTGTAGCTTCAACGTTTGATGAACCAGCTGAACGTCACGTTAAAATTGCAAACATCGTACTCGAAAAGGCAAAAAGAATGGTGGAATGCGGACACGATGTCGTTATCTTATTAGATTCGATCACAAGATTGGCACGTGCATATAATACGGTAGCTCCGGCATCCGGAAAAATTCTTTCCGGTGGTGTTGACGCAAATGCCTTGCACAAACCAAAACGCTTTTTCGGTGCGGCGCGTAACATCGAACACGGTGGCTCTCTAACCATTCTTGCCACAGCGCTGATTGATACCGGCTCAAAAATGGATGAAGTGATCTTTGAAGAATTTAAAGGTACCGGGAACATGGAATTACAATTAGACAGAAAGCTGTCGAATAAACGTGTATTCCCAGCGATCGACTTAACCGCTTCAAGCACAAGAAGGGACGACCTTCTTCACGATAAAGAAACAATCCAACGAATTTGGGTATTAAGAAATCATCTGGCTGATATGAATTCGAATGAATCCATGGAATTCCTCTTGCAACAGTTGAGAGGGACACGCGATAATGACGAGTTTCTTATCAGCATGAACCGTTAAAATTTAGAATAAAATGCTGCTTTCTCTTCCGAATGTCATTACTTGTCTAAATCTTTTTAGCGGGTGCGTCGGGATAGTCTTTGCATTTAATGGAGATTTGAAGAGCGCCGGTTATGCTATTTTATTAGCCGCGTTCTTTGACTTTTTCGATGGTCTGGCAGCGCGCGCTCTGAAAATCAATTCTGCTTTAGGAAAAGAGCTCGACTCCCTGGCCGACGTAGTCAGCTTCGGGTTCTTACCTTCCGTAATTATTTTTCAGCTTATTGGAACTTCCACCGGATCAGAGCAACAAGCTTCTTGGCTTCCATACACAGCATTCATCTTAACCATATTTTCTGCGTTACGTTTAGCCAAATTCAATATCGACACACGCCAAAGTGATAGTTTTATCGGCCTCCCCGTTCCTTCGTCAGCACTTGTTGTCTTATCAATCCCCTACCTGATCGAGCAACCCGGTTTTATTGGGGATATTTTCCAGTCTACTGCTGGCCTTTTGGTTCTCATAGGGGTTTTAAGCCTCTTAATGATTTCAGAATTGCCATTGATTGCACTGAAATTTAAAAGCCTGGATATACAAAAGAATGCTTATCAATATACGCTCATTATCCTTTCCATCATTTTCTTCGCTTTATTCAAATTTGCTGCTATCGGTCTCATTATCGTAACCTACATCCTACTATCTGTATTGAAACTGAGCACAAAACGTTAATCCCCTTCGACATCATCAAGTCGCTTTACCTCCAATGGGTCCTCCAATTCCAGTAGCAATTGCCCTACTGTTTTTCTTAGAACCGGATGCATGAGCTCCTTTGTCAACTCAGTGAGCGGCAACAACGTAAACTTGCGCCTATGCAATAAAGGATGCGGTATCGTCAGGGATTCCTCTTCGATTATCTGTTCATTGTAAAACAGGATATCGATATCAATCACACGTGATTCCCACTTTTTCGTCCGCGTCCTCCCCAATCGGTTTTCAATCCCCTGAGTTGACGCCAAGAGTTCACGTGGTTTCAACGCAGTCTCAACCATGAGAACCTGATTGAAATAAGAAGGCTGGTCGTCTACACCCCAGGCCTCTGTCTCATATACAGAAGAGCATTTGACAACAACACCTATATGCTGTTCAATTTCACGTATCGCGTGGGACAGCTGCCTACGCCGATCACCCAAGTTAGCGCCCAATAACAGATAAACGACATTCATACGGCAAAACTATTAAATTTTACTTCTAGAATTGTTTTAAACTTGTTTAACACGCGGATAAAATTCAGATGTACCGAATACATACCACCTCCACTTTTTTACAACAAAAATGCGGATGAAATGCGGATGGATTCCATTGTCATTCCATTATGGATCTAAACAATTCTCATACATGGTCGTAAGATATCAGCTAACAGTTATCACAACCGTTAAATTTAAAAAAGTGTAACATAATGTCGGGGGAAACATCTAATGCTTAAATTTGCATTTGAACGAATTAAGAAAGAGAACCGAATGAAATCATTTTTTAAATCAGTATTGGCCACGCTGGTCGGCATTATCATAGCCTTCTTTTTGATCATCATTATCACTTTTGGCATCATGGGTGCCTGGGTCAGTAGCGTGTCTGACAAGACAGTTGAGATATCCGATAATACGGTACTTCATATCTCCTTGAATTATCCAATCGAGGAAAGAACAAATAAGAACAATTTCCAAGCTTATAGGTTCGCTGATATGTTCTCGGAAAATATCGGGTTGAATGATATTTTGACGCGAATAAAGTATGCTAAAACCGATGACAAAATAAAAGGCATCTACCTAGATATGAGCATGATGGGTGCCAGCTTCGCGACACTCCAAGAAATCAGGGATGCACTGATTGATTTTAAATCCTCCGGGAAGTTTATCCTCTCTTATAGTGAATATTATTCGCAGGGAACCTATTATCTGGCGTCAACGGCTGATAACGTTTATCTAAATCCTGAAGGAATTATAGACTTCAGCGGCTTGTCTAGCCAGTCCGTTTTCTTTAAGCATACTCTTGAAAAGCTCGGTATTGAAGCTCAGGTTATAAAAGTGGGAACCTATAAAAGTGCAGTGGAACCTTTTATACTCGACAAAATGAGTCCGGCGAACAGAGAACAGGTAACTTCTTTCTTAGGTTCTATCTATACGAATTACCTGGATGAGATAGCAGCAAGTCGTGATATTTCAGCAGATTCACTTTTTCAAATTGCAAATGAGTTAAAAATTGAAACCGCTGACGATGCGGTTACTTACGGCTTGGTTGATGCTACAAAATACAAAGACGAAGTGCTTGCTGAACTGAAATCATTACTGAACCTTGAGGAAAAAGACAAAATAAAATCTGTAAGCATTGAAAAGTACGTTGTAAAAGACCCAAGCCAATCGGGTACCAGCAGAGATCGGATTGCTGTGGTTTACGCAGTAGGCGATATTGTTTCAGGTGAAGGTAGCGACAAGCAGATCGGTTCAGAAAAGATATCAAGAGCTATCCGGACGGCCCGTGAAGACGACAAAGTAAAAGCAGTCGTTTTGCGCGTTAATTCGCCAGGAGGAAGTGCGCTGGCCTCTGACGTAATATGGCGTGAAGTGGAACTTACGAAGGCGACTAAACCGATTATCGTGTCTATGGGGGATTTGGCTGCTTCAGGTGGCTATTATATCTCTACCGCTGCCGATTCGATTTTTGCACAACCCAATACCATCACCGGATCTATCGGAGTATTCGGTATTATTCCAAACATGCAGGGCTTCTTTAATGACAAACTGGGTGTTACGTTCGATGTGGTAAAGACCGGCGAATTCTCTGATCTGGGATCGATCAATAGACCATTAACAGCACAAGAAGAAGCAATCATCCAGCGAAGTGTAAATCAAATTTACGATACTTTCACCCAAAAGGTAGCTGACGGCCGGAACAAGAAACAAAGCTACATCGACAGTATCGGACAAGGCAGGGTGTGGTCGGGGTCACAAGCGCTTGAATTAGGTCTGGTTGACAAGCTTGGTGGAATTGATGATGCAATCGTAGCTGCTGCAAGCAAAGCGGAACTCGATGAATACAAGATCGTGACCTATCCGGCTATTTCTGATCCGTTCGAATCCCTATTGGGTAATAGTAAGGATAGGATTAGTCAGTGGTTTTTAAAGCAAGAGCTAGGTTCTGCATATCCGGTATATCAACAAGCCAAGGGAACATTAGAACAAACCGGGATACAAGCCCGATTGCCTTATACGATTACGATAAAATAACGAGACCATGAATAATAAGGCGGTTACGCGTGAATTCAAACTATTAGCTAAGCTATTGGAGTTTCATGGCGAAAACTCTTTTAAGGTTAAAGCGATAAGCAATGCAGCTTCAACGATAGCAAAACTACCCTTTGCTGTTGCCTCAAAAAGCACACAAGAACTGAGTGAAATACCTGGAATTGGGAAAAGCACAGCCAACAAGATCACCGAAATTCTCGAAAAAGGCCACATGAGCGAACTGAACGACCTGATTCAGCAAACGCCTCCCGGAATAGTCCCCCTATTGAAGATCAAAGGGATCAGTCCGAAGAAAATGTCGGTTATTTGGAACGACCTCGGTATCGATAATGAAGCCGAGCTATGGTATGCTTGTAAGGAAGATAAAATATCGAAGCTCAAGGGTTTCGGTGCCAAAACGCAGGCTAAACTACAAAACGTTCTGGAATATGCGATGGAAAACCAAGGTAAATTTCGGTTTGCCGATGCGGAAAAAACTGCCGACAAAATACTAGAAAAGCTTCGTAACCAACTCGATACAGATACAAAATTTGCCTTAACTAGTGACATGCGCCGGCTGATGGAGCTTGTCAGCAGTATCGATATTTTGGTCGCGCTGCCAGCAGATCCCTTATACGCTGTCCTTCAGAATATCGATGAACTGGAAGGGATCGAACAAAAAGACCAACATATATCCTGTCAGCACCGTTCCGGGATTGACGTTATTTTTCACTATTGCGACCCTACATCATTTTCAGCTCGTTTAATCGAAACAACGGGTTCGCAGTCGCATGTTAACCTTCTCAAAGATCAATTGCCAGAAACAGCAATCCCTGCCTTAGAATCAGAGGAAGGTATCTATAAGCAAGCAAAGATGAGTTTTATCGCTCCAGAAATGCGCGAAGGAAACTTAGAGATAGAGCTCGCTTTAACGGATGCGCTCCCAGATCTGGTAAAATTTTCAGACATCAAAGGCGCACTGCACAATCACAGTCTTTGGAGTGATGGTGTATTTTCGGTTGAGGAGATGGCTCTCTTTTGCCGTGACCAGTTGAATCTGGAATACTTTGGAATATCGGATCACTCGAAAACTGCCGTTTACGCAAGTGGGTTAACGATCGACCAGGTGAAGGGACAATGGGAAGAGATCGATGCCCTGAACAAGAAGCTGGCACCCTTTCACGTTTTCAAGGGAATTGAATCAGACATCTTATCGAACGGCTCGTTGGATTACCCGGACGAGATCTTAGCTGGCTTCGATTTTGTAGTCGCGTCCATTCATTCCCAGCTTTCTATGGACGAAAAGAAGGCTACTGCCCGATTGATCAAAGCGATCGAAAACCCCTATACCACCTTTCTTGGTCACCCTACCGGCCGGCAGCTACTGGTTAGACGGGGGTATCCGATTGACCACAAGAAAGTAATTGATGCATGTGCCGCCAATCAGGTGATTATTGAAATCAACGCAAATCCTTTGCGTCTTGATATCGATTGGCGGTGGTTGTCATATTGCCTGGAAAAAGGTGTCATGCTGTCCATCAACCCCGATGCGCATCATACAGAAGAACTGGAATATATGAAATACGGCATCCACATGGCTCGAAAGGGAGGTTTGCAAGCAGAACACTGTTTTAACTGCCTCGATACAAAAGCCGTCGCAGATTATTTCGCTGCTCGAAAAGCGAATATTAATCCGTAAATTTGGGCATGATCAGTGACTCAGCAAATCTTATTTTCGAAGCAGCCATCAAGGATTACCATGTTCATGATGAAATAGACTTCCCTATCCAGAACCCCTATCCGCCAGAGCGAATAGAACACCTGTTGTATCTAAAATGCTGGATCGATACCGTTCAGTGGCATATGGAGGATGAGGTTCGTGACCCGAACATCGCTCCTGAGATGGCGCTGCAATGGAAGCGCAGGATCGATAAGTCAAACCAAGAGCGCACCGATACGGTCGAATACATTGACAGTTATTTTTTGAATAAATACGATAATATCATACCTAAACCAGATGCTACCATCAATACTGAAAGTCTGGCATGGGCAATCGACCGTCTATCTATTTTGGCTTTAAAGATCTATCATATGAAATTGGAAACCCTGCGTGAAGACGCTGACCAAGCTCATCTGGATGCTTGCAAAACCAAATTAGCGGTTTTAATGGAACAACAAAAAGATCTTTCAACGAGTATCGACGAACTGCTCAATGACATTATTGAAGGGAAAAAGATTATGAAAGTGTACAAACAGATGAAAATGTACAATGACCCGAGTCTTAACCCTGTTCTGTATTCATCAAAATAAGAGCGTATGAACGCTGACAAGAACCTGCTCGTTTTCCGGTTCTCAGCCATTGGGGACGTAGCCATGAGCGCATCTATTATACGGGAATTCTGCGAGCAGAACCCGGATGTTCAGATCATCATGGTGAGCAGAAGTTTCTTCAAACCCTTCTTTGCTCATATTCCTCAAGTCACCTTTCATACGCTACAATCAGACGGAAAACACCAAGGTATACCCGGCCTCTACTCTTTATATAAGGAACTCAGGCAGTACAAACCTATTGCTATCGCAGACCTGCACAACAACCTTCGAAGTAATATCCTTTCTTTCTTTTTTAAAACTTTTAGTCAGGTAAAAAGCATCCGTATTGATAAAGGACGAACGGAAAAAAAACAGCTGACCCAAAAGGAAAACAAGCTGTTCAAAAGGCTGCGGCCGACAACAGAACGCTATGCAGATGTGTTCAGAAAACTGGGTTTCCCTTTCATGCTGGATCATCGCCTACCAATTGCAGGCACTTCCGCTAACGAACCTCTAAAGCAGTATTTAGATCATCATGAAGCTATCATTGGCATTTCACCCTTTGCAAAACATCGTGAGAAGGTCTACCCACGCGAAAAGATGGAGGAAGTTGTGAGTGCACTCGATAAGCAAGGCTACCGTCTCCTGGTTTTCGGAGGTGGTGCCGAAGAAAAAGCAATCGCCGATTCATGGGAAGAGAAATTTAAAAACACAGTCAGTTTAATTGGCAAAGTTCAGTTAGAGGAAGAATTGCAATTGATCGCCGGACTTGATTTGATGCTTAGCATGGACTCTTCTGGAATGCATATGGCTTCCTTAATGGGTACACCATGCGTTTCTATTTGGGGCGCTACTCACCCCTACGCCGGTTTCTTAGGCTATGGACAAAGCGAAAAAGATTGCATACAAATCGACCTTTATTGTAGGCCATGCTCTGTTTTTGGGAATAAAGTATGTTATCGGGGTGATTTTGCATGTATGAATGGAATCGATTCAGGCATGATAGTTGAACATATTATTGAAAAAATCAATAATGGGAAAACATCTTTTTCTGATTCGACACGCTGAGTCCAGTCACCCTTCCGGGGTGCGGGATTTCGATAGGCCACTAAATGAAGTGGGTTACGAAGAAGCAAACAAGATGAGCATGCAACTTCGTTATTATGACATCCAGCCTGAACTTTTTATCAGTAGCCCGGCAAAACGTGCACTTAGTACAGCGATGATCTTCGCTGAAACCTTTCATGTACCGGCTACCCAAATTCAGCCGGAAAACATGATTTACGGAGCATCAACTGAAACCTTACTTACAATCGTCAATCATCTGCCAGACGAATACAACCACATTGCTTTATTTGGTCATAACCCCGGGATTACGGAGTTTGCAGAATACCTTACAGACAATTACTTAGGTAATATTCCGACGGCGGGCATTGTTCACATCGCATTTAACGAAGACCACTGGGATCACGTTAGTATTTCGAGCGGCACCCTGACTTGGAAGACGACTCCAAAATCGCATTAGGCGAAATAAAAAACTCGGTTTATACACTACCTTGAATGGTCACACGGTACATTTTACCCGGCGTTATAATGATTAAACCTTTCATTTCCAACTCCAAGAGAACGATAGGCAGTTTATTCGGTTGGACCTTGGATTGATTTAGGATACCGTCAATACTTATCATTCCCCCTTCCTTCACGATATTGTAAACAGTTTGTTCGACGTCACTCAATCGTATATGGGCTACTTTTTCTTCCTCTTTCTCCGCACGGTTCACTGGCTGCCAATCCATCAAGTAACCTAAGTCCTCTGCACTTGTTATCAAGTGAGCACGATGACTTTTTATCAAAAGATTGCACCCGGCAGAATATTCATTGCCAATGTTTCCAGGAAAAGCACATACATCGCGGTCATAACTATTGGCCAGTTCAGCTGTGATCAAAGCCCCACCACGTTTAGCAGCTTCAACTACTACTGTCACGTCGGCTAAACCCGCTACAATTCGGTTTCTTTGCGGAAAATGCTTCGGATCAGCTGGCGTATCTGAAGGAAACTCAGAAAGTAATCCTCCGTTATCCAACATTTTCACAGCAATATTACGGTGAACGGAAGGGTATATTGTATGCAGACCATGACCAAGAACACCGACAGTCGGGATCCGGTGATCAAGACTTGTTTTGTGAGCACAGACATCGATACCGTAAGCCAGACCACTGACAACCAACACGTTGTAATCGCTTAATTTTTCAATCAGCTCTTCACAAAGCATCCGCCCATAAGGTGTGGCCTTCCTGCTTCCAACCACACTTACAATACGCGCTGAATCTAGATCTGCATTTCCGCGATAATAAAACACCATGGGTGCATCGGGGCATTCGCGTAAGCGCTTCGGATAAGACTTATCCGTATAAGAATAGATCTTAATTTGATGCTTTTCTACAAACAAGAGCTCTTTTTCCGCTCTCTTATAAGCTTCAGATTTACCAGCTATTATCTTAGCTGATAAGACTTTCCCCACACCACTTATTTGTTGAAGCTCATCGGCTGAAGCCTCAATAACCGCCTTAGGCGACCCAAAATAATCAATTAAATTCCGTTGTGTGATCGAACCAACACCGGCTATAAAATCGAGTGCCAGTGCATCAAGCTCAGAAGAATTAACATGCATGATAACCGAGAAATAAAATCAGTAGAAAGGGATGTATACGATATATTTAGTTTCAAAAAAGTCTTCGTTGAAATAATCAGCGATCGGAACTAAGCTCGCCTCCAAGTTTGACTCACGAATCTCTTCCCGAAGATCTCCGCCCTTAAGGTATAAGATACCATTTGGAATGGCATTTTTCGACTGTTTTGTGACTTTATCTTTTACCCAAGGATAAAAATCTTTCAATCGGGTTACCGCACGAGATACAATAAAATCAAATCTTCCTTCGACAGCCTCTGCCCTTGCATGTAGGCCTTTTAGGTTTTTTAAACCGATAGATGAAGCTACTTCATTGACAACTTTAATTTTTTTGCCTATCGAATCTACCAGTAAGAATTCAGTTTCCGGAAACAGAATCGCTAGTGGCAATCCGGGGAAACCTCCACCCGTTCCGACATCCAATATTTTTTCACCTGGCTTAAATTCCACGTACTTCGCAATGGCTAACGAATGCAAAACGTGTCGCACATAGAGACTATCAACGTCTTTTCTGGATATGACATTAATCTTTGCATTCCAATCGCGATAGCAATCTTCCAACATATCAAATTGCTTTTTCTGCACCTCCGTCAGATTCGGAAAATACTTATAAACAACCTCAGAATTCGTATTCAAAATCAAAAAAATTAAATGCTTATTTCCAACGTGTCTCTTTTTTAAAGAGCGAGAAAAACCCGTTGAAAGTGGTATAAAAATAGAAAAATATATCCATTATCGGTAAAAGAGGAAGCAAATCACCTACCTGGAGCTTTTTCATGCAGGGCCGATAAATTACAAGCTGGATCAGCAGACGTAATACATAAGCACCCGCCAAATAATACCACCACTCAGGGTATAAAAATAAACAAAGTATCAGAAACAGGTAAAAAGTAACAGCTGAGCCCACTTGCATGCTCAGCATCCATTTATGGCCTGTTTTATATGCTTCTGATGCCCCGTGATGACGAGTTTTCTGCAATGCGTAAGAGGAGTAAGTCCGTTTCGGCTCACTCCAAACATGCGCATCCGAATCAATGCAAATCGTGGTATTGTGCCGATTTGCATTTTGGTTGACAAATAAATCATCGTCTCCAGACAAAATATGCATATGTGAAGCAAAACCTTTCCCCTTAAAAAACAGACTTTTGGTATAAGCAAGGTTACGCCCTACCCCCATATAAGGATTACGTTTTAACGCATGTGAAAGATAGCTAATTGCGGTATGAAAAGTTTCAAAGCGGATAAAGCGGTTCAGAAAACCCGGATGCTTTATATACGGGGAATAACCGAGCACAATCTCCTTGTCCCCCTCAAAAGAGTTACCCATATACCGAAGCCAGTGAGCAGATTGCGGGCGACAGTCCGCATCGGTAAATACCATTAGATTATTCTTGGCAGCCTTAATGCCCATTGTTACTGCGAATTTTTTACCATGTTTAAAGCGTACGTCTTCTTTCAGGGTCACTACATTTAAATGGGCGTATTTTTGTGAAAACTCCTTCAGCACCCATTCGCTATCGTCATATGAACAATCATTGACCACGACAACCTCATAATCTGGATAATCCTGTGTAAGTACCAATTCAAGATTTTCTTTTAGGTTCTCCTCCTCATTTCTTGCGCAAATTACGACGGAAAGCGGAGGTGTCTGAGCTCCATCGGGAAGCCCCTGCACTTTTCTTGTCGCTAATTTTCGATAAACGAACAAAAGAAAATAAAGTTGAACCAAAAGAGCAAACGCCAACACCGCCAGAGGCCAAAAAGGAAGGTAATTATCAATCGTTATATCCAAAACCAGTCATTTAGCAATAAACACCTCAAATATAACCATGTATTTTTGTTATTTTTGCAAGCCGACAAGATAATTAAAGTCCATGAAATTTACGCTGGAAGCAAAAGACAGTCAAAGCAAAGCACGAGCCGGAGAAATTGAAACAGCTCATGGCAATATCAAAACGCCTATTTTCATGCCGGTGGGAACTGCGGGTTCCGTTAAGGCAGTACACCAAAGCGAGCTAATCAACGATATCCAAGCTCAAATTATCTTAGGAAATACCTATCATTTATACCTGAGGCCGGGACTGGATGTGATTCAAGCTGCCGGAGGGCTCCACAAATTCAATGGCTGGAATAAGCCTATATTAACCGATAGTGGTGGTTACCAGGTTTATTCCTTAACGGAAGTCCGAAAAATAAAAGAAGAAGGCGTTACCTTCC
The DNA here is from genome assembly GCF_003449035.1 of Pedobacter indicus. Taxonomy (NCBI): domain Bacteria; kingdom Pseudomonadati; phylum Bacteroidota; class Sphingobacteriia; order Sphingobacteriales; family Sphingobacteriaceae; genus Albibacterium; species Albibacterium indicum. The sequence goes on from NZ_QRGB01000001.1 coordinate 73,342, forward strand.
GCTCCCATATCGACGGCTCCAAACACTTGTTTACCCCTGAAAACGTCATGGATATTCAACGGGTGATCGGCGCAGATATCATCATGGCATTTGACGAATGTACGCCCTATCCTTGTGATTACACCTATGCGCGAAAGTCGGTCGATATGACTCACCGTTGGTTAAAGCGCTGTTGCGATCGCTTTGATCAAACGGAGCCTCTATACGGGTATAAGCAAACACTTTTTCCTATCGTACAAGGTTCGGTTTATAAAGATCTGAGAGAAAAATCGGCGGAAACCATTGCTTCCTACGAACGCGATGGCAATGCCATTGGCGGACTATCTGTCGGTGAACCTGCAGAAGAGATGTACGCCATGACCGAAGTGGTTTGCAATATCCTGCCCGCCGACAAGCCTCGTTACTTAATGGGTGTCGGCACTCCGGTAAACCTGCTCGAGAATATAGCTCTGGGGATTGATATGTTTGATTGCGTCATGCCTACACGTAATGGACGAAATGGGATGCTCTTCACGAAAGAAGGTATTATCAACATCAAAAACAAAAAATGGGAGAGCGACTTCTCTCCGATTGATGCAACAAGTGATCTCTTTGCAGACCAGATCTATACGAAAGCCTATCTACGTCACCTGATCCGTTCAAAAGAAATTCTCGGAGCGCAAATTGCTAGCTTACATAATTTGCATTTTTACCTTTGGTTGATGGGTGAAGCTCGCAAACACATTGTTAATGACACCTTTTACGATTGGAAAAAAGAAATGGTTGTTAAACTCGATCAAAAACTATAACAGAAGAACGTCAAAGCGTAATGAAATTAACAATTATCGATAAATACATCATAAAAAAATACCTGGGGACCTTCGTGTTTACGATGGCAATCTTTACGGTTGTGATGGTTATTTTCGATATATCGGAGCGCTTGGATGACTTTCTTGAACACAAGGCTCCCCTCTCGAAGATCGCTTTTGAATACTATGCTGGTTTTATCCCATTTTACCTAAACTTTCTTTCTCCGCTTATCAATTTTATAGCCGTAATTTTCTTTACGGCAAAAATGGCTGATCAGACAGAAATTGTCCCTATTTTAAGCGGGGGAATGAGCTTTAACCGCTTTTTAAAACCCTATATTATATCTGCATCCATCATCTTTCTGGTGACTTTCGTCTTTAATCTATATGTTATTCCGAAAACCAATAAGCTCAAAATTGGCTTCGAGAATGTGTATGTCAAACCTATGGACAGCAATACGAAGACATCAACCCACATGCAGATTGACCCGAATACATTTGTCTACATCAAAAGTTTCGATAATGACCGGAAAATCGGATATGACTTTATACTCGAGGTTTTTGATGGTCAGGAGCTAAAAAGCAAACTCATCGCAGACCGTATTTCCTGGGATTCTGTCAATACAAAATGGAATATCCAAAATTATTCTATCCGGACCATCGACAGTCTCAAAGAGGAAATGATCAAAGGCACTTCGAAGGACACGACGCTTGACATGACTCCAAAGGATTTCGAAGTGTACGATAATATCTTTATCGCGATGGATCTGGATGAGCTGAATGATCGGATAGCAAAGGAAAAACTAAGAGGTACCGGCTATATGACCCAACTCTTACTTGAAAAATACAAACGCTATATTTATCCGTTCTCTGCCTTTATCTTAACTTTGATGGGAGTTGCCCTGTCTTCAAGAAAGGTACGAGGCGGAATAGGGCTTAGTCTTGGGGTCGGTATTGCACTGAGCTTTACCTACATCTTATTTATCCAGTTTGCCACGATGTTCTCCTTAAAGGGAGGATTATCTCCATTAATTGCTGTGCTGATCCCCAATGTAATCTTCGGAACACTTTCTATTATCTTGCTGATCAAAGCGCCTAAGTAGGTCTAAAAATGCTTAAAATACGAAATAAGAATATATGGGTCCTCCATTTAACGGTGTTGATATGGGGATTTACAGGGATACTCGGGGTGCTCATTCAGGTATCGTCGATCTACCTCGTATGGTATCGTGTACTCATCGCTTCGCTTTCTCTACTGGTCTACTTTCTTATTCGGCGTAAAAGCCTCTTTGTTACGCGCAAACAACTGCTCCAATATGTGCTTACCGGTGCAATTGTAGGGGCACATTGGATCCTGTTTTTCGAATCCATCAAGACCTCGACCGTATCGATAACACTCGTCTGCCTGTCGTCAGTGACCCTATTTACGGCGGTACTCGAACCCATTTTCAAACGGCAGAAAATATCACCTGTAGACATTCTTGTCGGGCTTGTTATCATTATCGGAATCTACCTTATATTTACCTTTGAAGCCAACTATATTCAAGGCATTATTTACGGTATAATTGCCGCTTTTTTGGCGAGTTGTTTTTCAATTATCAACTCTAAATTAGTTAGCAAAGGCAGCGCGACAACCATCAGTTTTTACGAAATGACCGGTGCATTTTTCTGGATATCGATCTACATGGCCATCACGAACATGTACGATTCGCGTATGAACCTTGCTCCTTCCGACCTGAAATACCTCCTGCTTTTAGGAACAGTCTGCACCGCTACAGCCTATGTTTTAGCAGTCGTTGTCATGAAGGAATTAAGCGCTTTTACGGTGGCTCTTACCACCAATCTGGAACCTGTTTACGGTATCATATTAGCGTGGATTTTCTTTGGCACACAAGAGAAAATGAGCATCGGATTTTATGCTGGAGCTGTCATCGTTTTAGGTACCGTTTTCTCTTATCCTTATGTGAAAAAATGGTATCAAACCCGAAAATATTCCCGTAAAATAGAAGAGTTAAAATCCTGATAAAAACCGATACTTATCCTTTTTTGCCCATTTAACTCGATATGAGCCAACGATGAGGTTTTACATAGAAACTACCGTTCTCTTCAAAATATCGCCTTTAAATGGCTTTAAAATAAGCCGTTTTTTCTAAAAAGAGACAAATTTCAGGAGTTATTCCCTCCAAAAGTACCGACTAAACATTGAGTTCCCACACAACATATACCGAACTAAAAACCTCCCTTAGTGTATAAATCAAGATGCGCAGACATTGGTTTTCTTACCGAAAATCAAACAGATTCCGCACAACACCCAACTACCAGAAAACCATCCTTAAAGCAACAAAAATATCATGCAAACAACTTTAAGATCAACGTTCTTTTTTACACGAAGCACCCGGAAGTTTAAAGGGATCACCCGAAATATTAGCAATCCAATATCCCGCTCCTCCACTCCGATCATGACGGAAAAATACTCATGTAGATTCGTAAAAAAATCAACTTACAAGACGCCAACTAGCGTCTTATATCGTCCAACTCCGAGTCAATTTCAAGTCCGCCGATAGACATTTACACATCAAAAAACCAAGGCCAATCTCAGGCACTTTGAACATAAATCAGGCCCAAAAATAAAGATCACAAAACAGGCTAACTCAAAACGCCCCAATGCTACAGAAGTGCACGGGTTCAGAATTCCTAACAGAAAGAATACCATTACTCCTCAACATGTCCGGAAGAAAGCGCTCCCAAGATATCACAATTTTCATCGGATATTTCTAGAAACAGCAGCTACAATCAACATAAAGATTGCACAAGTGAAAAGCAGCTCACAAAGACTACCGAAATAAAAATCAGCCATTATGACAGCTAAGATTTTACTTAGTTCCCAAGGTTTGCTCCGATCTCAACCAGATCATATCATTCCACTTCACATATCATTCCGCGACAAGCTCATAATTTTTCAAACCAGCCAGAGACTTCCAACCAAGAAAAACAGGAAAATTAAAATTTGTACTTTTTGAAGATTCCCGTCTTTCCCAGGAAAAGACTCTCAGTTTTAAAAATCAGCTTATAAAAACTAAGCTGTCGGAAACTAAAAAACTATTTTTTTATTCATGATGATTATTCAAAAAACATAGTGTACTTTCGAAGGAAAATAATTGAATCGACAAAAACACATACTTGATGTAAATTTTGTTAATTAAACCAATAGACAGAAACTCATAAAACATCGATTGTTACAATTCGTTATAAAACTATAAACTACTATAAATCAGACAAAAATATAAACAACATAAACTATAAATTAACATTACATCGACCTCAATATTCATTTTTACGCTAAATATTTTAGCATACAGCAATGAAGATATATACAAATACACATAAACAATTATTAATCAAACTATTATACACATTACTGTTAAGTATTTCTTTTTCACCTGTCTCGGCACAGCTCATCAGCTCCGACCAAGCTCCACCTAGTGTAAAGTGGGAACAAATAAATGAGCCCAGCTTCAACCTCATCTACCCTACTGAGCTCCGCGATCTCGCAGAACAAACAGCAATCGTCCTAAAAACCAACATCAGATCGATAAGTCACACCCTTGGTATTAAACCAAGAAAAATAAACATCATCCTTCAGAACCGAACTTTAGAAGCCAATGGCTATGTACAGCTCGCCCCGCGCAAGTCGGAATTCTACACCACTCCCCCACAGGGAGGCGACCCAGTAGATTGGATCACCACGCTAGCAGTACATGAGTACCGACATGTAGTTCAGTTTGACAAACTGACAGGTAGCATTAAATTCCCCTTCGAAGAATTAGGTCTAGCTTTCTTTGGCGTTGCCCTACCCTCGTGGTTCTATGAGGGCGATGCAGTTCTTACTGAAACACGTTTCACCAAAGGTGGAAGAGGCGTCATCCCCTCGTGGGAGATGAACTTTCGCGCAAACCTTCTTGAGGACAAAAACTACAGCTATCAGAAAGACTACTTGGGGTCCTATAAAGACATCACCCCCGGCTACTATCAACTGGGGTACTTTATGACTACCAAGCTTCATAGAGACTATGGAGACAGCATCACCAACAGGCTGCTCAGCCGCATTGCCAAAAACCCCATCAGGCCCTATAATTTCTCCCGGTCCTTAAAGAAAATAACCGGCTACAATACCAAACAATGGCACCAACAAACAGTCGATGAACTGAGGGATTTATGGCAGGCTCAATCTTCATCCCTATCAATCAAAGAATACACGAAGCAAGCTGTTCCCTCATCGAAGTTCCCGACCAGCTACTACTACCCACAAGCCTCCGACAATGGGGTCATTTACGCTATCAAGGAATCCCCACTTCGTGTAAATTCTATCATACAATTAAAAGACGGTAAGGAGACTGTCGAAGTCGTTAAAACAGGCAGGCAGAACAGCCCTTACTTCTCGTATGCTGCTGAACAATTTGTATGGAATGAAATCCGCGAAGACCCACGCTTCAAATTAAGGAGTTACTCGGTTATTCACTATTACGATTTATCGACTAAACGTCGGTGGAAAATCACAAAAAAGAGCAGGCTTTTCTCCCCTTCCTTAAGCAAGGACGCAACCAAGATTGCCGCGATTGAAATCGACCTAAAAAATGAAAACTACCTCGTCGTAATCGACACCGAAACCGGCAATGAAATAAACCGCATTCCCTCACCGGGCGACCGTAATCTTTCCCATCCTTCTTTCCAACCAGACGGCAGTCATATTTTAGTCGTAGGCAGGAACAGCGAAGGCTCATCCATCATCGAATTTTCACTTGCTAATAAAAGTAGCAGGATATTATTAGACCATCAGATTCAGGAGATAGCTGACCCCTCATATACTGGCGATGGGATTCTCTTCAAAGCCCATTATAACGGGATTGATAATCTCTATTTATTAAACCCAGAGACCGGTGAAATCCGCCAGCTAACATCGGTTCGATACGGCGCTTTCAACCCTTCGTACCAAGCCGAGGACAACAAAATATTTTTTAGCAACTATACAGGTAGGAACTATGAGATTCAAAGTCTCTATTTAGACACGCTGCACAGTCGTGATATTAGAGATATCGAGAATTCCTTTATCAGCTATTTTAAGCCCCTCTCAGACACGATCAACTTACCACGCGCGCATAGTCTCGATAGCACGCGCAAATTTCAACACAAAGCCTATAAAGAGATCGCACATCTCTTTAACTTTCACAGCATCTCCATTAACGATGGGGAATATGATAATCTCACCGAGTACAAACCGGGTTTATTTTTCTTGTCAAACAACATCATGAATACCCTGGCGGTAAAAGTTGGAGGTACCTTTGATCCTGATATCCATGCGTTGAACTTTCAAACCGAATTTGCCTATAACCGGTATTACCCTAAATTTTCAGCAGCTTACCACAACAGAGAACAGCTGGCCAATGTACGACACCCCCAAAGCAAAGAAATATACCCGGCACGGTGGCGTGAACATTACAGTCAGTTCCAAGTTCAATTCCCTTTTTCCATCAACCGCCTGAACTACAACTACAACATCAACCTCGGAATTGCAAGCTCCTACACCCATCGGTACGGTATCAACAGACCCGATTTTCAGAATGTTCTAATCAAGCATATCGAGTTTCCACTTCATTACCAGGTCTCGCTTGGCAGAAATGCCCGGCGGGCACAGCTTGATCTGGCCCCTCGTTGGGGACAGAACATCTCTTTAAACTATCGGCACCTGCCCTTTTCCCACCTTACAGGGACGCGACTAGCTTTGCAGTCGACATTCTACTTTCCAGGCCTGGCAACGAACCACTCAACTCAGCTACGTTTCAACATGCAGGAAAGGAGCGGCGTATTTGCATACGAGAACATCATCCCCATGGTCAGCGGTTTCGATCAACTCACGCCGACGCAACCTTCCAATACCTTATTTCTCAACTATAAGCTCCCGATTGCTTATCCTGATTTTGACATCGGCCCGCTGGCTTATGTTAAAAGCTTCAAAGCCAACCTTTTTGCCGATTTTGAAGATATTGGAGTCGGCAACCAGCCAAAACCGCGAACTTACGGCGTGCAACTGCTCGCCGACGTCAATTTCTTCCGTTTCGTTTTACCGGAGTTTGAATTAGGGCTGAAAGGCATCGCTGTAAACGAAAACAACCCGAAGAAATTTATTTTACAGTACAGTCTGAGTTATTCTTATTAGATTATTTATCTTTATCTATCGATAACGATTTATCTTTAGTATAAAGAACCAAACCGAACCCTGCCATGAGAGCAAAAACCATTTTCATCATTATCATGACCGTATTGGTAACCATCATCTTAATGAACAATACGGACACCGTCACATTTTGGATCTTTGGGGATGTACAAATTCCCAAACTAGCAATCTTAGGCGTCCTGTTTGCGCTTGGCTTCTTGTTAGGTTTTCTGGCCAGGGGAAAAAGAAAGCGAGTAGAGCAGGAATTCACCATCCAGAAGAGTACGGAACCGGCTATAGGTTACGGCGATGACACGTCTTCAGATGACGATTTCGCTGATCAAAATTACATCCGCTAGCCTGCCAGTCGCCCACCGGCAAACCAGTTCATCACCCCAATAGCCTAACCGTATTTAATCTGCCGACGTGGCCTTTTCGAAATAACGATGCATAAACAGCGCTTGGTAATGGATCGCTTCTGTCCAATAATCCCAATTATGCGCACCAGGTCTTACAATGTAACTATGCGGGATATTGCGAGCCAATAGCTTGTCGTGCAAACTTTCATTAACCTGATAGAAAAAATCTTCTGTACCACAATCAATCAGCAGCTCCAACGATCCAGGCGTTAACAGGTGAACCTGATTAACAACTGTATGCTTCTCCCAACGATCGGGGTTTTCTGCATAACTTCCCAGTCGTTTTGCCATATCCCAGCGCAGAGGAAACGGACGGATATCAACCCCGCCAGACATACTGCCACCTGCTCCAAAAACATCTTGATGCCTCATCGCTAGGTAAAGAGCGCCGTGTCCTCCCATACTTAAACCTGTTATACCACGCGCTGTCCGATCCTTCCGGGTTTTCAATTCGCCGTCTACCCAGGCGATCAGCTCTTTCGCAACAAAAGTTTCATACTGAAAGGAAGAATCCTCCTCACTATCCCAATACCAGCTACCAACGCCTCCATCCGGACAAACGACGATCATCGAATACCGATCCGCCAAAGCCTTTAGTTCCGGTGCCCGATTAACCCAGTCTGCATAATTACCACCATAACCATGAAGAAGGTATAAAACCGGAAAATCGGCTTCCTCCTCATAGCTTTCTGGCAAAATCGTAACTGTCTTGATGTTTTTATTCATCGCCTTACTATAGACCTCCACGGTGTCAACTTCCGCAGAGAACACGACACCGGACAACAAGACAAATGAGAGTATCAGATAAATCTTTTTCATAATCAGATAAGTGGTTAAATAGTTATAATGGTATCAAATTAACAAAATTAAGGAACCCCTTTCACGTGGAGCATAATTAACGTGCTATGCGGCATCCCTAAAGTCGTTCCAGGCTTTATTTCCATCAGGTTGTGCAGATACACGTCAATGATTCCCTGAAGCACCCGCTTACGGGACTCTTCAAATTCGGGACTTGTAACAAATTTACCTACACGCATTTTTCCATACTCATCAACAAGCACCGAAAAGGAATAATAAAACTCTTTATAAACATCTTTAATCTCAATATCAAACTCCGGATACAAGTACCGGTAAGCGGCCGTCTTTCCAAGTTCTTCACCCTCGTCATATTCATAACGTTCTACCGTCAGATTCCCGTCGATACTCGTCAGCTCCACACCGTGCCTGGCTGAAAAAGCACTGTCGATCGACTCCGGGTTGCGATTGGCGCGCTCTACCCGCTCACGGATAAATGCGGTATCTGCTTTGCTAGGTTTCCTTAGCTCATCGATCGTTGTCTTCAGTGAGTCTTTGATAAAGCGCTCTGAATAAAATTTCATATAAACATTCGAACGTGGTTCTTTCACACGCAAGCCTTGTACAGCCAAACGCTGAAACAACAGACTATCCGTGTCCAAACTTTTTACCCGAAACCACTCCGTTCCAAAATGGAAAATCGAATCATGGTCATAATAGATCGGGAATCGAATCATGGAGTCTACATCCGTACTATAAATCAGTACCGTATCATTATTTACGAATCGTATATGCCAAATAGGTTCCTGCTGAAAGCCGATGGTGTCAAAAGAAAGACCGTTATCAAACGCCCGTCTGGCCTCAAAGAAATCCGTTCCCGCAATCGGTGCGAAAGGCGGTCGTTTACCATCCCTATTCCCTTTTGACGGGACGCTACAAGCCGAAAAAAGAACAATAATAAATAGAATCGAAGAAAAAACGCAGGATAAGACTGAAGGGCTTTTTGTTTGCATACGAAGCAAATATATTCAATTCATCAGTTATTTGGTAGCTAATATAGCATTAATCCATATATTTGAACATCAAACTATAACCACATAAACATGCTAAGTCAAATCATTTTTACGATTTTGCTTTTGGGGGCAATCGCTTTGTTCACCATCAATGTTCGTAAAATAATACGTAATATTAAATTAGGGAGAAGCGAAGACCGAAGCGATCGGCCTGCCGAGCGACTGAGAACGATGCTTTTGGTGGCCTTTGGTCAGAAAAAAATGTTTAAACGCCCGATTCCGGCACTCCTCCATCTTTTTGTATACCTGGGTTTTGTAATTATCAACATCGAAATGCTGGAGATCGTTATTGACGGTCTGGCAGGTACGCACCGTGTTTTCAGTGGGATGGGTACTTTTTATAATTTTCTGATCGCCAGTTTCGAGTGGCTGGCCTTAGCTGTGCTCCTCGGTTGTGTTATCTTTTTGCTCCGCCGCAATATTGTACGCGTAAAACGCTTCTTCGGAACGGAAATGACATCCTGGCCAAAAACAGACGCCAACCTGATCCTGATTATGGAAATCTTGTTGATGTCTGCTTTTCTCATCATGAATGCTGCAGATTACAAGCTGCAGCAGTTGGGCGCAGAACACTATACAGCGGCTGGCAGCTTTCCGGTAAGCAGCTTCCTTGTCAATATGCTCCCTGAAAATATCAGCAACCTTGTCCTAATCGAACGCGCCGCCTGGTGGTTCCATATTATTGGGGTTCTTATTTTTCTGAACTACCTGGTGGTTTCAAAACACCTGCATATCATATTGGCTTTCCCGAATACTTACTTTTCGAGATTAGAACCGAAAGGGAAATTCCCGTTGATGGAAAGTGTGACGACCGAAGTAAAAGCGATGCTTGACCCGAGTTTTACGCCTCCGCCCCCTTCAGAAGAACCCATGCGATTTGGGTCAAAAGACGTTAGCGACCTAAGCTGGAAAAGTCTTCTCGACGCCTATACCTGCACCGAGTGCGGACGCTGCACATCGGTTTGCCCTGCCAACATCACCGGCAAACTTCTTTCACCGCGAAAGATCATGATGGATACACGCGACCGGCTAACAGAGGTAGGTAAGAACATCGATAAGAACGGGTCCTTTCAGCCTGATGAAAAGAGCCTTCTGGACAACTATATCACCCAAGAGGAACTTTGGGCCTGTACCACCTGCAATGCCTGCGTAGAGGCATGCCCGGTTAACATTGATCCGCTGAAGATCATTATGGAGCTACGGCAATATGCTGTAATGGAGGAATCACAAGCGCCTGCACCTATCAATGCCATGTTCGGAAATGTTGAGAACAACGGTGCTCCGTGGAAGTATTCACCTTCCGACCGGGCTAACTGGGCGAAAGCATAATTAATATTAATTTGAGTTTAACGAAAGAAGACATGACAGACCTACATATACCAACCGTGGCCGAACTAAGTGCGAAAGGCGAAATCCCCGACATTCTATTCTGGGTGGGGTGCATGGGAAGCTACGATGAACGAGCACAACGCATAACAAAAGACATATGCAAAATCCTGCAGCATGTAGGGTTAAAATACGCCATCCTAGGCGAAGAGGAAAGCTGCACAGGCGACCCCGCCAAGCGGGCCGGAAATGAATTTCTATTCCAGATGCAGGCCATGATGAACATCCAGGTACTTGATGGCTACCAGATCAAGAAAATCGTAACCGCCTGCCCACATTGTTTCAATACCATTAAAAACGAGTATCCGGCTTTGGGCGGACATTATGAAACAATCCATCATACCCAGCTGATCCAGGAGCTGATCGATAGCGGAAAGCTGAAAGCCGAAGGAGGAGAATCGTTTAAGGGCAAACGCATCACTTATCACGATCCTTGTTATTTAGGTCGGGCTAACGGAGTTTATGAAGCACCGAGGAAAGCACTGGAAACACTGGATGCCGATCTGATTGAAATGCGCCGCTGTAAGAGCAATGGATTATGTTGTGGGGCTGGCGGAGCTCAAATGTTTAAAGAGCCTGAGAAAGGGAAAAAAGACATCAATGTTGAGCGTACCGAAGAAATACTTGAAACAAAGGCACAGGTAGTAGCCTCTTCTTGTCCGTTCTGTATGACCATGCTTCGCGATGGAGTGAAGCATTTTGAGAAGGAAAAAGAAATCGACGTGCTCGATATAGCTGAAATTACTGCACGTGCTAATGGTTTGTAAACCCAGCACGTGCAGATCTCACACGTTCAAAAATTAAAATCTAATCCAAGATGGTTATCTCAACGCGGCGGTTTTGTTGACGGCCTTCCTTGGTTTTATTGGTAGCTACTGGTTTCTCCAACCCATATCCTGCTGTCGAGATACGGCTGGCTGAAATACCAGAGTTAGCTAAAAAATCTTTTACAGAGGTAGCACGTTTGTCTGAGAGCCATTTATTATACTCTGCGGTTCCGGTAGCGTCAGTATGCCCATCTACCTGGATGTTGGCATTCGGATAATCCGCAACGGTTTCAACAAAGCGCAGTAAGTCTTGCTTAGCTTGTTCTGTCAAATAAGAAGAGTTTGTAGGGAATAATACATCCGACTCAAAAGTCATCATCAAACCACGGTCTGTTTGGGTTAGGTTATCCGATCGAGAGCCTTCTACTGTCTTACCATTGTATGTTACCACTGCTCCGTCTTTAATTTGCATCTGCTTACTGGAACAAGAGAACAACACCAATGAAACAGCAATACAGATCACGCTTAGGGTATTTTTTTTCATCTGCTATACTTGTTTATAATATCCGATTCGAAATTAAGCAATTTTTAGACGAAAAACAGAATAAAAAAGAAAAGCTTCGACAAAACATCGAAGCTTTTCTTTTTTGAAGTAAAACCTAATTAATTACTCAATCTTTTCTTCAGATTTTCATCAATTGCAGCCAAGAAATCCTCAGTATTTAAATAATGTTCTTTCTCAACTTTACTACCGTGTATACACACCGCAAGGTCTTTCGTCATCTTACCACTTTCGACAGTTTCAATACATACCGCCTCAAGCGTATTGGCAAAGTCGATCAGTTCTTGGTTGTTATCTAATTTACCGCGGAAGGCTAAGCCACGTGTCCACGCAAAAATAGAAGCAATCGGGTTTGTAGACGTTGGATTACCTTTTTGATGTTCACGGTAGTGACGTGTAACGGTACCATGAGCCGCTTCAGCTTCCATTGTTTTACCGTCCGGAGTAATCAAGGTAGATGTCATCAGACCCAATGATCCAAAGCCTTGGGCTACCGTATCAGACTGTACATCACCGTCATAGTTCTTACATGCCCAAACGAAGTTGCCGTTCCACTTCAACGCAGCAGCAACCATATCATCGATTAAGCGGTGCTCGTATGTAATTCCTGCTTCGTCAAACTGAGCTTTGAACTCGTTTTGATATACTTCCTCGAAAATATCTTTGAAACGACCATCGTATTTCTTTAAGATGGTATTTTTAGTTGAAAGGTAAAGAGGCCATTTTTTGCTTAACGCTTGATTAAAGCAAGCACGTGCGAAACCGTAAATACTTTCGTCTGTGTTGTACATCGCCAAAGCAACGCCATCACCTTTAAAGTTGAACACTTCAAATTCTTGTGTATTTCCGTCTTCACCTTCAAACTTGATGGTTAATTTACCTTTCCCTTTGGTAAGAAAATCAGTAGCACGGTACTGGTCTCCGAATGCATGACGACCAATACAGATCGGCGCAGTCCAGTTAGGCACCAAGCGAGGAATGTTTTTGATAACGATCGGTTCGCGGAAAACGGTACCATCCAAAATATTACGGATTGTTCCGTTCGGAGAACGCCACATCTGCTTTAAACCAAATTCTTCAACGCGTGCCTCATCAGGAGTGATGGTTGCACATTTGATACCTACACCGTATTCTTTAATTGCATTGGCTGCATCGATCGTTACCTGATCATCGGTAGCGTCACGATGTTCCATACCCAAATCAAAATACTTGATATCAAGATCCAAATAGGATAAAATCAGTTTATCTTTAATAAATTTCCAGATGATGCGAGTCATCTCATCACCATCCAATTCAACTACTGGGTTTGCTACTTTAATTTTCTGTATTGACATATTATTAAAAAAAATTATTGACTTATTTTCAAAAGTCCCAAATATACAATTTTGATCGTACTTATTTTAACCTAATTCATTTATTAACATTCAGATGAACTTAATTTTTTAAAACCTGCGTTTACACTTGTTTTGTCTTTACAGGTAGTGCACTTGTTATTGACCCGTTACTAACCCGTATAAACAGTGATTTGTACGGGTTGGCAACGGGAGCACTACGGGTTCACAACGGGTTCATGTAAAACAAAGCCTAACGAATATGAACACAAAACGCTCAAAAATCATCTGCGTAATTTCAGTAGTCGATGTTAGCGGAGAGCGCATATTGCGCATATCAACTGAAACAATTTTTCTTTATCCAATGTTGCTTCTTAAAAGGAGGAATTATGTCAAAGCAAAAAAAACAATACGATAACCTACCAGAGGAAAACAAGTTTAATGAAGGGAAAGAGGAAGCTTCGCAAGACTTGAAATACAATGCAGAAGAAGATAGCTTTGAGCTGGATGTTCAGGGCGACGATGAAGATGACTATATCCATGAATCACCCTATGATACTGCTGCGGAAGATGGGGAAGATATGGATTCGGATTGGGACGAAGCAAATTTATCTGTTGGTGATGAATATGAGGATTTCAACGAAGAGGAAGAAGTAAAAGAATTGGGCATGCGCATTGACAAAGGAAAAATTGTCGAATTGGATGCGATGGATGAGAAGCTGGCTGAAACACCTGAAGATAAGCGTACGGACTTGGATGAAGAGGGTTATCCAAAACGGGATGCGGACGAAGAAGGTGAATAAAAGTTTGGGTATATTGGTTAATTTCTATAAATTTCCGACAAACCAAGCAGAACAATCTTATGAAGGTTTCCGATTTCCTAAATCAATATGCCAACCATCCGCATTATAAATCACCAACTGGAACAAAACTACATGCTAAGAGCTGGCAGACAGAGGCTCCGCTAAGGATGTTGTTAAATAATCTGGATGCTGAGGTTGCAGAGAACCCGGATGAATTGGTAGTCTATGGCGGAATCGGTCAGGCAGCCCGAAACCGGGAATCCCTTCAAAAAATTATAGAAATATTATTGGAGCTGGATAATGATCATTCACTATTGGTTCAATCGGGAAAACCGGTCGGCATTGTTCGCTCCCATCCAGCAGCTCCGCGTGTGTTGATTGCAAATAGTAACCTGGTGCCTCATTGGGCTACTTGGGATCATTTCAATGAGCTGCGGAGCAAAGGCTTGATGATGTATGGGCAAATGACTGCCGGAAGTTGGATTTACATTGGTACGCAGGGAATTTTACAGGGCACCTATGAGACCTTTATGGCTTGTGCACAAAAAGAATTTAACGGTGATTTGACTGGAAAGCTGATCGTCACAGCCGGATTAGGCGGAATGGGCGGTGCTCAGCCTTTGGCTGCTACCATGGCGGGGGCTGTTTTTCTTGGCGCCGATGTCGACCCTGAACGTATCAAAAAGCGCTTGGCAACCAAGTATATCGACCGCATGACCGATTCTTACGATGAAGCGATCCAATGGGTTAAAGAAGCCGTATCGGAACAAAAGCCATTGTCAGTTGGCTTGGTTAGCGATGCGGGCGATCTACTTGAAAAATTATTGGCCGATAATCTTATCCCGGATATCTTAACCGATCAAACTTCTGCTCATGATCCGCTCAATGGTTATGTGCCTCATGGGATGAGTCTGAAAGAAGCCGAGCAACTTAGGGAACAAGACCCGAAATCTTATCAAGAAAAAAGCATACAGAGCATGGCCCGGCATGTTAACTTGATGTTGGACTTACAGCAAAGAGGTGCAGTTACGTTTGATTATGGAAATAATTTGAGGGAGTTTGCTCTCCAAGGGGGCGTAAAGGATGCTTTTGACTTCCCCGGTTTTACACCCGCATATTTGCGACCGCTATTTTGTGAGGGCAAAGGACCGTTCCGATGGGCGGCTTTGTCCGGAGACCCAGAAGACATTTATGTAACCGACCGGGCCCTTATGGAAGCATTTCCAGAGAATAAACCGCTAATTAAATGGCTGGAAATGGCGCAGGAAAAAGTAGCTTTTCAGGGTCTCCCCTGTCGTATCTGCTGGCTAGGAATGGGCGAGCGTGAGAAGGCAGGAAAGATATTTAACAATTTAGTAAGATCCGGCAAAGTAAAAGCACCCATTGTGATCGGTCGTGATCACCTAGATTGTGGTTCCGTCGCTTCACCTAACCGGGAAACAGAAGGCATGCTGGATGGTTCCGATGCGGTGTCCGACTGGCCTCTATTAAATTTAATGAGTAATGCAGTTGGCGGAGCAACCTGGATTTCCTTTCATCACGGCGGAGGTGTCGGCATTGGTTATTCTCAGCACGCTGGGATGGTCGTGCTTGCTGACGGAACGGATCGTGCGGAAAAATGTTTGGAAAGGGTTTTGTATAATGATCCCGCAATGGGCGTGTTCCGCCATACCGATGCTGGGTATGATCAAGCTAGTCGCTGGGCAGATAAGTTTGACTTGAAAGTTTGGTAGCTATGGACGAAATGAAAATCATTGGTCCCTTTAAGCAACTAACTGCTTTGGCAGATCTGCCTCTTCGAGGAGCTATTGCTGATGAGCAATTGGAGGTTATTGCAAAGGGCGCTGTTGTGGTGAACTCAGATGGTCTGATTGAAGCGGTAGGCGAATTTGAGACGCTGAGAACCTCCTACCCAACTGCTAAACTGGAAGAAATAGAGGAACCCATGGTTCTTATGCCGGGCTTTATCGACTGCCATACACACATTGCTTTCGGAGGCAGTCGGGCCAGGGATTATGCGATGCGTGTCGCCGGAAAAACCTATTTGGAAATAGCTAAAGCTGGTGGTGGTATTTGGGACACCGTTACTCAAACCCGATCTGCAACAGAAGAAGAGTTAATAAAGAATACGGTATCGAGGGCGGCCAAACATTTACGTGAGGGCGTGACCACCATCGAAGTTAAAAGTGGTTATGGTCTGAATGTCGACGATGAAATAAAAATATTAAATGCTATTCACTCTGCCAACCAACTGACCAAAGCTGACCTGATAAGCACCTGTCTTGCGGCCCATATGAAACCAAAGGATTTTGATGGCGGGCAAAAGGAGTACCTCAATTATTTATTGGACGAGCTGCTCCCGCTTGTAAAAGAACAGAAACTCAGCGAACGGATTGATATTTTTGTAGAAGACTCTGCATTCGATACGGTACATGCAGACTATTTTCTGTCTAAGGTAGCTCAGCTAGGTTTTGATATAGCGGTTCATGCTGATCAATTCAGCACGGGAGGGTCAGCGCTCGCATTAAAACATAAAGCACGATCAGCCGATCATTTAGAAGCTTCAACCGAAAAAGAGATCGAACCGTTCGTTTCATCAGATACGGTAGCAGTTGTATTGCCGGGAGCCTCAGTGGGCTTGGGTATGAATTTCGCCCCTGCGAGAAAATTATTGGACGCCGGTGCGTGCATGGCTATCGCCAGCGACTGGAACCCAGGTTCCGCACCGATGGGGTCATTGTTAGTCCAGGCCAGTATTTTAGGGGCATTTGAGAAGCTGTCTATGACCGAAACGCTGGCAGGCTTAACCTATCGTGCGGCACATGCGCTGAACCTAAAAGACAGAGGAAAAATTAAGAAAGGCTATTTAGCTGATATGCAAGCCTTTCCTTGCGAGGATTATCGAGAGATTCTCTATCACCAAGGACAATTGAAACCCCAAATTATATGGAAAACAGGAACACGAATATGATAGATTCAAATTTTTATTCAACAGCAAACGAAGGATCGTGGTTTGCTCGCATTGATGGTTTTGATGAAAACCAGCTGCGCTGGCATCAGAGCGTGGAGGCGATCGACATCAGGAAGCTAAAGCGAGCTGAAGGACAAAATAATATCGCCATTTTGGGCTTTGCCAGTGATGAAGGTGTACAGAGGAATAAAGGACGTGTTGGCGCTGCAAAAGCCCCCGAGCGAATTCGTCGGCTCTGCAGCAGCCTACCCATGATCGAGGGGGTGAAGATCTACGATGCGGGGGATGTTTCCTGTTATGAAGAGCAGCTGGAAAAAGCACAGCAACAGCTGGCCGTGGCTGTTGGGAAGCTTCTAAGTCATGGTTATACGCCGCTCTTGCTGGGTGGTGGTCATGAAATTGTGTATGGACATTATAAGGGGGTTAAGCAAAGTTTCTCTTCTGAGAAAGTCGGCATAATCAGTTTCGATGCACACTTCGATCTCAGGAAACCGGACAGTAAAGGCGTGAACTCGGGTACTGGATTTTGGCAAATTGCAGAAGCTTCGAATCATGCTCCGTTAGACTATTTAGCGATCGGGATTCAAAAAGCCAGCAATACAAGAGAGCTTTTCGAAGAGGCAGACAAGCTGCAGGCTTCCTACATTTTTGATAGCGAATTTAATCCGACACAAATTGACTATCTCAGGAAAAAGATTGCTAGCTTTTGTGACAAGGTTGATAAAGTATACCTCACGATTGATATGGATGCCTTTTCCTCTGCTTACGCTCCGGGAGTAAGCGCTTCAAATCCAAAAGGGCTCACACCCGACTTCGTTTTTGATGATTGCCTGAGGGGTATTTTCTCAACCGGGAAGGTGGTATCGATTGATGTAGCTGAGGTAAACCCAAATTTTGATCTAGACAACCGTACGTCCAAACTTGCTGCACGTTTAATATCTGATATGCTTAATCTTCTTTCAGGGTAAACATTTAAATATGTCCCTGCTTTAAGCGAATGCTCATATCTTATTGAGTTAATTCCTGATACGCGGCATCCAAGCTTCGTTCAATCCCATCGCCCTGCCATTCAGACGCGCCGGGTATGCTTGCTATTTTCATTATTTCTTCGCGGCTTTCCCCCGCCTTAATTTTACTGCTTACCACCTCAAGCAAAGAGCTTAAATAGTCCTGAAATGCTTTGAGGTCGGCCTGGCCTCCAACAACCTTCTCGGGATCAAGGCTATGTCCAAAGATAAAAAGTGTATCACGGTCAAAAGTGTCCATCGCCTTTTGTAAAACTTGAATCCAACTGGCAATATCCGCCCCTGCCGACTTATCGATAAAAGGATAGCGGCGGTTGAAAACTAAATCGCCCATATGCACGATGTTCGCATTTTGAAAATGAACAATCGCATCTCCATTGGTGTGTCCTGCACCAAAATAATGAGCTTTGATAAATTCTTTTCCGGTTTTCAACTCCCAGCTTTCTGTAAAAACGGTATCGGGATAGAGTTGTTCACTTTCCTTGCCCGATTTTTTCGCTACAGCCTTCTGATTAATTAACGAGTTGTTATGAGCCACTACTTTGCCTACCAAACCTTTGAACGCGATGTTACCGGCGGTATGATCACCGTGATGATGCGTGTTAATTAAATAGCTAAAGGGCTTGGATCCTAATTTCTTCAGTTCTGCTATGAGGTGGGCGGCTGAGTGAGGGAACTGAGCGTCTATGACAAGGTACCCCTCATCGGCGTCTAACCAACCTATGGTACCTCCTGCTTCTGTAAAGATGCCTATGCTATCTCGCAAGGTCATGAAGTTATAATCTTGAGGTCGCATGAGAGCAGCCCACGCACTTTTTGTACTGAAAGACAACAACGCTGCTGTCAGACTCGCATTCTGAATAAAATCACGTCTTTTCATCTTGATTGCTACGATCGGTTTAGGGAAAAACAAAAATAATTTTCATTTGTTTCAATCTGCCCCTCTTTTTAATCTCATTTAATCAAAACCTAAATTAAATTCCTTTCTTAACTGATCGAGCATCGGATTTTTTGCCACCATTGCCTGGTATTTCTCCGCGTCGGTCACAGGCTTTCTTACAGTTGGCGACTTTTGGAGGACAGGAATAAGGTCGACCTTAAAGTTATTCAGATTTTGGCGGATATAATTCAAAATTTCTATTTTCGACTCGACTAAAAGCTGCTGCTGGATCTGGTTCTCTACGATAACGTCTACCATATAGTTTTCCTTTAGTACCGGCTTATTAGCAGTCATCAGTGTGAAAAGGCTTATTTTGCCTTGATCCTTGATTGTTCGGGAAAACTCAGTCCAGAGTTTTAAAAATTCTTCTTGACCAAAAGGCTCTTCTGCCGTCCCTTGAACGTATTCGGGGTCTTTGTTCTTCGAGCCGCTATCTCTCTTTTCGTCAAAAACGGTATTGAGGTTTGGAATTTTGGAACCTAAGTTGATATCGGTCAATTTAGGGATAACAAGCTTGGGTCTCGTTGGAGGCACCACCTCACTCTGTGGTGAAGGAGACACTGATGAATCTTTGTTTTCTGATGATGACGCAACGCTTGATGGAGGTGCGACTGGGCTCTGCTTTGCCGTGGTAACCGGATTAGAAGTTTCAGTTTGATCAGGCGACTTCGTTATGGAAGTTTTTTTTTTAGCGGACTCGCCGCTTTCTTCGTTCATGATTGATTGCCTGCTAAGCTGGACAGCCGAACTGATATGACACATCTTCAATAGAGCCAGCTCTACCTGCAATCGTTGATTTCTGCTGGTTTTATAATTTATTTCACATTGATTAGCAATGTTCAATGCCGACAACAGTAGGCCCTGACTAGTTTTTTCAGCCTGGCTAAGGTACCGATCTTTGATGGTCTTACTTACCTCTAGAAGTTTCACAGTTTCCATATCTTTCGCGACCAAGAGATTCCGGAAATGACTGGCCAACCCAGCTATAAAGTGACTACCGTCAAACCCTTTTGAAAGAACTTCATTGAACAATAACAGGCACCTTGAGCTATCCTCATCAACAATCGCCTGTGTCAATTTAAAATAGTAATCATAATCTAATACGTTCAGATTGTCAATAACAGCCTGATAGCTTAAATTCTTATTAGAAAAGCTTACCAGTTGATCAAACATGGACAATGCGTCACGTAAACCGCCATCGGCTTTTTGTGCAATTAGATGAAGGCCATCCTGATCATAACTCACAGCCTCTTTTTGCGCAATACTTTCGAGATGACCAGCAATATCCTCAACGCGGATTCGATTAAAATCGAATATCTGACAACGAGAAAGAATAGTAGGGAGAATTTTATGTTTTTCGGTGGTAGCTAAAATAAACTTCGCATACGCAGGAGGTTCTTCCAATGTCTTTAAAAATGCATTGAAAGCCTGAGCAGATAGCATATGAACCTCATCAATGATATAAATCTTATATCTTCCGGTCTGAGGAGGAATCCGCACCTGTTCAATCAAGCTCCTGATATCTTCCACAGAATTGTTCGATGCGGCATCTAACTCATGAACATTAAAAGAGGAACCATTTTGAAAAGCTTTGCAACTATCACAGGTACCACAAGCTTCGACCTCGGAGGTTAGATTTTCACAATTTATTGTTTTAGCCAGGATACGAGCACAAGTGGTCTTTCCTACACCTCTCGGACCACAAAACAGGAAGGCTTGTGCCAACTGATTATTCTTGATCGCGTTCTTTAAGGTTCCGGTTATGTGTTGTTGCCCAACAACGGTTTCAAAGGTTGCCGGACGGTATTTCCGCGCTGAAACAATAAAACTATCCATTAGCACGAAGATACAGCATAAAAATTTAAATTAAATAGCTATTATTGATTTTGTAAACAAAAACACCCTTTTCGGGTTTATAACAAAACAAACGATATTAAAAAAACGAATATGAAAACCTTAACGATTTCACTTCTTGCTTTGGCCAGTTTTTGCATGGTAGCATGTAACCAAAACAGCAGTCAAACAAATAATAGCGCAGACTCTACTGATATAGGGCCTTCAATGAATGATTCCATTGTAAATACGGACAATCCTCCTGCATCAAGGGACTTATCGGCTCAGCCAGAAGTAGACTTGTCACAAAGTGCGCTTACCTATACGGAAACCAATACACAGATGAAGCTGGTTCTTCCCAATGCTGATGTATTTGAAGAAGGTAGTGCCGAATTTAAGGAAGGCTATGAAGCCACGCTCCAGGAGACTTTAAATGTCATCAATGACCGAGGATTCGGAAAGGTTCTGGTATCAGGGAACACAGGACGTGGTGGCGATGAGGCAGCCAACAAATCGCTATCCTCTGAACGGGCTATCAAAGTGACCAAATGGCTGAAGGACAAAGGTCTTAAAAAAGAGGTTAGTGTTACCTCACAGGGTGTTGGGTCACAATATCCGATGATTGCTTATGAATTGAAAGACGGCTCACCTAACCCACAAGCCGATGGTTTGAACAACCGGACAGAAATAACCTTCCGGAAGTCACAACTTGCATCACAATAATCAGTTAGCTATTGTAATTTTAAATATTTCATTGTACTTTTGCATCCCGCTTTAGCGGAAACATAAATTATTAATTTTATTCTTAAAATGCAACAGTACGAAACCGTAATCATTCTTACCCCGTTGTTGTCAGAAGAAGTGGCTAAAGAAACTATTACAAAGTTTAGCACTTTCTTAACTGAGAACGGAGCCGAAATTATCCAAGAAGATAATTGGGGTTTGAAAAAATTAGCGTATCCGATTGAGAAAAAATCAACCGGATTCTTCCACCTAACTGAATTTAAGGCTCCAGGTGATTTAATTAGCAAACTGGAACTTCAGTATAAGCGTGATGAGCGCATTATGCGTTTCCTAACCATTGCTTTAGATAAACATGCGATCGCTTACAACGAGAAAAAACGTAGCGGTGCTTTTAACAAGAAACCAAAAACTGAGGAGGCTGCAAAATAATGGCAAGAGAACAAAAAATTCAGTATGTTACTGCTCCCAAGGTGGATGATAACCGTAAAAAATATTGTCGTTTCAAAAAGAATGGCATTAAATATATCGATTATAAAGACGCAAACTTTTTATTGAAGTTCGTTAACGATCAGGGTAAACTTTTACCAAGACGCTTGACTGGAACTTCGTTGAAATTTCAACGTAAAGTAGCACAGGCTGTTAAACGTGCTCGCCACATCGGTCTATTACCTTATGTTGCAGATTCATTAAAATAAACGGAGGTAGAGAAACATGGAAATTATTTTAAAACAAGATATTAAAAAACTTGGCGAAAAGGATGATATCGTTGTAGTTAAGCCCGGATACGGACGCAACTATCTGATTCCTCAAGGTTTTGCTGAATTAGCTACTCCGTCTGCAAAGAAAGTTTTAGCTGAGAACATCAGACAAGCACAATTCAAACAAGATAAAATTAAACAAGACGCAGAAGCTTTAGCTGGCAAACTTGAATCTGTAAAATTAACTATCGGGGCAAAAGCCGGCGAAAGCGGCAAGATATTCGGGTCGGTTAATACAATTCAAATTGCTGATGCCCTTAAGAAAGAAGGCTATGAAGTTGACCGTCGTCGCATTACTTTCGAAGAAGAGCCTAAAGTTATCGGTGAGTACATCGCTAACTTAAACTTACACAAAGAAGTAAAGGTTCAGGTTCCTTTTGAAGTAGTTGCTGAATAAATTACAATACCAAAACAAAAAAAGGCTATCCATCATCGGATAGCCTTTTTTTGTCATTATATTTAGTGACCATGGCAAAACGAAAATCAAGAAAAAAGAAAAAGAGCACGAAGAAGCGAATTCTTAAAATCTTGCTAAAAAGCATTATTTATTTCGTTGTAATCAGCGTAGTATGGGTAATGCTCTATCGTTTTGTTAATCCGCCTATAACATGGCTGATGGTTCAAAGAAATCTTCAGTCGATAGAAAACACAAAGCCTCCGGTTGCACGAAAATGGATAAAATACGAAGATCTTTCTGAAAACTTAAAACGAGCTGTGATAGCTAGCGAAGACGCCCGCTTTATACAACATGCAGGTTTTGACAAAAAAGCCATTCGGGAAGCTTTCAAAAAAAATCAGGCAGGTGGATCGCTCCGCGGCGGCAGTACAATCAGTCAGCAAACTGCTAAAAATGTTTTCCTTTGGCCACAACGCTCCTGGGTAAGAAAAGGTCTGGAAGCTTGGTTTACTATTCTAATTGAAGCCCTGTGGGGTAAAAAACGTATTCTCGAGGTCTATTTGAATGTTATTGAAATGGGGCCGAACCTGTACGGTGCTGAGTCGGCAACTCAATATTATTTTAATAAATCAGCCAAAAGTCTAACAAAGCGACAAGCAGCGCTGATCGCAGCAGTGCTTCCTAACCCGCTAAGGTGGTCACCAGCAAAGCCCACAAAGTACATTAGCAATCGTGCATATCGCATTGTACGCTATATGCCTCATAGTGCCATCCCTGAATAGCGCGCCTATCTTATTCAGCTGATATTGAACATCCGGCCTTGCCAACTATCTTTGATAGGAACGATCCAGCGTTTGGCTAGCTCCTCACTACTCTGTACGGTATTATCAAAAACCAGTGTATCTTGGTTTATTTCACCAGCCGACAACAATGCTTCTAGTTCGGTGCGTGAGGCCGCTTTCACCTGATCTCCATCGAAATAAGCGGTCTGCATCCGATCAAATAAATTGACCCCCAACTCATTCTCGATGGCTTTTAGAAAACGAACGGACGAGTCTATAGAACAACCTGAAGCGGCTTCCACGGATTCATTCAAAAACAAAATGATAAAGCGGTTATAACGAATTTCAGCGCGCGCGGCGAGTTCCTTACCGTGGGCTTTCCACTGTGCCGCAAATTCTTGTAGTTTATTATTTGCCAGACCTACTTCTGTTTCTGAAAGTTCTCTGTCTGACTGATAGATCCAAATACGCTCCATTTCAGCAATTTTATTAAATATTTATGAGCCTAGTAGTTCTCTCAAAGCTAAAAAAAGCGTTGAGAGAACCTGTTATCTTTGTGTCAAAATTTCGGCTCGTCTGGATATCTCCAACACAAGGCTAACAATCTAGTTGAGTATCTGTTTAAATCTACTCTGCGGCAAGCGGCTCGGCTTTGAAGCCTTTGCTTTCCACAATAGCAATTACTTCGCTTTCAGTTACACCATCTGACTTCACTGTAAGCACCTTATCACTATTATCGATATCAACATCCCATTTCCCCTCGCCTACGGTCTGATCCAAATCAGACTGTACCTTTGAGACACATCCGCCACAATTGAGGTTTGTTTTAAATTGAAGAGTTTGATTTTCCATGTTATTATATTATTACGTTATTTAATTTATTTATTATTCTTTGATCTTTTACTTTCTGATCTCCTGATCACTCTAGTCAATTGTTACTTTTTCCACTTTAGTCGCAAGCTATTGCTTACCACACTAACGCTACTCAAAGCCATTGCCGCCCCGGCAATCATCGGGTTTAATAAGAAGCCGTTAATCGGATAAAGGATACCGGCAGCAATTGGAATACCAATCAAATTGTATATAAAAGCCCAGAATAAGTTCTGTTTGATGGTAGCAACGGTTTGCCTGGACAGCAAAATGGCTTGTGGTATTTTATTCAGATCGGAAGAAATAATCGTCATCTTCGCTACGTCCATAGCGATGTCACTCCCTTTTCCCATGGCAATGCTCACATCCGCTGTTGCTAACGCGGTACTATCATTTATACCGTCACCAACCATTGCTACGACCTTCCCTTTATTTTGCAAATCTTTAATAAAATCGGCTTTATGTTGTGGCAACACCTCTGCCTTGTAATGATCTATACCAGTCTCTTTGGCAATTGCATTGGCTGTTGCTTCATTGTCGCCCGTAAGCATGTACAAGTCAATTCCCATATTTTGCATTTGCTCAATCGCTGCTACGGAAGTCTTTTTGATTTGGTCAGATATAGCCAGCACAGCCAATGCCGTTTTATCATTTGAGAACCAAATAACTGTTTTCGAGCTTTTACTCCATTCATCTGCTTTTTTCTTCAAGCCAGCATCGATATCAATGCTATTTTCGGACATTAGCTTTCTATTACCTACGTAATAGGGGGTATCAGCAAAAATAGCTTTTGCGCCCTTACCGGTAATACTCTCAAAACCTCTCAGTGACTTGGCTGATGCATCGGTCAAATAATTAACCACAGCATCTGCTAAAGGGTGTTCCGATTGCTTTTCAAGAGTAAAAAGGATATCCTTTGTGGTACTATCCTCGTTCAACCAGTATACATCAGTTACTTCAGGTTTACCTTCCGTGATTGTCCCCGTCTTATCCAGTACAATAGCATCTACTTTTTTTGCTGATTCGAGGCTTTCAGCGTCTTTAATAAGGATTCCGTTTTCGGCTCCTTTACCTACACCGACCATAATTGCCGTTGGAGTAGCCAGCCCAAGCGCACAAGGGCACGCAATAACCAAAACGGTAACCGCAGCTAACAATCCGTGCACTACGCCACTTTCACCTCCAAGGATTAACCAAAGTATAAAAGTCAATAAAGCAATACCAATCACTACGGGAACGAACACACCGGCGATCTTATCAACCAACTTTTGGACGGGAGCCTTGCTGCCTTGCGCATCCTGTACCATTTTGATAATCTGAGCAAGCATTGTTTCTTTACCAACCTTGGTCGCCTCAAAACTAAAGCTTCCTTTTTGGTTAATCGTACCAGCGAATACCTTTTCATTTTGAGTTTTCAGAACTGGTACAGGCTCACCACTCAGCATACTCTCGTCGACATAAGAACTACCAGACACAAGCATTCCGTCTACCGCGATCTTCTCTCCAGGTTTTACTAAAATAACATCGCCGGGTTTTACATCTTCAATCGCTACGCTCTGTTCTGAACCATCTTTCTGCATAACGATCACAGTTTTTGGCTGCAAACCCATTAATTTCTTGATAGCAGTCGAGGTATTCCCCTTCGCTTTTTCTTCCAATAATCTACCGAGGAGAATAAACGCAACAATAACAGCTGCTGCTTCGAAGTAAACATGAGCTTCCAATCCTCTTTCCAGCCAAAACTCGGGAAAGAACAGGTTGAAAACACTAAAGACATAGGCAATACCGGTACTTAAAGCTACCAGTGTATCCATATTTGCCGATCTGTGCTTTGCTTGTTTCCAAGCATTTACGAAAAAGCTCCGACCCAACCAGAGTACCACCGGAGTTGACAATATCCACATGATTTCATTGGCATATGGGATATTCATAAAGAACATTCCGATCACTGCCACCGGGAGAGAGAGTACAACAGCCCAAACCGTCCGTTTCCTTAGATCCTTATATGTTTTCTCGTGAATATTTTCTAACGTTTCTTGCTGTTTTGATTCGTCTTTCAACAGCAAATCGTAACCAACAGACTGAACAGCCTGCCGAAGTGCTTCAGGATCTGTGATACCGGGTTGATATTCCACGGCTAGGTTTCCTGTGGCAAAGTTGACCGAAGCCTCAACAACCCCCGGAGCGTGCTTAACGATACTTTCTGCACTACTTGCACAGGAAGCACAGGTCATTCCCAATACCGGGAACGAGTCCTTAATTGTCTCGTTAATAGTTGTTTCGTTATTTTTTTGTTGATTATTTATCATCGCCATTTTGATACTGCTTAAATTACAATACAAAGTTGGCGAGAAAACTCCAGGGAATCGTTACAGAATTATGGAATTGATTTGTAATTATCTATGAAATTAGCCTGTTTCACGCTATTATCTCAGACCTTGTCCAACGGCTTTCGCTTATCCTTTCCGATTTGTTTAAAATGGCTTGGGGTTAAGCCCGTTACTTTTTTAAACTGGTTGCTCAGATAAGCTACACTGGAGTAGTTCAGCCGAAAGGCGATCTCACTTAATGACAACTCATCATAAACTAATAGTTCTTTGACCTTTTCGATTTTCTGCGCTATAAAATATTTTTCTATCGTTGTACCTTCTACTTCCGAGAAGAGATTCGACAGGTAGTTATAATCAAGATGAAGTTCCCGACTCAGCACATCTGAGAGGTTTGTTCTAGCATCATTATTCTGATAATGCACCCAGCCAATAATAACATTTTTTATTTTTTCAATAACCCTGCTCTTCTTATCATCAATGACCTGAAAACCGAGCGCTTCGAGAGATGAGTCCAGTTGTCTCTTTTTCTCAGGTGCAAGTTCGCTATCTAAGGTTATTTCACCTAATCCAACCTGCTTGGCTTCGATTCCCAGCTTATCCAGTTCTGCTCGAACAACCAAAATACAGCGATCGCAAACCATATTTTTTACAAACAATTTACTCATTTATTGATAAGTTAAATCAACAATACCCATTGGGCATGATACCAAAGTTACAATTAAAGTTGGATTACTTTATCTCCGGCATGATAAGTATATAGCTCTTCGTCATGCTGCGTAATATCGAGCCCTTGTTCCTCCTCCGCTTCAGTAACACGAATTGGGTCAATAAGATTAACGAGTTTGAAAATACCGTATGATACCACAAAGCTATAGGTAGTGACAATTAAAATTCCAGTTACCTGAGCCAGAAAGAAGCTATTTTCACCAAATAAGATCCCATTTGCTGCATCGGGGTTAGTAACCGTGTTTGCAAAAACACCGGTAAAGAACATACCAACCACGCCTCCGACACCGTGACAGGGCACAACATCCAGCGTATCGTCCAATGAAGACTTGGAACGCCACTCTACGGCTATGTTAGATATAAGTGCCGCTACAACTCCGATGAACACGCTTTGAGGAATCGCCACAAAGCCTGCAGAGGGCGTGATCGCAACCAAGCCCACAACAGCGCCAATACAGAAACCAACAACCGACGGCTTCTTGCCACGAAACACATCAAAAAACATCCAAGCCAATCCGGCAGCGGCAGCGGCAATATTTGTTGTAGCAAAAGCGGAAACAGCCAATGAATTAGCCGCTAAGGCAGAACCTCCATTGAACCCAAACCACCCAAACCAAAGAAGGCCGGTACCAATCAACACATACGCTATATTAGCTGGCTGGGTTTTAATATGATCCGCATGTGATTTACGCTGTTTAAGAACCAGTGCGCCTGCAAGCGCGGCACAACCTGCTGAAATATGAACTACGGTACCCCCTGCGAAATCCAACACGCCAAGACGTGCGAGGAAACCATCAGGGTGCCAACTCCAATGAGCTAATGGAGCGTAAACGAACAATGAAAAAAGTACAATAAAAAGAATGTAAGAAGTAAACTTGATTCGCTCAGCGACTGCTCCGACAACAATTCCCGGAGTAATGATCGCAAACATTAAGTGAAAGAAAGCGAACAGAATAAAAGGGATTGTAGGTGCCCCTGCCCAAGGTTCCCCAGAAACTACGTTCTGGAAAAACAAAAAGGAAGCCGGGTTTCCAATCAGCCCACCGAGCGATTCACCAAAACAGAGACTAAACCCGACGATAAGCCAGAGCACACTAACTATTCCAGCTGAAACGAAGCTCTTGATCATCGTAGAGATAACATTTTTATTATTCACCATTCCTCCATAAAAGAAAGCTAGTCCGGGAGTCATCAGAAAAACCAATGCAGCTGAAATTAATACCCATGTTATGTCAGCGCTATTATATCTACGCTGATCCGAAAAACTATTTTCAGGACTCATAAAAATAGAGGCACTAGCAATCGCCAATAAAAGAAAAAATGGAACCGACCGTCTAATTGATACATTTTTCATTGAAATACTTTATTTTTTTATATAAAAAGGAAAAAACACGCTAAAAAAAACAACAATAAGGACAAATATTCAATACAAAAAGAAAAATACCTTATTATACAACAGCAAAAGTAGTTGTTTTTTATTTATTTCAAAATATTAATACCATTTTTTTAAATAATTTGATATATTATCAATCATTATATTAAAATCACATAAAAAATAGAGCATTTTAATTATTTTTTATAGTAAAAATCAGAAAAACACAAAAAGAACAAAATAATGTTAAGAAAATAAAACCGATGCATTTTTTAACACAACGATAACATAAGGCTTTCACAGACGTAATACGCAGTCTCTAACTTTATGGCTGAAAAGTAAACCCTTATCTCCTCTCTGTTTGATTGTGGTACACATGGACAAGAAGAAACTAAATATCTTATATGCTATTCAAGGCACGGGAAATGGCCATTTAAGTCGAGCACGGGACATTATCCCCATATTACAGTCGAAAGGAAACTTAGACCTTCTCGTCAGCGGAACGCAGGCAGACGTTGATTTACCCTATGATGTCAAATATAATTTTAACGGGTTGAGTTTTATTTTTGGAAAAAAGGGCGGTGTGGATATTGTTGAAACCTATAAACGAGGTAATATACGGCGGCTGTTGACTGAAATCAGGCAATTGAAACTAGACGAATATGACATTGTAATTAACGACTTTGAACCCGTTTCTGCCTGGGCATGTTATTTAAAAAATAAACCTTGTATATCGCTAAGTCATCAGGCGGCGGTCCTTAGCAAAAAAGCACCTCAACCAAAAAAACAAGACTTAATTGGCAAAATTACACTAAGGAATTATGCACCAACAAGCGTTCAGTATGGCTTTCATTTTGACCGATACGACGAACACACCTTTACGCCGGTTATCAGAAAAGAAATACGAGCGCAAAAATTAACGAACAATGGTCATTATACGGTATATCTACCCTCATATGAAGACAAGAAAATCATCAGCATTCTTTCTGAACTACCAGACACCAAATGGCATGTTTTCTCAAAACATAGCACCAAAACCTATGAGCATGAGAATATTTCTATTTACAAGATCAATAACGAGCAATTTATAAAAAGCATGGCGAGCGCAACTGGTGTTCTTTGTGGCGCGGGCTTCGAAACCCCGGCAGAAGCATTGTATATGGGGAAAAAATTAATTGTCATACCCATGAAAAATCAATTCGAACAGCATTGCAATGCTGCCGCTCTCAAAACCATGGGTGTGCCGATTTTAAAAACCCTAAAAAAGAAACATATCCCTAAATTAAAAGACTGGATTGACCATGCTATATCAATCCCCGTCGATTACCCCGATGACACGTCCAAGATCATCGATTTACTTCTTTCCAAACATATTAATTAGAACATCGTTGTAAGACCTATGACAAAACGTGATTTCGGTGAGAATTTCAATTGGGGCGTTTCTACAGCCGCTTATCAAATAGAAGGAGCCTACATGGATGACGGCAAAGGTTTGTCGATTTGGGATCAATTTGTTCGTAAAAAGGGCAAAATCCTTAACAACGAGAACGCCAATATCAGCGCTGACTTTTACAATCGCTTTGAAGGAGATTTGGCTTTAATGAAAGCCATGGGAATCCCTAACTTCCGGTTTTCTATATCTTGGAGCCGAATATTCCCTGAAGGGACGGGAAAAATAAACTCGAGAGGCGTAGATTTTTATAATCGCCTTATTGATACCTGCCTTGAATATAATATCCAACCTTGGATAACACTTTATCATTGGGACCTACCCTTGGCTTTGGAAAAACAAGGAGGTTGGACGAATCGCGCTATTATTTTATGGTTTGAGGAATATGTAAGCTTTTGTATTCGGAATTTTGGTGACCGTGTTCGGAATTGGATGGTGTTAAACGAACCTATGGTGTTTACTGGAGCTGGGTATTTTTTAGGAGTACATGCACCGGGTAGAAAAAGGTTGTCTAACTTCTTTCCGGCCGCACACCATGCCGCACTTTGTCAAGCGGAAGGCGGCCGAGTTATTCGCTCTGAGCGGAATGGCATGAATGTAGGAACGACGTTTTCTTACACGCATATCGAACCCTATAGCAAGCGCCTGAAAGACATTAGTTCAGCAGCCAGAATAGACACCTTGGTCAACCGGACATTTATTGAACCTTTACTTGGACTTGGGTATCCTACTAAAGACTTTAAAAGTCTAAGCCCGATCGAAAAATACATGAAAGAAGGAGATGATAAAAAACTCCAATTTGACATGGACTTTATTGGGCTACAGAGCTATACAAGGGAAATTATCAAACACTCCTACATTACACCCATATTAAAAGCCAAGCTCGTTACTGCCAGTCAACGCAATGTTGAACACACAAATATGAATTGGGAGGTATATCCGGAGTCTATTTACCATTGTCTAAAACGAATGTCGCAGTATCCAAATATAGCGCGCTTGATTATTACTGAAAATGGCGCATCCTATTCGGATTTGGAAGTTAATGGTGAAATCCGTGACGAGACCAGGAAAGCCTACTTGGAGAAACACATGAATCAGGTCCTCAGGGCAAAAAAAGAAGGCGTAAATGTTGGGGGATATTTTGTATGGAGCTTTATCGATAATTTTGAATGGGCCGAAGGATATCGGCCAAGATTCGGTTTGGTGCACATCGACTATCTTACACAAAAGCGCACAATCAAGTACTCCGGAAAATGGTTTAAAAATTTCTTAAAAAACTCCCCCTACTAGAAAATAATAAGCAATAGAGTTATTTATTTATTGCTAAATCGTTTTGTTTTTACTTTATTTGAAGACAAAATGAAAGTCGACATGACTACTAAACCTAAATTCACGGAAAAAAAATACCTCGTCACGCTTCTTTGTGTTACAACACTATTTATGCTATGGGGAGTTGCAATTACAATGGGTGATGTCCTGAATAAACATTTCCAGAATGTTCTTGGCGTAAGCAAATCAGAATCTGGTCTTGTCCAGTTTTCCATTTTTGGAGCGTATGCGATCATGGGAATACCTGCTGGCCTCTTCATGAAAAGATTTGGTTATAAAAACGGTGTTCTGCTTGGTTTATCGCTCTATGCGATAGGAGCATTTCTTTTTGTACCCGCCGCCAATGCTGAGTCTTTCAACTATTTTAGGATCGCGCTTTTTATCTTGGCGTGTGGATTAGCAACGCTGGAAACGGTAGCCCACCCCTTTGTTGCTGCATTAGGCAAGCAGCAAACTAGCGATCAGCGAATTAATTTCGCGCAATCATTCAATGGATTGGGTACGATTATAGGCCCGGTTATCGGAAGCTATTTTATCCTGCGAGGAAGTGGTGTGGATGGTTCTCTTGATTCTGTTAAAACACTTTACATTGTAATAGGCTGTGTAATTGCTGTTTTTGCAATCGTATTTTCAACACTGAAAATCCCAGCACTAGAGACAGATTCTACTCAGTTAACCCATTCAGACGACACGGTTAAACCAACTAACGTCAAAAAGAAACTATTTCAGCATCGCCATTTTAAATGGGCTATTGCTGCTCAATTTTTCAATGCTGCTGCACAAGGGGGAACTTGGGCATTCTTTATCAACTACGGTCATGAAATCATGGGGTTCTCAGATGAGCTGGCTGGTTACTACTTTGCACTTAGCATGGTCTTTATGACTATCGGACGCTTTGCCGGAACATTCTTAATGAAGTATATTGCCGCCAACAAGCTTTTAGCAATATTTGCTTTTGCCAACATTGTTATGTGCATCATTATCGGAGGGGCATGGGGCTGGCCATCTTTTGTTGCATTATTAATGCTCAATTTCTTTTTCAGCATTATGTTTCCGACTATTTTCAGCCTCGGCTTAAAAGATCTTGGTACACACACGCAACAGGCATCCTCTTTCATCGTGATGGGTGTTGTTGGTGCGGCCTTTTTTCCGTATTTTATGGGCACGTTGGCCGACCAATATGGAATTTCAAAAGCCTATTACTTACCAATTATCTGCTATTTTATTATCTTTCTTTTTGGTAGTAGATTTTACAAAGTAAAAGGATAAACAATATCCGAACGAAATGTTCGTAATGAATATATAATGAAAAAAAAATCAATTATAGACATAGCGAAGGAGCTAAATATCTCTCCGACAACAGTTTCTTTTATTCTAAATGACAAAGCTGAAGAAAAAAGAATTAGTAAAAAACTCACCAAGACGGTAAAAGACTACGTAGAAAAAGTCGGATATAAGCCTAGCTCAATAGCCAGAAGCCTTCGTACAGGTAAAACGAACACGATTGGTCTTATGGTAGAAAATATCGCTAATCCGTTCTTCGGAACCGTTGCTAGGAAAATAGAGGAAGCGGCCTATACGCATGGGTATCGAATTCTATATTGCAGTACAGATAACAACTTAGAAAAAACAAAAGACCTTCTCCATGTTTTCAAAGAACGAAAAGTAGACGGATATATCATTAGCCCTCCGGCAGGCGTTGAAAAAGAAATAGAAAGCCTCATCAACTCAAATATACCGGTTGTAATCTTCGACAGGGAGGTCGGTGTAAAAACAGACCAGGTTATTATAAACAATGAAGAAAGTACTTATTTAGGCACGAAACACCTATTGGAAAACTTTCAAAATATTGGATTTGTAACCTTAGACTCCAATCAAACACAAATGACAAGTCGGCTCGCAGGCTATCAAAGGGCAGTCCAAGAGGCAGGCCGTCCGGAGTATATAAAGAAAGTGGCCTATTCTCAGAATGAAGAAGAAATAACAACGGAGATTGCAAAATTTGTCGAGACGACCAAAACGCTTGATGCAATTTTATTTTCGACGAATTACCTGGTAGTAAACGGACTAAAAGCTTTACAAATACTAGATCTAAAGATCCCTCAAGATATCGGAGTTGTTGCTTTCGATCATCATGATTTATTCGAACTACATTCACCAACTATCACCTCGATTGATCAACCGATTGATGAGATCGCCAATAAAGCAATTCAACTTTTATTAAAGCGACTGGGCGGTGCGACAAAAAACCCACCACAAGAGACCGTATTGTCGACGAATATGAAAATTCGGACATCATCAAAAAAATACCAATAAGACGACCAAGCTAAAACGATTTATTATATTTGGCAATTATTAATCTAAAGTGTAGATAATATATGGATATTGTTACGGGTGTGGACATTGGTGGTTCGCATATAAGTAGTGCGTTGGTCAACTTAACAAAGAACAAAATCGTACCAGATACCTTATGTCGGAAGCTCGTTGATTCGAAAGCTCCTGCCGAGGAAGTCATTGAACAGTGGAGTCAATGTATACAAACAAGCCAGAAAAAAGGTAATATTTCGCACTCCCGACTAGGCATCGCGATACCTGCTCCATTTGATTACGAGAAAGGGATCTGTCTTATCAAAGATCAGGATAAGTTTGATTTGCTTTACAATAAAAATATTAAAGACCTATTGGCTGAACAGTTAAAAATTGACCGTAACGAGATTGCCATGCAGAACGATGCAAGCTGTTTTATGCTCGGAGAAATGATCGTGGGCGCAGGGAAAGGCTTTCATCAGGCATTAGGTGTTACCCTGGGTACCGGTCTGGGTTCTGCATTTGCTACTGGCTCGCTTATAGAAGATGCTAATTTATGGAATACCCCTTTCAAGGATAGTATTGCGGAAGAATACATTTCGAATCGGTGGTTTCTAAATAGTTATTTCGAACAATCCGGTCAAAAACTTCCAGGAGTCAAGGAACTGGCGCAGCGGTCTCAAACAGATCATCTGGCAAAAGGGCTTTTTATTGAATTTGGAGACAGCTTGGGACAATTTATTGAGGTTGCCATCAAAAAGATTGACCGCGAGCCGCAAGTGATCATATTAGGTGGAAACATCGCCAAGAGCAATCACCTATTTTTAGATGCTACACACGCCCACTTAAACAAGTGCAACATCAATATCCCGATAAAAATTGCAGAACTAGGCGAGCTTTCAGCTATTTACGGAGCAGCCGGCTTATGGAAATGCTAACCTTTTAGAAAGCTTTTGAACCCTTCTTTTACCCGGTCGATAAACTTATTATTGTCTTTGATCAGATTGGTTCTTTCGGCTAGGTATTGCGTGGTGTAATCATACCCTACCTCTATAATCTCATGTGATTTATGAAGGTCGAACAGAAGATAGTTCACTAACTCTTTTGGCTCGATGTACATAAAACAATTCTGCGCTGAAGAATATACAGTGTTAGCGAAACTCAAATGGAAAGACCTGTCAATCGTTTCCCAAAGTCCTCTTTTTGGACTCGGGTCCCGGATCGGGTTCACATGTATTGCAATGACATTATCCTTTTGATCAATAAAGGGTTCTACCGGAAGGTTATTTGATAGACCACCATCGACGTACATCATTGAGTCAATTTCTACTGACGGAAAAATAGTTGGTATAGCACAAGAAGCCTCAACAGCATCCATAATATTACCTGTGTTGAAAATTTTTTGACGCCCGTCGGTATAAGAAGTGGCTGTAATATAGAGCGGCATAGGTAACTCTTCGAAAGTTTTATAGCGCATATTCTCTTCGAGATAAGTCCTAACTTTTTTAAAAGAGACAAGTCCATGCCTGATGGAATGCCAAGTGAGCATTTTTCGGGTCAATTTACCATCGAGCATTTCGATAATCTCTTCCGGAGTAAATCCACTCGCCAGAAATGTTCCAGCAATGGCCCCGGCACTTGTCCCCGATATTGCAGAAGGATAAACACCCCGCTCATACAATGCCTTTGCAGCACCTAAGTGCGCAAAACCACGAGCTCCACCTCCTGATAAAACAAATGCTTTTTTCATCTAGTATCGTGTATTTATAGTCAACAGATTTTATTTTTCAAGTCTTGCTAACAGATTTTAAATTTATCTATTAAATTCAAGAAATAAAACCGGATTATATGGCACACGCACTTATTACAGGCGCAAGCAAAGGAATCGGAAAAGCGATCGCAATTGAGCTAGCGTCAAGAGGCTATGACATATTATTAGTCGCCAGGAGCGAGAAAGACTTGTTAAAAGCCAGCAAGGATATTAAAAGCAAAGCTGACGTTGAAGTAGTGTACCTGTCAATTGATTTGTCATTGCCCGATGCTCCAAACGAAGTCTATTCCTGGCTACATTCCCTGCAAGTCAAAGTTTCCGTCTTGGTGAACAATGCCGGTTATGGATTGAGTGGCCGCTTTGAGACGCAGGAGGTCGCTGCTATACAGAATATGATGCAGCTTAACATGATTAACTTGGTTACTTTAACGTATCTTATTCTACCTGAATTAAAACAAAACCCAGCAAGCTACATTCTCAATGTGGCCAGCACTTCAGCGTATCAGCCTACACCGAACTTAGCGGCTTATGCTGCTAGCAAGGCCTTTGTATTATCCTTCAGTAGAGCATTGAATCATGAATACCGGGGTACCGGCATTTCGGTTACCTGTGTCTCACCAGGCCCAACAAATACTGCTTTTGTTGAACGAGCACAGTTAACTGAAAAAGGGTTAGAGCGGATGAAAAAAGTACATATGCAACCTGCGGCGGTGGCTAAGAGCGCTGTGCGGGCTATGCTTGCGAGAAAAGCTGAAGTAATTCCCGGCTTAACCAACAAAGTAGCATCTTTTATGACTTGGCTATTCCCGAAAACTATCGTAGAACACATAGCAGGTCGCATCATAGGAAATGTCATCGAATAATGACTCGACTTGATTCAGAATTCATCGAAAATCACTATCTTGATATCAATTCTAATATTTAACAAAAGAAATATGCCATCTTTCGATATTGTCAGTAAAATTGACGGACAAACACTTGACAACGCTGTTAATAATGCCAAAAAAGAGATTTTAAACAGATATGACTTTCAAACTTCAAAAAGTACCATCGATCTTGATAAGAAAAGCAATATAATCACAATTGTGACTGAAGATGATATGCGTTTGAAGGCCATCACAGACTCGATCATATCAAGAATGCTTAAACAAAAGCTTGATCCTAAAAGTTTAGACTTCGGAAAAGAGACCATCGCTTCGGGCAATATGATCAGAAAAGAAGTTAAAGTTCAAGAAGGGATAGATAAGGAAACCGCTAAAAAAATCGTCGCGAAGATTAAAGAGAGTAAGATCAAAGCTCAAGCTTCAATTATGGAAGATCAAGTAAGGGTGCAGAGCAAGAACATTGATGACTTGCAAAAAGTAATTGCCTTATGTCGGGCAGAAGACTTCGGACAGCCTCTGCAATATATCAATATGAGGAATTAGACGTCCCCTTCCTTGCGGCAAAATGACCAGTGGCGAAACATGCCTGCAGCAAATATCCGCCTGTAGGCGCGTCCCAGTCGAGCATTTCCCCACAACATTGTATACTAGGGAATTTTTTCAGCGAGAGATCGTCGTTTAGTTCATTCCAAGAAACACCACCGTAGGTTGAAATCACTTCTTCGATTGGCCGAAAACCTTTTAGCTCAAGAGGAAAATTTTTGATGGCTAGGGCAAGCTTCCCAGGGTTGGTGTAGACACTTTTGTCAAGTGTCCTTAACAACTCCCTTTTTGTTGGCTCCAACCGAAGCTTTCGCTTTAAAACATCTGCTATCTTATCGCCTTCAAACTTTGATCTTATGTGCGCTTCGGTAAAAGAAGGTTTCAAATCGACATATAGTGTTTGTGGGAACGCCTCTGTACGAACGAAACGATTCATATAATATATCGCAGCCCCCTCAATACCATAATCAGTAAAAACGAGTTCACCAGACTTTTCTGCCTGTACATTAAAAACTCGTATATTTTTGAGAGGTTGTCCAGCCAGCTGCGGGTATTTTACAGACAATTCAAATCCTGAATTCGAGGGGCCAATCGCGGTCACAGATATATCTTTTCTCTGGAATAGACTAAGCCACTCGCCATCTGAGCCAGTTTTCGGCCAACTTTTACCTCCAAGCGCTAGTACCGCATGATTGTAAGTAATTTCTTCTGTTCTCACATCGGTTGTGAAAATTAATTTTTGAGAATCAAAGTCAATTAAGCGATAACCGAACCTGAATTCAACTCCTAAACCACTCAACATATGCAACCATCGTTGTAAAACTTCAATTGGCTTGATTCCTTTCCTGGGAAATATCTTCCCTGAAGAGCCTATGTAAGTCGGCACACCAATTGACTGCAGCCAATCCACCGTGTCTTGATTGGTAAAAATTTTTACAATTTCTTTAATTCTTTTTGCATCGTACCGACTTATAAAATCAGTAGTTGGCTCTGAATGACTCAGATTAAAACCGCCGTGACCGGCTACGAGAAACTTTCGTGCAGCGGCTGGCTTATGATCATAAACAACAACACTCTTACCTTGCAAAGCATATTGCTGTGCAGCCATTAGACCAGCCGGACCGGCACCAATAATATGGATAACTCCCATGAAACGAAAATACGATCATTTTATATCTTTCCCGTTATAATTGAACCCAATGCTTTTAATTTTCGTATTTTTGCACCTATAGATGCAAATCTTCCGATCCCTTAAATATCACAATTACAGACTTTTCTTTACCGGACAATCGATCTCATTGATCGGGACCTGGATGCAACGAGTTGCTATCAGTTGGTTGGTTTACCGTTTGACCGGATCACCTTTTATTTTAGGTCTAATTACTTTTGCCAGCTTAATACCCTCACTAGTCCTTGCTCCTTTCGCCGGTAGCTTAGTAGATCGCTATAATAAGTTTCATATTTTTATTTCTACCCAAATTGTCTTGATGCTGCAAGCCGGAACCTTGGCTCTCATGGTTTGGTTAGACTATTACAATATTGTATGGATCGGTGTGTTAAGTCTCGTTCAGGGTCTCGTCAACTCATTGGATGTTACCGCTCGGCAGTCGCTCGTTGTCAACTTTGTTGAAAAGAAAGAAGACCTGCCCAATGCCATCGCATTAAACTCATCCATGTTCAACGGTGCCCGATTGATCGGCCCGGCTTTAGCGGGCATGATCCTAAGTGCATTTGGAGAGAATATTTGCTTTTTTCTTAATTTCTTGACATATATAGCCGTATTGGTTTGCTTATCACTTATGAAGATCAAGCTAAATCCAACTAAGAAATCGAAAGAAAATATTTGGTTTGACTTAAAAGAGGGTTTTAACTACCTCAAACGATCTCCCAATATATTTTCACTCATCCTACTAATGGCTGCATCAAGTTTAATCATCATACCATTCACAACTTTTCTACCGGTTTTCGCTAAAGATATTTTTCATGGCGACGCGACCACCTTTAGTTGGTTTGAGAGTGCCGGTGGATTAGGTGCGCTGATTGGAGCTATTTATATGGCAACCCTTAAGTCAGCAAGAAACTTTATCAAAATTATTATCCGCTCAAGTTTTATGCTGTCACTATCAGTTCTCGGTTTGGCGCTCGCCCCTACGCTGATTATGGCACTTATCTTTACAGGAACAGCTGCATTGGGCCTGATGTCTCAAAACTCTTCAATTAACACATACCTACAAACCCACACACCTGATAATATGCGAGGAAGAACCATGAGCTATTATATCATGGCGTTTCAAGGTGTTCTGCCTATTGGAACACTTATAATGGGTTACCTGGCCCATCAGATCGGGACGATTACAGTCGTTGCTATGGAGGGGCTTGCAGGTATCCTCATCATGACGAGCTTTATTTTGTACCGCAGAAATAGATTTAAAAATATAAAAGAGCAGTTGGGCTAAAGAGAATGCATAGAATATTATAACCAATGATTGCGTTGATACCAGTCGATTGTTTCCTCTAAACCCAAACCGAGATTGTACCGGGGTGTGAAGCCAAAATCTCTTTGCAAAGCGCTGATATCACATGCCCAATTGACCGCAGTCAATTCATTGATCTTTTCCTTATTTAGCACGGGTGTCGCATCTCGGTTAATATATATCCGCTCCAATAAAGAGGCAAATAGACTGACACCTTTAAATGGTAGATGGAGGCGGATGGCTTTTTTCTTCAGTAATTGCTTAACGGTATCAGCCAACGCATAACGATCGTAAACCTCCCCGTCAGAGATATTATAAAAAGGCTGAAGTCCCCGTTTCTTTAATGAACTGAAAATTACGCTTACCAGGTCTTTAACATAGATAAAACTCAATTGCTGATCAAGCTTCCCAATATAGGGGTCTAAACCACGATTGATACTTTTAATCAGAACAAACAAGTCTCGTTCGCGAGGACCATAGACGGCAGTTGGTCGAAAACCAATCAGAGGCAGATCAGGAATATCTGAAAGATACTGTTCCGCTAACAACTTGCTGGCGCCATAAGCAGTAACAGGCCTGGGCTCTGAATCGTTATAAATTAAACCGTCAAGATTCTTCAAAGGACCTAGAGCAGCGAGGCTGCTCACCAATACAAACTTTTTTAATGTCCTCTGGATCTTCAATGTAGCTAAGGCTAAATTCCTACTGGCTTCCGCATTAATGAGATTATAAACGGTCTGACTCTTTGCTTTTGTAACGCCTGCCGCGTGGATGATGTAGTCGGGGGCGATTCTTTCTAGCTCTTTCGTCAAGGAATACTCCGAAGTATAATCTAAATACACGTAACGAAGAGCCAAGTCTTTTAAATGATCAACTGCACTGCTTTTCCTGACCCCCGCATAAACCTCATAACCTTGTGATATTGCTTCAGTGACAAGGTGATAACCGACAAACCCACTCGCACCAGTTATGAGTATCTTTTCTTTCATATCGGCTTGGTCAAAATTCGATAAGTGCGGTAAGGAACACCTTTAATACGCTCGATCGCTTTGTTGATCAGGTCATTGTCCTCTAAGGTCCATGAAGCCTCCGCATACTCTAGCCCCTTCTCTTGAAAGGCCTTAATGATCATTCCATATAGGCTCACTTCAATTCCCATTTTTCGATAACCATCGATTACCCCTAATACCATAATTCGAATCCCTTTAACTTTTTTCTTTATCGATAGAAGCTTTAAAAATCCAAAAGGAAAGAGCCGTCCGCGCTTTATAGTTTTTAAGATTGGATTAATATCCGGTACTGCTAGGGCAAAAGCGACTAATTTGCCATTCTTTTCGGCAACTAAGCAAAAGTCTGGATCTAAAATTAATTTTAGGTCTTTGGCCATATGATCAAACTCGCTATCTGTCATGGGTACGAAACCCAAGTTATGATCCCATGCCTGATTGTATACATCCTTCAAAGCACGTGCTTCTTCTTTGAAGTTTTTCATATCGATTTTACGTACATGAACGCCATTTCGAGCTAAGCGATTTTTAAGTCCTGTAAGGAGGCTGACTGACCTGTCATCATAATCATTACCATCATAATAATAGGCTCTCAAATCAACCTTTTTTTGAAAGCCATATTGTTCAAGTAAATCTAAGTAATAAGGGAAGTTATAGGGCATCATTACCCTCGGCATACCATCAAAGCCCTTAACCAGAAGTCCACAAGTTTCATTGGTAGAGAAATTTGTTGGTCCCGTCATTGATTCCATGCCTGCCTCGCGCAGCCACATCATGGCTGTATCCAGCAGTGCATTAGCCACTTCTTGATCATTGATACAATCAAAAAAGCCAAAAAAACCTTCCTTTAGTTGATAAACTCGATTATAGTTATTGTTGTTAATTGCGGCAATCCGACCAACAATAACTTCTCCATCATATGCCAGGAAGAGCTTTACGTCTGAATGTTCATGAAATGGATGTTTGCCCGGTGTCAACATATCCCGTTGAGCTATGAACAGCTCGGGGACATAATAGGGATCATCTTTATATAGTTCATGCGGAAAATCGATAAAAGACTTTAACGCCCCTTTACCGTCGACTGGCACTGTCCTGATCATATTGCGATAGTAACAGGGTCTCCCTGAACGAGTTTATAGGCATCTGCGATTTTCTCTACAGCTTCATCTATCTGCTTAAAGGTATGAGTCGCCATCAGCGAGAAGCGGATAAGCGAATCTTCTGACGCGACAGCCGGCGATACAACTGGGTTAACAAAAACCCCGTTATTGTGTAAAATATTCGTCATCCGGAATGTCTTATCGTTATCTCGGATATAAATTGGGAGAATTGGGCTTTCTGAGTTTCCAATATCCAGACCAGCTTCTTTCAGTAAGCGAGTAGCATAATACGTGTTATCCCATAATTTTTTTATACGCTCTGGTTCGGATTCAATTATCTCCAATGCCGCCAAAACACTAGCAACCGATGCCGGCGGCATACTGGCACTAAACATCAATGATCTGGCACGATGTTTTATGAACTCAATAGCTGATTCGGTTCCGGCCACGAATCCGCCTAAGGAAGCGAGGGATTTACTGAATGTGCCCATAATAAGGTCCACCTCGTCGTCCAATCCATAATGAGATGCGGTACCGGCACCTTGGTGACCAATAACACCCAAGCTATGAGCATCATCAATCATAATATTAACACCAAATTCATCACTTAATTCGACAATCTCAGGAAGTTTCACCAGGTCACCTTCCATACTAAAAATACCATCTACGACAATAAGCTTTGCAGCATCCACCGGAAGGCGACTAAGTTTGCTCCGCAAGTCCTCCATGTTGTTATGGTCGTATTTTAATGTTTTTGAAAAAGAAAGCCTACTGCCATCAATAATAGAAGCATGATTAGACTCATCAAGAATTAAATAATCATTCCGATCTAGAAGACACGATATTACCCCCAAGTTGACCTGAAAGCCCGTGCTGAAGAGTACCGCTGCCTCCTTATTAACATATTTTGCCAATCGGTTTTCGAGTTCCAAATGAATATCAAGAGTTCCGTTCAGAAACCTTGAACCCGCACATCCTGTGCCGTATTTGTCAATCGCTGCTTTCGATGCTTCCTTAATCTTCGGATGATTTGTTAAGCCCAAATAGGAATTTGATCCAAACATGAGCACCTTTTTGCCGTTGATTATAACTTCTGTATCTTGAGCAGATTCTATCGACCGGAAATAAGGATAAATTCCTTTTTTCTTAATAACGTCTGCATCTTTAAAGGCTGCTATCCGTTCGTATAACTTTTTACCCATGTTAAATTTCTTAATACTTGTTAATGTATATTGTTACCTTTATGATGAGAATACCTTATTATTACTAGACTAAGTGTAAATTTTTATTAACAGTAATTTAATATTTAGGTGTTTTACAGGGGTATATCTCTCTTGAAATCCCCAACCCATAAAAACACAAAACACTCATTACCATTACATTAAAAAGAATTAATACAATAATCCCACCTTGTAACAGTTCAGTATAACAAAAACTGTACTAAAAACTTCTGCGACGTTTTATTAATCCGTCTGTCGAGTACGATCCAGAGCCCATAACCAAGAAAAGAATCAGCAGGAACAATACCAGAACAGATATCCACAATTCTGAATTAAGGTATGAAAGACCTTGGGTAATGTTAACGAAGAAAACGGCACCAATTAGTATCGGGAGTTGAAAAATGATAAAGATTCGCGTCAACAGACCAAATGCAATGAAAATACCACCGACCAAATGAGCAAAAGCTACATAGTGAACAATAGCCCAAGCGTTCGGCTGAAAACTGGTATTCTCTAAAACCCGTAAAACTGAATTGGTATCAGCAATAAACTGGACACCTTTTACAAAAATAAATATTCCGAGAGCGATTCGTAGAACGTCCAACCATTGTGGATGATGGGTATCACCCCAGTATTCCACCTTTTGAATTAAGTTCATAATATACCTCCTTTCAGGATGTTATATTAAAGTTACCGATATAAAATCCAAAAAAGAAAAATATTTTTCTTAATAACTAAGTAAAGAGATCACTACTCAAATAACGGTCTCCCCGATCGCATGCTATAAAAACAACAACACCTTCTTTTAATTCAGAGGCTATTTTTAATGCAACTGCACAAGCCCCTCCACTGCTCATTCCAACGAAAATACCCTCATGTTTTGCTAATTTCCTTGCTGTCTCAGCTGCTTCTACCTCAGAAACATCCATTGTTCTATCAACACGGGACGGATCAAATATTTTTGGCAAATACTCTTCCGGCCATCGTCTTATACCGGGTATGGACGACTCTTCAGTTGGTTGACAACCGATAATTTGAATTTCATTTTTTTGTTCTTTAAAAAACCTCGAACAACCCATAATAGTTCCCGTCGTACCCATTGAGCTTACAAAGTGGGTGATCTCCCCATCCGTATCCCGCCAAATTTCGGGTCCGGTTGTTTGGTAATGAGCTAAATAGTTATCATTATTAGCAAATTGATTCAGCAAAAAATAATCCTCTGTTTGACCTTTCTCTTCAGCATAATCACGACAATCCTCAATCGAGTCCAGCAAGGTTACCTTTGCCCCAAAAGCTTGCATGGTCAAGGTTCGTTCTCTAGTAGAACT
The DNA here is from genome assembly GCF_003449035.1 of Pedobacter indicus. Taxonomy (NCBI): domain Bacteria; kingdom Pseudomonadati; phylum Bacteroidota; class Sphingobacteriia; order Sphingobacteriales; family Sphingobacteriaceae; genus Albibacterium; species Albibacterium indicum. The sequence goes on from NZ_QRGB01000001.1 coordinate 117,638, forward strand.
TTCTGGCATAACCAATTCGATTTCCAACCCGTAGATGCCAGCCATCATCGCTAATGCGATTCCCGTATTCCCGCTGGTCGCTTCAATCAAGCGAGTTCCTTTTTTAATATCACCCCGCTCTATGGCACTTCGAATCATATTTAGGGCAGCACGGTCTTTGACACTGCCACCCGGATTTGATCCTTCTAATTTTACCAAAACACGCACATTAGAGTTACTATTCAGTCGTTTTAATTCTACGAGCGGCGTATTCCCTATGGTATCAATTATAGTTTTCATCACTATGTCTTGCTTTTTGCTTCTATTACTTTGATTGTTGGCTGATGATATACCGTAGCATACGGAGGGACACTTCGCGTAAGCCATACGTTACCTCCAATTGTACAATGCTTACCAATGATTGTTTCTCCGCCTAAGATAGTCGCACCGGCGTATAACACCACGTGGTCCTCAATCGTTGGATGGCGCTTTACATCAACCATTAACTTATCAACGCTAAGAGCACCCAAGGTCACACCTTGGTAAATCTTAACATGGTTCCCGATAATAGTTGTCTCACCGATAACGACTCCAGTTCCATGATCTATACAAAGATAATCACCGATTGTAGCGCCAGGATGAATGTCTATTCCGGTTTTGGAGTGAGCCAGCTCCGTTAAAAGTCGCGGAATTAAAGGTACATCAAGTTTAAACAGTGCATTTGCAATTCTATAAAACGCTATCGCAATAAAACCCGGATAAGCGCGAATGATCTCAAAGGTATTCTTTGCTGCCGGATCCCCCTGCTGTATAGCGGTAATATCCGTATTCATTTTCCGATAGATCTCCGGAAAATCATCAAAAAACACCTTGGCCACCACTTCATTGTTACAGTCGTCACACGCCTTCGTAACATCCAGTATCCTGACAAGTTCCTTTTCTAGTCTCGTAAAGTGATCCTTCACTTCTTCCAGAGTGGAGAACGCCCCTTCTGAGCGCTCCGGAAAAGCAAAGTTAAGCACATCATTGATCCATTTCTCGATCACAGCATTAGACGAAACTGTTTCGTGCAGCTTTTGCTTTTTAAAAATATGAAGATAAAACTCTTCTGTACTCATGTTCATTGTATTTATTCATCTGACTCCGGTTCGATCATGGCCCCCAGAATGAGGAGTTTGTCTATTCGCAAGCCATCCATATCAACAATCTCAATCTTCAACCCTTCTATATCAACTTTCTCGCCAGTAGTAGGAATAGCGCGAAGCTTATGGAGGATGAAACCCGATATTGTAGTGTATTTAGAATGATCCTCTTCGATCAGCTCTCTTCCGAAGAACTGATTTATGGCCAACACCGATGTCTTCCCATCAACTAAGAACGTCCCGTCACTTCTTTCCAAGATACTGGTTTCCTCATCTTCATCCGGAAGATCTCCAACAATAGCCTCAAATAAATCATGTATCGTTACAATTCCAACCACACCACCATATTCGTCGACCACAATAGCTATATACTGCTTCTCCGCTTTAAATGTATTTAAGATATTAAACGACGCTGTATTCTGAGAAATAATGATTGGCTTACGGAGAATAGATTGTATATCGAAGTTTTCTGTTCTAAAATTTTCAAGAAAATCTTTGATATAGACAACCCCCTTTATGTTGTCTATCGAGCCCTCTGAAACGATAAATTTTGAATGCACACTTTCTTTAACCTGATCAAAAATATCATCAGCGCTATCCTCTGAATTGATCCATTCTAATTCAGACCGGTGCGTCAGCATAGACTTGGCAGTCTGATCAGTAAACATAAAGAGGTTTTGGTGCACCTGGGTCTCTTCGTTTTCTAACACCCCCTGACTATGGGCAGTTTTGAGCATAAATCTAAGTTCATCCTCACTGATTTTCTCTCCATTTTTTTCTTTTATACCAAACAACTTGATAATTAAAGCAGTAGAAAAAGAAAGAAGCTTGACAAAAGGATACGCAATAAAGGTGAAGTACCGTATGATCGGTACAGCAAATAAAGCGATTGGCTCCGCGTTGTTCATTGCGATTGTTTTCGGGACCAGCTCACCGATTACAATAGAGACATAGGTGATTCCACCAATGACAATCACCATAGCAACCGTGTTCACCGAATCTCCTAAAAAGGAGAAACGAGAAAGATATGCGGCCATATCGCCTGTTAGAGCTGCCCCTCCATATGCACCCGATATAATCCCGATAAGCGTAATACCCACCTGAACCGACGACAGGAAGTTTTCTGGATTTTTTAGAAGTTTCAATACCATTGCGGCTCGTCGGTTACCTTGCGCGGCAAGGTGTTCAAATTTTCCTTTTTTTACTGAAACTAAAGCAATTTCTGACAACGCAAAAAAACCATTCAATAATATTAAGATTAAAATAATCAGTATTTCCATCTACGGTAAGCCAAATTTTGCGTTTCGAGGTATTATCTCCATGCTGTTCAAGAGAAGTAAAGTTAATGATTGTTTTGCATATTTAAGAGTTTCTTTTCCCACCGGCTTTTGTTCTTCGTTGATTTTTCCAAACCTCCAGTTTAGCGATACTCTATTTTTTTCGCGTAAAAGGTCGGCTTACTCATTAATGGTTTTTATAATACCAATTTCACCTAAAATACAGACCCTTCAAAGATAAATAATTTCATACTCGGTTAGAATTTGTATTAGATGCTCCCGTTCTGAACCCGTAGTGCTCCCGTTGCCAACCCGTATAACAGCCTGTTTGATCGAGTTCACTACGATATAAGATCGCGATCAATACGTGTTATAGTAAAACAAGGTATTTCGAATCCAGGGTCAGTTATCTTTAAAAAAAAAGAGGGTGTCCAAAAAGGGCACCCTCTTTTTTTCCTAAAAGACCTTTTTTAGATATTTTGTTGTTTATTTTATCAGCTATTGAACTGGTTCCTCCACTTTGAATGTTTTTTCTTCTGTGAAGACGTTTCCGAACATATCCGTTGCCCTTATCTCTATTTTATGCGAGCCTACAGGCAATGTTCTGGCAGGAATGTTTCCACGCCATAGATGTGTACTTACAACAGCATTTGATGGACGGCGACCTTTCATCAACTTGTCAGTCAAATCCCACTTATATAGATGAGACACATAATTTGGATCCGTATCTTCTACGTATGACATGGCTGCCCAAGCACCATCTCCAATACGATATTCAACTTTATCTCCTTTTCTTCCCATAAAGAAGTTAACGTAGATACCAGCAGAAGTGTTTCTTCCCTGCGCTACCACCTTCGGACTAAAGATCTCCATTTGATAGTCTTTCGCTTTACCTGCAACTTTATAGTCAATCTTATATTGGTTGCCATCGATCGTTAAGAAAGCGTATCCTTTTGGAGTGCCATCTCGCATGGTAGAAGAAGGAACGCCTTGCTCGTTAAATTCACCTGAATACCAATCGCCAGAAGTCGTCCCTGCATTGTATTCATGATGGGGTACTTCTTGCTGCCACCCATCTTCCTTGCCGTAAAAGTTATGACGTTGGAGGTGTGTATGTGCTGACATGGACAATGTATTCGGGTAATCTTTTAGGATATCGAATAAACGCTGGCGATCTGCTAATCTGAATGGGCCGTCTGGCAAGTTCCCTTCGCTTAATAAAGGGATATGGAAGGCTAATACAATCAACTTGTTCTTATCAACAAACTTTAAATTATTTTCAACAAAATCAAGCTGATCCTTCCTGAATCCCCCCCAATAACCCTGATTATCACGTGGATCAGGATAAAGGATATCATCTAAAACAATGAAGTGTGCATTCCCGTAGTTAAACGAATAGTTCGCCGGGCCGAAATTAGCTTCATAGGTTTCATCTGATAATGAATCTGTGGTAGCATCGTAATTCATATCATGGTTTCCCATTAGATTATACCAAGGGATTCCTACTCTACTTACCGCTTGGATATAAGGGTTATGAAGAACCAAATCATCTCCTACAAGATCACCAAGGCTTAAGCCAAAGCTTATATTCTCGACACCCTCCAATTCAGCGACTATTCCTTTAGCAAAGTATTCTACTTCATCTAGATTATATGCTTGAGGGTCACCAAAAATCAACGAGGTAAAGGATGTTGGCTCATCGTAAGCTACCAAAGCAAAGTCAACAGATTTAGGCAATTTCCCTGTCGGCTCAGTTCCTTTATATTTAAAATCGGCAGGTGAGCCAAGGGGCTTATGGATATAATAATACAGTGGTTGATTGGCTTCATTTAACGGCACTTTATAACCGCTTGGTTTAATAACGAATAGGATATTGTCGTTACCCACGGGCAGTTCGTAATAACCTTTACTGTCTGTCTGGACGACTTCTACTCCGTTGCTAACGGACACGCCCGCGATGCCTTTTTCCCTGCGCTCCTTTTTATTATTTCCATTGCTATCTTCATAGACATAACCCTTAGCGACTGTCTGTCCGACGGCATGGGAATAGATTAAAAGTGTGACTAAAATTGATAAAATTGCTTTCATAATTTTTATATTTTTAAATGCACAAAACTACTTTTATCCTATTAGCAGAACGTTAAGAAATAATTACCAAACAATCAGGACAACTCATAAAAAAAGCCTACACGTAGTGTGTAAGCTTTATATCTTTTGATAACTACAGCTTTACTACTTTAATACTTTGACACCGGTAGCGATGATCTCAATAGTTCTCTTCGGTTCCTGAATAGCAGCAATTTCTTCACTGCTCTTGCCTGCATCTTCGGCCCAATGTTGTAATTGCTTAACGGAGTGCTCGGTCACCTTTGCATCTCCCTCAACGGCAACAGTTTTGCCTACGATGTCTTGAGGCATAAAGAAACCATAGTCTTTAAAGCGGACAGTAATGAGCTCACCCGTTTTATCGTCAGTCAATTTCATAAAGCACCCCTTCTTTGTACATACTTCAACTATGTCGCCAGTCACTGAGCCGGTGTAAACAGAGTCTTTGTTAAGTTTTTTCTCCAATTTAGTGACAGTTAGATGCTTACTAGCATTAACCCCTTCTCCATATTCTACACCTGGCTGCGCAGAGGGGATATCTTTTTGTGCGAAGATGCATGTTGTAATCAGCAAAGCAGCTCCTAGTAATGTTATTTTTTTCATCATAACAAATATAGTATTTTCAATTAGGAATTGATTTTATTCCAAATGAGGCCTTAGTTTTTCAACCCATACATCATAGCCGGCGGGTGTCATATGAAGGCTATCTGCTAAATAATATGCTGGGTTTGGCCGTCCATTCTCCATTAACATTGGTTCGAGAATATCAACGTAGCTGGCATTCTCCATTGTATTAAGGTAATCTTCGACTAAAGTATTTGTTTTCTTAATACTGTCAATTAGGCTCCAACGACTTGGGCTTGGCTTTATAGCCAAAAAAGTAATCTTCGTCTTTGGTAATTGATGGCGTATGTCTTCAAAAAAATCTGTTAAATCATTAAATACTTTACCAGTTGATTTCCCTGCCGAAAGGTCATTATCCCCAACATATATTACAACTTGCTTCGGTTTATAAGGATATAAAATGCGATAGGCATAATAGTGAACTTCATCTGTTTGTGACCCTCCGAAGCCACGATTAACTGTCTCTTTGTCTGGGAAATCTTCGCTCAGACTTTTCCATCCGACAATAGATGAACTCCCCACGAAGACGATTGATCCGTTCGCGGGTCTCTGGATCTTATCGGCTTCTTCAAATACAACGATATCCTTTTCCCATTTTTCGATATTCTCAGGGATATTCTGTACAATGTTAAACTTGGATTGCGCACGTTGGACTTTGGGACTACAAGCTGCTGCAAAAACAACCAACGCAAGTACCAGAAACTTAAAAGTAGATATTAATCTCATAATATATAAGTTAGTATACATAATAGAACAAAACCCTAATTTAAAAACTTTAATCTATTTGAGCCCAAAATAATATTTTTTAAAGGAGAGGCGCCAATAACCTGCATATTGAATCCAAGCCCCGCTCCCATACCGAACGCTTAGTCCAGTATTTAATATCGACCAACAGGCTTTCTTTTTTATCATCTTCAAACTGATGGCTCAACTCCTTGCAGATATTTAGGTCATAAATAATAGAAGCAATCTCGAAATTTATATAAAAGCTCCGAATATCGATATTAACCGTCCCAATAAACGCAAGTTTACCATCGACGCAGATCGTCTTCGCATGCATAAAACCTTTTTCGTATAGGTAAACCTTGACCCCTCTTTTCAGCAGAGGTTTTAAGAAAGAAAACGACGCATGATGGACGATAAATGAATCCGACCGCCGCGGCATCAGAAGCTCCACTTTTATGCCACTAGCAGCAGCTACCTGCAACGCAGTACTGATCTGGTCGGTCGGCACGAAATAAGGCGTACATATTTGAATTGATTCTTTTGCATGGGAAATTGCAATCAAAATTGTTTCCATTGTGTATGGCGCCGGCGAACCAGGGTCACTTAAAGCGAAACTCACTGTGGAATTCCCCGTATTTTGAGGATTTTCTACGAGATAATCCTCGCTAAGTTCATAGACATGGCCGTTGGAGAAATGCCAGGTAAGCCAAAATTGAAATTGCAATAGAAATACGGATTGCCCTTCAATCTTCACTGCTGTATCTCGCCAATGAATCTTGTTTTTCCTGTTATTAATGTATCGATCAGATACATTGATGCCGCCAACAAAAGCCATATCACCATCAATAATAGCGATTTTGCGGTGGTTGCGATAGTTACTATCTGAAATTGAGGCAAAACGTACCGGAAGAAACCTAATAAACTCGACCCCTGCGTCCTGCATGAGCACCCGTTCCCTTTTTAATTTAGAGGAACCAAAATCATCGACAATCAAACGAACCTTTACGCCTTCTGCTACTTTTTTGAGGAGTAATTGAATTAGTTTGCTCCCAACTTCGCCTTCTTCGTAGATGTAATATTCAAGATGAATATGGTGCTTGGCGTTCTCGATTTCGCTAAAAAGCTCTGGAAATTTCGTTTCGCCGTTAATCAGTAATTTTACGTAATTGTTCATGAGTGGAGCTGAGATGTTCTCATTATACAAAAAACGATATACAGCACTAAGGTCACCCAATTCCTTGTCTAATATCTCGAGGTTTTTCTCCAGCATAGGTCTATGCTTTTGCCAGCGATCGTAGAAAAAGCGATGTTCATCTTTATTCTTCTCTCTAAAGATTCGTTTCTTTTTGAAGCGACGCCCAAAGAAAAAATAAAAGAGCAAACCGACACCTGGCAAAAACACAATAACTAATATCCAAGCCAAGGTTTTAGTCGGGTTACGATTTTCAGCTAATATGGTAATGATAATACCCGAATAAATCAAAGCTAATGGCAACCAATACCATTCTCTTAAAAATTCCAAAACAGGCAGTAATGACCCATTCATAAGATAAAATTTATTTCTATTAATGACAGGTTCTATAAAGATAGAATTAAAATACTTCCCGAGCCATAATTAATATACCTTTGTATTAAAGTGAAAATGTTTATATATGGAATCCATTCAAGATCTTAGGCTAGCAGTATTAATTGACGCAGACAATGTTCCCTACCGAAAGGTAACATTAATGTTTGAAGAAATTGCCAAGTACGGCACCCCTACTTTTAAACGTATCTATGCAGACTGGACTAAACCAACGGTATCCGGCTGGAAGAGCGTGTTGCTTGAAAACGCGATAACACCGATTCAGCAGTATAGCTATTCCGTTGGGAAAAACTCAAGCGACAGTGCCATGATTATTGATGCGATGGATATTCTTTATTCCGGTAAGGTGGATGGCTTTTGCATCGTTTCTAGTGACAGCGACTTCACGCGACTTGCTACACGCCTTCGCGAGGCTGGCAAGAAAGTAATTGGTATTGGTGAAAAAAAGACATTGACTCCATTTATCACAGCATGCGACAAATTTATTTACATCGAAATATTGGGTCAAGATGAAAATGATAGTCAGCCGGAAGATGAAACAAACAACGTAAACAAAACGAAAACAACGAAAAGTAACCAGAAAAAAACGCTCAGAAAGATTGACAAATCGTTAATTCGTCTGCTGAGCACTAGTATTTCTGACCTGGGTGACGAGGATGGTTGGACTTTTCTGGGTGATCTAGGAAATTTTGTTTTGAAGAAACACCCTGATTTCGATCCGCGAAACTATGGCTACCCTAAGATGTTGGCTCTGATTAAAGATATTAATCGGTTTGAGGTGGATGAACGAGAAACGGGAAAAAGGAACATAAAACATGTTTTTGTTCGGGTAAAAGGGAACTAATAGCATCTATCTTCCCATTCAGGTTTCCGCGTCATTTCTTTTTTGACTTTAATGGAACAAAGTCTTTCAGGTAAAAAGGTTCGAAATAGGCTACGTCCTCAAAATCCGATTGCTCGAATGCTTGGAAAGCGGGCTCGCTTAGGTAGTCAGCAGACTGCCTGAAACCATTCACTACAGAGATTTGATCTTTAGATGAAAAGATATCGGAAAATTTATCAGCACCATCGCCAAAAAGCACAACAGAGTTGGTTTCAGAAATATCGTTAAAAAAATCATCACCGATAACTTCAGCCCTTGTCGGAACCTTTAATGTCAAGGAGCTATCATATACCGCAGTGTACACTTCCCTTCGTCTTGCGTCAATCATCGGATACAGAAGAGTTTCCGGAGAAAGTGATCTGTGAAATTTCTGGTAGCCGTGGGCTAAAGAATAAAGAGAGTCTATCGCAATCAGTGGTATTTCCAGACCGTAGCAAAGACCTTTAGCTGAGGATACGCCAATGCGTAAACCAGTATATGACCCAGGTCCCTTGCTTACCGCAATTGCATCCAAACTACTTAAGGAAGACTCCGTTTCTGCCATAACTTTTTCAACTAACCGGGTCAACTTAGACGCATGGACATTAGGTTCGTCAATATCAATATGGTGTATTGTTTTCCCAGCGTCTGACAAGGCAACGGAACAAACTGCTGTGGCTGTTTCTATTTGAAGAATAAGCATAGACAAAGGTATATTAAATCGAGCTTATTTTTCGACGCAAAAATCTTTTTCCAAATAAACAAAAGGTATTAAATAAAACTAAGGTACCGGATCATGACCATGACCGCCCCATGGGTGACAGCGGCCGATTCGTTTTATTGTGAGCCAACCTCCTTTAAAGGGTCCATATTTCTTGATTGCCAAATATCCATATTGAGAACAAGTAGGCGTAAAACGACAGGAAGCACCGAATAACGGGGAGATAAAAAGCTGGTATATTCGAATAATCATTAAAAAGAGAAATCCGAAAAACGCCTTTATCACTTTATTCCATATGAATATTAGAAAATTCATCTTGCAATTTACGAAAAAGCTTACTCATCTTCTCGGTGATAAAATGATAGCTTTCTATGTTCTTTCCAATGTATTGAATGGATAGCAAAATAGACTCCCCCTTAAAAAAGGGATAGAGTTGGGCACCTTTATGCAAACGATAGGACTCTCGCATACGACGCTTTAAGAGATTGCGGTCTACTGCTTTTTTAAACCTACGCTTGGGGACTGAAAATAAAACCTGAACTGGGACGTTGAGCTCGTCACAAGGGAGAAAAGTAACTTTATATGGATATAAAATAAAAGAAGAACCACTTTCATAAAGGACATTGATTAGTCTTTTATTACAAAGTCGTTCTTCTTTCTTAAAATTGTATTGTTTCATTATTCAAGTGCGTCCACAAAAACACTAACCTTTAAAGGATAGAAGCATGAAGAAGCACGAAGAAAATGAATTAAGCTTTATGACGACGCTCGTCAGATACAGATAGTCTTTTTCTTCCTTTAGCTCTTCTTGCAGCTAATACTCTTCTTCCGTTAGCCGTGCTCATACGCTCTCTAAACCCGTGTTTATTTCTTCTTTTACGCTGTGAAGGCTGAAATGTTCTTTTCATGACTTTATATTATAAACTCTAAAAAAATGAGAATGCAAATGTAAGGCTAAATGATTATATTATCAAATAATACCATTTATTTTATGCTTGTTTTTTAAGCAAATCTCTAATATCAGTCAATAACTCCTCTTGAGTGGGACCGGCCGGCGCTTCTTCAACCACCTCTTCTTTACGTTTCAATGAGTTAATTCCTTTTATAACCAAGAATATAACAAAGGCAACAATCAAAAATTGGATAATCACGTTTACAAAATTTCCATATAAGATTGCTGTTTCTGGAACTTCATTAGCTGGATCACCCGCATCAATAACATATTTCATGTCACTAAAGTCGATTCCGCCAGTAATATATCCAACTACCGGCATAATAATATCATCGACCAGTGAAGTAACGATCTTACCGAAAGCAGCTCCGATAACTACACCGACAGCCAGATCAACTACACTGCCGCGCATCGCGAACTCCTTAAATTCTTTAATAAAACTCATAATTGATAGTTTAAAATGATCAATAAAAAACTCTTAATACAATATTAGAAATAATAAAATAAAATCTACGTAGAAAATCAATTTTATTTAGCAGAAAAGTGAGCAAAAAATTAAGAGCTTTTATTCGTATCTTTCTTAAGTATTTTATCTTTCAATAGATATTTACACTTTTTCCGTAAGTTTGCGTCTGTATAAATTACTATGCTTAAACAAAGTTTACAACAAAAGCTACTTCAAAAGTTATCCCCTCAACAGATACAATTCATAAAACTGTTGCAGGTTCCAACGGTATCATTGGATGCGCGTATCAAAGAAGAATTGGAAATCAATCCAGCGCTTGAGGATATGAGCCTTGCCAATATGAACGAACCAAAAGAAGAATATCCGGATCAAGATCCAAGTGAAGCAGGATCAGAAGATCAAAACACAGAAGTAGAAGACTTCAACGTAGAAGAATATTTGCAAGATGACAACGTCAGTGATTATGGAAGCTCTAGAGGCCGAGGAGGTGATGACGATGATGAACGCAAGGAGATACCGATAGCCGTTCAAAGTTCTTTTTTTGAAAACTTGACTCAACAGCTCGATTTGCTGGATCTTTCTGATAAAGATCGATTAATTGGTCTGCAAATTATCGGCAGCCTCGACGACGACGGGTATCTCCGAAGACCTGTTGAATCATTGATCGACGACTTGGCTTTTTCGCAAAATATTATTGCCGAGGAAGAGGAAGTACTTTCTGTTCTAGAAAAAATACAGCAATTTGACCCGGCAGGCGTAGCTGCACGCGATTTACAGGAATGCCTACTCATCCAATTACGAAAAAAAGACGGAGAAACCCCCACAATAAAAAATGCCATCCAGATGATTGAAAACCACCTGGAAGAGTTTACGCGAAAACATTATGATAAACTGGAACGCACACTCAACATCAATTCAGAAGAGCTTAAGGCAATTATCGACGAAATATTAAAACTAAACCCGAAACCGGGCGACTCTGGTGCTGCCACAAGCAAACAAATGCATGTAATTCCTGATTTCCATATCGAAAACAATGATGGAGTATTAGTTCTTACGCTGAACGCACGAAATGCTCCGGAATTACGAGTAAGCCGTTCTTATCAGGAAATGTTTCAACATTACGAAAAATCGGACCAGAAGGATAAAAAAATGAAGGAGGCAGTGCAGTTCGTAAAACAAAAGCTGGACTCTGCCAAATGGTTCATCGACGCGATCAAACAAAGACAGCACACGTTACTAAAAACCATGAACGCCATCATGAATTATCAGTATGAATATTTTTTGACTGGCGACGAACGTAACCTCAAGCCGATGATTTTAAAAGACATCGCAGATCGAGTAGACATGGACATCTCGACCGTTTCGCGGGTGGCAAATTCTAAATACGTACAAACCGAATTCGGAACTTTCCTGCTAAAATCATTCTTCTCTGAAGCGATCCAAACAGAAAGTGGTGAAGAGGTTTCTAATAAAGAGGTTAAAAAGATACTCGCAGAATGTATTGCAAACGAAGATAAGCGCAAACCTCTTGCTGATGAAAAGCTGACGGAAGTCCTCAAAGAAAAAGGCTACCCCATTGCTAGAAGAACAGTGGCAAAATACCGAGAAGCGATGAACATCCCTGTAGCAAGATTAAGGAAAGAGCTTTAAGTTTTATTTGTTAAGAGTTTTTTAAATACATACCTTTGTCCTTTGTGAAAAAAGAAGTACAGGATTTCCCTAATGTACAAATCAGCACCGAGTTACTCGAACCGGACAAAGTTTTATTTTTTCACAGTTCCACTCTAACAATCATAAAATCACATATTTACATACATGACTAATTACGCGAATCTTCCGGCAATTTTACTATTAGAAGACGGCACAACCTATTACGGAAAAGCCGCAGGTAAAATTGGTACTACCACCGGAGAAATCTGCTTCAACACAGGCATGACCGGTTACCAAGAAATCTTCACAGATCCCTCCTACTTCGGACAAATCATGGTAACCACCAATGCTCACATCGGGAATTACGGAATCAGTGACAATGAAAATGAATCAACTGATATTCAAATTTCAGGGCTTGTTTGCAAGAATTACAATATCCACTACAGTCGTAAGATGGCAGACAAATCGATTCAAAACTATTTTGAGGAAGAAAACCTTGTTGGAATTTCAGACATTGACACACGTTCCCTAGTGCGCCATATTCGTGATAAAGGTGCAATGAATGCAATTATTTCTTCTGAAATATTAGATGTAGAAGAGTTAAAAAACCGCCTGAAAGAAGTGCCATCAATGGATGGACTGGAACTATCATCGCAAGTTTCTACCAAAGAACCGTATTTCTACGGGGACGAAAATGCGAGTCACCGTGTTGCTGTTCTAGACTTGGGCATTAAAAAGAATATCCTGCGCAACTTCGATAACCGAGATGTATTCATCAAAGTTTTCCCAGCCAAAACTACTTTCGAGGAAATGGAAAAATGGGAACCAGCCGGCTATTTCGTATCAAATGGCCCTGGCGATCCTGCTGCTATGCCTTATGCGCTGGATACAGTGAAAGCTATCGTAGCCTCAGATAAACCGATGTTCGGTATCTGCTTAGGGCATCAGCTACTTGCACTGGCAAACGGTATCGGAACTGAAAAAATGTTCAATGGTCACCGAGGAACAAACCACCCGGTTAAAAATGTCATTACTGGCCAGTGCGAAATAACTAGCCAGAACCACGGCTTTGGAGTGATTGCGGAAGAAGTTGAAAAATCAGATAAAGTTGAGGTTACGCATCGTAACTTAAATGACCAAACGGTAGAAGGGATACGAGTGAAAGGAAAAAATGCATTCTCGGTACAATATCACCCGGAGGCATCACCCGGCCCTCACGACTCTGTTTACCTGTTCGATGATTTTATCAAATCGTTAAATCTGGTCAGCAACTAATACAAATAAACAAATTATCTTATATTTGAGCATATCCAGCAAAGGGTAATTTTTACACTAAGAATTTATTCATAAAAAAAATAACAAATGAGTTTGATTATTGACGTACATGCGCGACAGATTCTAGATTCGCGTGGAAACCCAACCATTGAAGTTGACGTAACAACACAAAACGGATTTGTAGGACGCGCAGCAGTGCCTTCGGGCGCATCAACAGGAAGCTATGAGGCCGTAGAGTTACGCGATAACGACAAGGCTACCTATTTAGGAAAGGGCGTTTTGCAAGCAGTAAAAAATGTAAATGAAACGATCGCACTTGAACTAAACGGAGCAGACGTTTTTGAACAAAACGCCATTGATAACCTGATGCTCGAACTCGATGGAACCTCGAACAAAGCAAAATTAGGAGCAAATGCTATTCTAGGAGTTTCTTTAGCAGTTGCTAAAGCTGCGGCACAAGAAAGCAGACAACCTTTATATCGATACGTAGGTGGTGTTAACGCAAATACATTGCCAATACCGATGATGAACATCCTAAACGGAGGTTCGCATGCCGATAATAAAATTGACTTTCAGGAATTCATGGTCATGCCAGTTGGAGCCAGCACGTTCTCTGAATCGCTACGTTGGGGTGTGGAGATCTTCCACCACTTAAAAACAGTATTGAAGAAAAAAGGATACTCTACAAACGTGGGTGATGAAGGAGGATTTGCACCGAATATCGGCTCAAACGAAGAAGCGATTGAGACAGTATTACAAGCTATAGAAGTTGCAGGGTTCAAACCTGGTGAGGATGTTTACATCGCAATGGATGCAGCTTCATCTGAATTTTACAATAAGGAAACCGGTCTCTATACGTTCAGCAAATCTGATAACAGAGAAATGTCATCAGAAGAATTGGTGAACTACTGGGTTGAGTGGACTAAAAAATACCCGATTATTTCAATTGAAGACGGATTAGATGAAGACGACTGGGCTGGCTGGGAAGCTCTAACCAGAGCCATTGGCAACACGACCCAATTGGTTGGTGATGACTTGTTCGTAACCAATGTAACCCGCCTACAAGACGGCATTAGCAAAGGAATTGCTAACTCAATTTTAATTAAAGTAAATCAAATCGGTAGCTTAACTGAAACCATCAACGCAGTTTCACTTGCTCAAAACAACGGATTTACTTCTGTGATGAGTCACCGTTCCGGAGAAACAGAAGATTATACAATTGCTGACCTGGCGGTTGCATTGAACTGTGGACAGATTAAAACAGGTTCTGCTTCGCGTTCAGACAGAATCGCTAAATACAATCAGCTTCTTCGCATCGAAGAGGAGCTAGGAAGCAACGCAAGGTTTTTAGGCAAAGATTTTAAATTTGCAAAGTAAAACCCATGTTGTTTGTTAAAAATTAAAGCAAAAGGCCGGTAAATACCGGCCTTTTGCTTTAATCAATTTTTTTTATAATTTGTGCTTAGCAAACTCTATCTTTGTTTTATGCACAGGCTATTAAGGGTCATCAGAAATAAATACATTATCGCTTCTCTTGCATTCGCTGCATGGATGCTCTTCTTTGACCGTAATGACCTTTCCTCACAATACAAGTACCATAGTCAACTAAAAGAATTAGAAATGGAGAAGGTCTTCTACACCGAGGAGATTCAAAAAGTACAAAAGGATTTAGAAGGTTTTGACAACAACCCCAAACAACTTCAAAAGTTTGCCAGAGAAAAGTACTTTATGAAGAAAGACAATGAAGATGTTTACGTAATCATTCACGAACAATAACGCAAACACCCCGCTTATCCAATCAATCTAACATTCCCGTCAGCTGCTGCTATAACATTCCGCCGTCAACAGGAATAACTTGCCCAGTAATATACGTACTCAGGTCAGATGCTAAGAATACACAAAGATTGGCTACATCTTCAGGTTCGCCCGCTCTTTTCAACGGTATATTCTCTTCCCAACCAGCAACGACCTTCGGATCCAAAACATCTGTCATCTCTGTACGGATAAAACCAGGAGCTACTACGTTAGCCCGAATATTCCGAGAACCTAGTTCTTTTGCGATCGATTTGGAAAAACCAATAATACCCGCTTTGGAAGCTGCATAATTCGCCTGACCAGCGTTCCCTTGTACACCTACCACTGAGCTCATATTAATAAAAGAACCCTTACGGCTTTTCATCATAACTTTGGAGGCCGCTTTGGTCACATTGAAAATAGATTTCAGGTTAATGTTTAACACATCGTCCCAATTCTCTTCCGTCATACGTAATAAAAGACCATCTTTCGTAATTCCCGCGTTATTTACAACGACATCGAGCGAACCAAAATCAGCAACAATATCCTGAATTAACTTATCGGCTTCAGCAAAATTTGATGCATCTGAACGATAGCCTTTTACCTGCGTCCCAAATGACTGGAGTTCCTGCTCTAGTTGCTGCCCTTTTTCGACTGAGGACAAATAAGTAAAAGCAACGTTCGCACCTTGTTCAGCAAATTTTTCAGCAATTTTACGTCCAATCCCTTTTGATGCACCTGTAATAAGAGCCGTTTTTCCTTCGAGTAATTTCATATATTTTATGGTTATAGTCTATAACAATTAAGCATTCAGCCGCTAAAAATAAGAATTAATTGGCACTAAATGGCTATACCAATTTTCTTTAAGAGCATAGATGCATTGAAGATTGTGCAAGCACCTTCTTTCAAGAGGTAATCAAACAGCATCTCCTCTCCGACTACCTGAATATCGAAATGAAAGTTACGCACGTAGCCCGGATAGGTTTCCGCTAATTCGGCGAGTTTTAAATCGTGTGTGGCTACCATTCCTACGCCCTCATAAGAGATCAGTTTTTCTATGATTGCTTTTGATCCCAGGTACTTGTCCACCGAGTTTGTGCCACGAAGCAACTCATCTAGCAGAAAAAGCACGTTATTCTGTTGCCCTACTTCATCTAATACTTGCTTAATGCGATTCAACTCTGCTTTAAACGTGGAAGTACTTTCATTCACCGAATCTCGAATGCGCATGTAAGTAACGATCTGCATCACAGATATGTCCATCGATGTCGCTTTGGCAGGAGCACCGGCAAAAGCTAAAACAGCATTGATCCCCAACGTTCTTAAAAAGGTACTTTTGCCTGCCATATTAGACCCAGTGATCAATGCTAAGGAATGACCCTCAAGCGAATAATCATTTGCTACAACGTCCTTATCATTAATAAAAGGGTGGGCAACTCCCCGAACATCAATGACATGCAAACTGTCATCTTTAATTGTCGGAAACGCCCAGTGAGGATTATTAAAACTTAAGGTTGCGAAACTTCCGATCGACTCAAGTTCTGAAAGAAAATCAAAAGCCTCGGGAATACCAGCAGACTCGGTCTGCCGCCATTTTTCTAGTGCTGTCATATGTTTTAAATCCCACAACTGGGTAATGTTAAGGAACGCTCCCACAAACATATTCAGTCGGGCATCCAGCCGATTGAGTATACCCGACAAATTTTTGATGGAGGATGAAATCGGCTTATTGCTTAGACTCTCTATTTTTTCCAAAGCATCCGTTGCCATTCTACTTCTCCATTGCCGCTTTTCGACCATCTCAAAGACCTCGGAAAAAGAGGACATGGCGCGGCCAATACGTTCCACCTTGGAAATAACCAAGTTAACTTTACGTGCATAAAATAGACAGAGGGAAAAATTAAATAACCCGACGACAATCAATGCAGCAAGTATTTTGGAGGAAAAAAAACTCCCTATGAATAAAACTATAAAAAGATAGTATGCAATTTTGACGTAAGATTGTAGCACGCGATTTTGAACTACGGAAATGGGTCGCGAAAAAAACTGCTCAAGTTGCTTTTTATAATCAATAGCCTTCTCTAGATTGAAGATTAATCTGGACTGTATCTGTTGCCAAAGGTCAAAATCATCTACCAATTCCTTGACAAATGCTTGCCGGTCTTCGATCTCCACTTTACTTGCCGGCGCATCCAGCCATTCGGCAAGCTTTTTATTACCCCCTTGCGTAGCTGTACGATTGACCATCTGGTAAAGAGACAACTCACCAAATATATCCAGATCAGAACTGTAGAGATGCTTATCATTGATGTATTCACTTCCACTGGAGTAAATATTCTCTGAACGATGATGATATACTTGCAGTTCATTCTCATTGACTTTGAGGTAATTTTCAAAATGACCTTTCACTTTACTGACCTTGCTCTGAAGATATACAAGCCAGGAGAAAAGTATAATGATTAAAATGAACACACCTAGCGTCAATACGATCTGCTGTGTTTGCATAACCTGAAACAGAGCAAAAGCTCCGATGAGTATAACAGCAAGGCGTAAGAGTGCCAGCCGGTTGATTCTCGACGTTAACTCCTTGATCTTCGTCTCTGCATCTTGACTGTTGGCTTGATAAAATTCTTCTTTCTGAGATTCCATAGAACTAATAATTTCCGAATTTAACCTTTCTATATGGCTTTGAAAAATTAACTTTACGGATATGAAGGTTACACTGATTTGCGTTGGCAAAACCGATGAAAAGTATTTGACAGAAGGTATTGAAAACTATCTGAAACGCCTTAAATTCTACATTAATTTCAGAATGATCATTCTTCCCGACATAAAAAACAGTAAAAGCTTAAGCACACAGCAGCAAAAGGAAAAGGAAGGAGAGTTGATATTAAAACAGATTGGCGCTGGAGATGTTGTTATTTTGTTGGATGAGCGGGGAAAGGAATACAGATCGGTTGAGTTCTCCTCATTTTTGGAAAAAAAGATGCTGGCAAGCACGCAACACTTAGTATTTGTGATTGGCGGACCTTATGGGTTTGATGCTAGCGTCGAAGGGCGGTCAAACGGGAAGCTATCTTTATCGAAAATGACCTTTTCTCACCAGATGATTCGTCTGTTCTTTGTAGAGCAAGTATATCGGGCGCTTAGCATCTTAAGGAATGAGCCCTATCATCATGAATAATAATGAATTTATGGAAATCGCTTTAGCAGTGCATCTTCATTATAAATAAAATAGACAGGAAAGGACAGGTACTATGTTCAATAAACACAAAAGAAACTATCGGTATAAAAGTGGAAACCAAGCCAGCGAACAAAAAGTAATGACAATATCGATTATCATTGGTGTTGTAATCATTGCATTACTTATTTATTTTACATAAAAAGGGGAGCGTCTGCTCCCCTTTTTATTCTATTTTCTAATCAGTATTTATTCCGGATCTGAAGAGTTTACTTCATCCTGCTTCGGTGCTTCTTCCTCAAACAGGGGTAGCTCTTTAAGGATATTGTACCAACTGATAATCTTTTTAATATCTGAAGTGTAAACCCTATCTTCATCATGGTCAGGTGCTACGCTCCTAAAAAATTCACGTAAATCGTCTGCACTTGCTTTCTTTACTTCCGGTGTATCACTTCCTTCTTTAATTTTTTCCAAAACATCGGGAAGACGGATATCTTCACTTTCTCCAAAGATTGTGATGTCTTCTAATGAAGCCATTTTAGTCGTTGACAAGTTGACTACCGATTTTACCTTCTGATCGTCTAAACTCTCTAATACAAAGCCCGCTTTATTTTGTCCAATAAGTTTGAACAAACCCGGCTTACCTGACACGGATACAATTCCTTGTAAATTCATCTAATTTCTTTGCTGCCCCGGCTGAGACCAAGACATGGTTACATAATTTTAATCTTCGATAACTTCAATACCTGTGATCTTATCTCCCTGACGGATGCTATCGATTACATCCAGGTTTTCTACCACCTTTCCAAAGCAGGTATGGTTTCTGTCCAAATGTGCCGTATTATTCCGACTGTGGCAGATAAAAAACTGCGAACCTCCGGTATCACGACCAGCATGAGCCATGGAAAGAACTCCGCGGTCATGGTACTGATTTTCTCCGTCAAGCTCACATTTGATGGAATAACCCGGTCCGCCAGCACCTGTGCCCGTCGGGTCACCACCCTGAATCACAAAATCAGGGATCACACGGTGAAAGGTCACCCCATCATAGAATCCTGATTTAGCCAATTTTTGAAAGTTTTCAACAGTATTAGGAGCATCTTTGTCATAAAACTCTACGGTCATATCTCCCTTTTCGGTCTTTATTATTGCTTTACTCATGTCGATAAATTTATTTTCACAAACTTAGATAAATTGCTTTTTATATGCAAAACAACCAAGTAGCATAGTTGTTAACCAACTCTAATCATAGAACTTCCAGGCCACACCGAAACGTAGATGTGAGTCTGGCATCGGATAACGTCTGACTGTGTAATAACCGTCTGAAAAAAGACCTTGGTTTAAATAGTCATACCGTAAAAAAAAGTTGGTACGCTTTAAAGTTGCCGTTAGCCACACGTCGACAATTGGGTAGGTAGAAAATTCGATATCAGCATTATCGTTATAGAACTGACCTATATTAATTGCATAAGAAGGTGTTGAAAAAGGTGTATTAAACCTGACATCGAACCCGATATTAAAATCAACTACTTTAACCAAGGTATTATTGTAATAGAAACTATGCCAAGTATAAAGCTCAGGAGTCTGAAGAAGATTCATATAATCAGACTTCTGATAAACCGCAAAATTGTCAAAATGAAAGTTGCCAAACTTCAGTTTTTCCCCTACGGTAACTTTCAACATATTAATGCTCCCGGTAAATTGTGCTGGTTCTATTTTCCTGAACAATGTTTGGTCAAACTCCGGATTATCTACTTCTTTGAAGTAGAGGTAATTATTCATTAGGAAGTATTCTACCTTTCCATAAAAACCGAGCTTTGAGTTTTCGTATTGAAATGAAAGATTATTGATCTTCGTCTTTTCAAAATCTAATGTCTGGTCAGCTTCCGGCCATTTATGATACTGATAATTGACGAATTCATATAGATATTCGGGCGACTTATTTTGTGTGTAAGCCCCTAGAACAACTCGACCTACCGTGTTACTTAACAAAATATCAGCTTTGGCTTCGTATAGGAAATCCCCAAAATTACGACCTGCTACAATCTGATTAAAATCACCGGTAATATTTACCCGATCACTAAAGCGATAACCCACGCCCGCGAGAGCCGTGGTATTTTGGAAACTGAAACTATTGTCTTTTGCGTCGAACCATGAAATCTCATTCCGAAGTCCTACATCTAATTTTACTTCATTCCTAGAGGTGGTATCGGCCTTTCCGCGGAGTGCAAAGCTATAGCCAAATTCGTTGATAATCGATTTTAACCTCGTGGAGTCGTTTGTAAGAATAGCTTGCTCATCGATAAACGGGAATGCGCCGTCCGAATCATCCTCATTTTTATAGAATTTATACTTCTTGGAACTCAAACGTAATGAATGATAGACGCGCTGGGTAGGAAGAATCTCCATATCAGGCATTCCTCCATTTAGTGAATCAATCCGACCGATGAAGTAGCTTTGCCTAAGGAAAAAGCTAAAGTCACGCCAGGTCTGCTGCGGTCTCTCTTCCCGTTGCCCATTCAGTCGCACCAGCTCCGCATCGCTCGCTTGCCTGTCCGGTGTGCGAAACAGCGTATCATTTAATACCGAGCCGTTTTCTGTTGAAACCAAGGTATTGAAAAGAGCATTTGTCAATAAGTTATAACGATGGTTTTTTGATTCATACCAGGAATAAACCGCGGCCTTAACATCATTATAACGCTGATTTTGATAGAAACCTTTTGACAACGCAAAATCGAGGTCCGTCCCGATACTCCATTGTGGGTTGATATTCTGCGCAACAGTCGCTTTGAATACTTGGTCACCAGTCACAAACTCCAGTTCTGAATAAGGGGAGCGCGCCCGGTAATATTTTATGGAATCAGGCGAGCGAACATAGCGGTCCATGCTATGAAAGCCGGTTTGAAAACCAATGGTTTTTGGAGGATTAAACAAGAGGTCACGGGTAGAAAGGCCATAACTCCCCAGATGGATACTTGGGTTGTAAGGGTTGTGTTGTGGATTATAATACTGGTATCCAAAATGACTTGTATCAATTTGCACAGTCGAGGTACCCGACCGCATACGATCGAGCGTCGTATACCGAATGTAGCTTGCATTATAAATAATAGAATCTTCTTTAAGCTCTTCTGCGTCTCTCAACGAATCGAGGTCAGCTCCCCATTCTTCACCTGAACCAATGGGAACCTGCGCTTGGAGCGTCTGCCCCATCAGGCAAAGAAAGATTCCTATTAATAAAAAGCGCACATTCATTATTTTTTACAAAGCTATTAATTCTTTTAAAATCTCAGTCATGGTCGGTTCTATTTGTGCAGCAACGCTAACAATCTCTTCAAAGGAGACCGGTTGGAGATCTTCGTGAAACCCTTCGTCTGTGACTACGGAAACCGCAAATACTTTTAGTGACATATGATTGGCGACGATCACTTCAGGCACCGTACTCATCCCAACAACGTCGCCACCGATCAATCGCATATAACGATATTCAGCTTTGGTCTCCAAATTAGGACCCATCGTCGCGACGTACACCCCTTCATGCACATCATGACCTTTCTTCTTTGCTATAGCGACTGCTTTCGAAAACAGATCAGTACAATAAGGCTGTGACATATCTGGGAAACGCGGTCCGAACCCATTGAGATTCTGACCTCGGAGGGGGTTATCAGGAAGCAGATTGATATGATCCTTAATAAAAACCAAAGAGCCTTTTTTAATATCGGGGTTTAAGGATCCGCTCGCGTTCGAGACAAACATCTTCTTAATTCCCAGACGCTGCATAACCCGTACAGGAAAGGTAATCTGCTGCATGGAATAGCCTTCATAATAGTGTAGCCTACCCTGCATAGCAACGATCTTCTTCCCATTTAAGATTCCGAAGATCAACTTCCCAGAATGGAACTCAACGGTGGAAACAGGAAAATTAGGGATATTCGCATATAACAACTGCTTTTCAACCTCAATTTCATTAGCCAATCCGGCAAGACCAGTTCCAAGGATAACACCAACATCCGGACGGAAATCACCAATTTGATTATAAATATAATTTAGAGTCTGATCGATTTTTGAATGCATAGCCAGGTGTTTAAATTATTAAATACTCGATTTACTAAAATACGCTAATCTTTTAATTCGAAGACAGATCTCAGCCTTTAGCTGAGATTTTCTTCACAGTACTGATGCAGCAAGGAAGAAAGTGCTTCTTTTCCATTATCATAAAAGTCGGTTTCAATTCGTATCACGCGGATTTCCCTAGCTGGTATGTCCATAAAATGTTTTGAAAACTCCTTAAAACGCTGATAGTCCTTTTCTGTAGTGAGAATATACTTTTGTTGTGAGGCGATAGACTCGTACTCTTTCAAGATAGTTCGAATATCTTTCTCGGAGAAAGGATGATGATCCGGATACTGCAATAGCTTTAGCGACCTGCACTTCCCTTGCAAATGCTGCAATAGGGGTTCTGGGTTCGCGATGCCAGTTACTAACAGTATATCGTCTTCTGTCGTAATAGGCATTTCAGCAGCATCAGCCATAAATACAGGCTGGGGATGATCATACGTCACAAAAGAAAAGAACACGGGTTGATCCGATATAGCATCAAGCCTGCTTAAAGCCCTCGTCTTCTCGTCTTCGCTCAAGCTCATCGGGCACTTACTGATCACAATCGTGTCCGCTCGCTTTTTTTGCGAGAAACCATCACGAAAATTACCGGTGGGCAGCAAAAATTTAGGTTGAAACAAACTTTTGTATTCTACCAATAAGATACTGAAGCCCGGTTTAAGTGCGCGGTGTTGATATGCGTCGTCCAGAATGACTAACTGATGTTCTTTTTGTAATTTTTCAACTCCCAAAACCCGATCTTCACAGACCGCTACCGTAACTTCGGGAAATTTATTTTTAAACTGTAAGGGTTCATCACCTACTTTCCGCGAACTGTCAGACGGAGAGACATACAAAAAGCCTGAAGTCTTTCGACCATAGCCCCTACTGAGTATCGCAAGCTTATAGCTGTCTTTGAGCATACGGATCAACAATTCGGTCATCGGACTCTTGCCGGTGCCGCCGATAGCCAGGTTTCCGATAACGATTACCGGGAAAGAAAATTTGGTCGATTTAAAAATACCTCGATCATATAAAAAATTACGGAAACAGATTATAAACCCGTAAATAATCGAAAATGGCCACAAAATGAATCGCAGAAATCTAAGCATATAGAAGTCAAATTTACGCATAAAATTATGCGTGCCGACAGAAAACCGTATCTTTGTTTTTAAAATTTTAACTATGTCTAAAGGATTTTTCAAAGTACCGACTCCGGTGAATGAACCTGTCTTATCATACGCTCCCGGAACTTCAGAACGCAAATTACTAAAGAAAGCACTTAAAGATGCACTGGAAACTGAGATCGAGATCCCAATGTATATTGGTGGAAAAACGGTTAAAACCGATAAAAAGGTCGCGTTAAAACCACCTCATGATCACCAACACGTATTGGGGTATTTTCATGAAGGAGAGAAAAGCCATGTCGAAGATGCGATCAATGCGGCTTTGGCAGCAAAAGCAGACTGGGAAAACTTACCTTGGTACGAAAGAGCTTCTATATTCTTAAGGGCAGCGGATCTGGTATCAGGTCCTTATCGCGCCAAAATCAATGCAGCAACCATGCTGGGACAGTCTAAAAATGCTTATCAGGCCGAAATCGACTCAGCTTGTGAATTTGCCGACTTTTTACGGTTCAATGTTCAATACATGACCGAGATCTATGCTCAGCAGCCACCCGTATCGCCGAAAGGTGTATGGAACAAATTGGAACAAAGACCGCTAGAGGGTTTTGTTTTCGCGCTGACGCCCTTTAACTTTACAGCGATAGCCGGAAATCTACCTAGCTCGGCTGCTATGATGGGAAATGTGGTCGTATGGAAGCCTGCCAATACGCAGATTTATGCTGCTAATGTTATCATGCAAATATTTAAAGAGGCCGGATTACCAGATGGTGTTATTAATTTGGTTTATGTATCAGGTCCGGATGCTGGAGAGGTGATCTTTAAGCATCCCGACTTCGCGGGTATTCACTTTACGGGGTCAACGGCCGTATTCCAAGATATCTGGAAAACTATCGGTAATAATATCCACCGTTATAAAAGCTACCCAAGAATTGTCGGTGAAACTGGTGGGAAAGACTTCATTCTGGTACACCCGTCTGCCGATGTTGAAATTTCAAACACAGCTATTGTAAGAGGCGCATTTGAATATCAAGGACAAAAATGCTCAGCAGCATCTAGGGTATACATACCAAAAAGTCTGTGGCCGCAGCTCAAAGAGCTGATGATCCGTGATATCAAATCGTTCAAAATGGGAGGTGTTGAAGATTTTACTAATTTCATCAATGCTGTTATCGATGAGAAATCATTTGATAAGCTTGCGAAATATATTGACGATGCAAAGGGAGACAAATCTGTTGAGATTATCGCCGGCGGCAACTATGATAAGAGCAAAGGTTACTTTATTGAACCAACGGTTATTCTTGCTTCGAAGCCTGACTATGTGACCATGTGTGAAGAGTTGTTTGGACCGGTTCTTACTGTATTCGTTTATGATGACGAGAAGTTCGATGAGATTCTCACAACGATTGATGAAACATCGATCTATGCGCTAACAGGTGCTGTGATTGCTCAAGATCGCTATGCGATCGACAAAGCAAGCAAGGCTTTGAAAAATTCAGCTGGAAATTTCTATGTGAACGATAAATGTACCGGCGCGGTTGTAGGTCAACAGCCTTTTGGAGGTGCACGAGGGTCGGGAACGAACGATAAAGCAGGATCCATGATCAACCTGCTAAGATGGGTGTCTCCGCGTACGATCAAGGAAGCTTTTGATTCACCAAAAGACTACAGATATCCGTTTATGCAAGAAGACTAACTGTTACAAGAGTAGTGAAATAAAAAAGAGGTCGTAGCATTCAGTTACGACCTCTTTTTTTGTTAAAACCTGATCGACTAGCCGCTATTTTGCTTTTTAAACACCGATAGACTTGTATTACTTCATTAGCGACTTTTTACCTACAGATTGCCAAACAACTCCCTATTTTTGACGATTTGTACGGGTACAATAGGGAATCAATAGGCAATAAATTGATAATTACCCTAAACAAGTTCATTCCCGTTTTTTTAAAAAACCATCAAAATAAAAACTGGATGCTCCCGCTATCGGGCATCATTTATTAAGCTGGTAGTATTCTCCGAGGTTCTGATCTACATTGGTAGCAGTAACGTTTAAGTCAATTAGCTTACCGGTTTCCAACTGAATGATCATTCCGTGAATAGCTAAATCGTCCCTTTCTTTCCAGGCGTTTTGGACGATGGTTGTTTTGCAGAGGTTAGAAACCTGTTCAATGACGTTCAATTCTACAAAACGATCCTCGCGCTTTTGTAAATCAGTGATAGCGTTAAGCTCATCGGCGTAGATACGATATACATCTTTTAGATGGCGGAGCCAGTTATCCAGAAGACCGTACTGTTGCTGCCCCATAGCAGCAGTGATGCCTCCACAGGCATAATGGCCGGCAACAATGATGTGTTTTACTTTGAGGATATTAACGGCAAAATCAAGCACGCTCAGCATATTCATATCTGAATGAACGCATAAATTGGCGACGTTCCGGTGAACAAAGACATCGCCCGGTCGGGTACCAGTGATCTGATTGGCTGGGACGCGGCTATCGGAACAACCTATCCATAATAAATCAGGATGTTGCCCCTTCGAGAGTTCTTGGAAAAGACCTGTTTCATCTTCTTGTACTTCTCTGGCCCAGGCTTCATTTCCAGCTATAATTTTCTTAAAACTTTCCGATAACCTTTCGTTGTCAAATTTCTTATCGCACATGATAATGTTTGTTAGATTAAAAATAAAATAGCCGCAGCGTGCAATATTACGAAATTATCGAGCTCAATATTTAGAAAAAGTTAATTTAACTTCATTTTTATTATCACTGAGCGAATTACGAAAAGGAGAAAGGAACATTTTTATTACCTTTATTGAGGGATTATAGCTAAATTACTCCTAACCAAACCACTTAAAATTGAAAGATAAAATTCAACTCCTGAAAGATAAAAAAGCACAAGCACTGATGGGTGGTGGAAGCGCCCGTATTGAGAGTCAACATAAAAAAGGGAAGCTTACCGCGCGTGAACGTTTGCAGCTATTGCTTGATGAGGGTTCTTTTCAGGAAATTGGCATGTTCGTTACGCACCGAAGTACGGATTTCGGGCTGGAGAACGAAAAATATTCTGGAGATGGTGTGGTGACAGGCTATGGAACGATCGATGGAAGGATGGTGTATGTCTTTTCTCAAGATTTTACCGTTTTTGGTGGTTCCCTTTCGGAGACCTATGCGGAAAAGATCTGTAAGATAATGGATCTGGCACTCCAAAATGGAGCACCGATCATCGGACTAAACGACTCGGGGGGCGCACGCATTCAGGAAGGGGTTGTCTCTTTAGGTGGCTACGCGGATATTTTCTATAGAAATACATTGGCTTCAGGTGTTGTTCCGCAGATTTCTGCTATTATGGGGCCGAGCGCAGGCGGGGCAGTCTATTCGCCCGCGATTACTGATTTTACCCTGATGGTCAAAAATACTTCTTACATGTTCGTTACGGGGCCGAACGTTGTAAAGACTGTAACTCATGAATCGGTAACCGCAGAAGAGTTGGGAGGAGCAGAAACGCATGCTTCTAAGTCGGGAGTAACGCATTTTGCTTGCAATAGTGAGGTGGAAGCTATCGAACGAATCAAACAACTGTTAAGCTATATGCCGCAGAATTGTGAAGATACGGCACCTCATTTAGATTATCAGATAAAGAACGAGTACCGAGAGAGGCTGAACTCTTTAATCCCTGAAAATGCATCCCAACCTTATGATATGCGATTGGTGATCGCGGAATTAACGGATGCGGAATCATTTTTGGAAGTACATGAAGATTTCGCCGAAAATATTGTTGTTGGTTTTGCACGACTGGCAGGTAGAAGCATCGGAATTGTCGCCAACCAACCAGCGTCTTTGGCTGGTGTTCTTGATATTGATGCCTCAGTAAAAGGAGCACGCTTTGTCCGGTTTTGCGATGCCTTCAATATCCCCTTACTGGTATTGGAAGATGTGCCCGGTTTTTTGCCTGGAACGGATCAAGAGTGGAATGGTATCATCACGCATGGTGCGAAGCTTTTATTCGCGTTTAGTGAGGCGACTGTGCCTAGAATTACTGTGATTACGAGGAAAGCCTACGGAGGGGCTTATTGCGTCATGAATAGCAAACATATTGGCGCCGATGTAAACTATGCCTGGCCTTCGGCGGAAATTGCTGTGATGGGCGCAAAGGGTGCTGCAGAAATTATCTTTAAAAGGCAAATATCATCGGCAGAGGATCCGGAGAAAAGATGGTTAGAGAAGGAGAAAGAATATTCTGATAAGTTTGCGAATCCTTACCGGGCGGCTGAAAGAGGTTTTATTGATGAGGTAATCGAACCGGCTGAGACTCGTGAAAAGCTTATATTTGCTTTCAGAATGCTTGAAAATAAAGCGGTGAAATTACCAAAGAAGAAACACGGGAATATTCCCTTATAATTTTAATTGTATAAAATGAGTAAAAAGAAAGAACAGACGAAGAAAATAGTGAATGAAAAATCATTAAGCTTTTTAGAAAATTATTTAAATAATCCGTCTCCAACGGGTTTCGAGTGGGATGGGCAGCGACTATGGCTGGATTATCTAAATGAATATGTTGATGACAGCTTTACTGACACGTATGGTTCAGCAGTGGGGGTGATTAATCCGGAAGCGCCTTATAAGGTGGTATTGGAAGCACATGCTGATGAAATTTCTTGGTTTGTGAACTATATTAATAAAGATGGGTTAATTTATGTAATTCGGAATGGGGGTTCGGATCATCAAATAGCACCTTCAAAACGGGTAAATATCCATACGGATCAGGGAATCCGAAAGGCGGTATTTGGCTGGCCGGCAATTCACACACGGAGTGGAAAAGAGAAAGAGGATAATCCGACGCAAAAGAATATTTTTCTGGATTGTGGTTGTACATCGAAAGAGGAAGTGGAGGCGCTGGGTATCCACGTAGGATCTGTGATTACTTATGAGGATGAGTTTATGGTGCTGAATGACCGGTATTATGTTGGTCGTGCGCTGGATAACCGAATTGGTGGTGTTATGATCGCTGAAGTAGCTAGATTATTGAAGGAAAATAAGAAAACACTACCGTTTGGCTTATATATTGTTAACTCAGTGCAAGAGGAAATTGGGTTGAAAGGTGCGGAAATGATTGCTGAACGGATTCAGCCGGATGTAGCTATTGTGACAGATGTGACGCATGATACACAAACACCGATGATCGAGAAAAATGTGCAGGGAGACCTGTCTTGTGGGAAGGGGCCTGTTGTCTCATACGCGCCCGCGGTACAGATTAACCTGAACCGGTTGATCGTGGAAACAGCTCAGAAGAAAAATATTCCGTTTCAGCGCCAAGCTTCGTCCAGAACAACTGGAACGGACACCGATGCTTTTGCTTACTCAAATCAGGGTGTTGCTTCTGCATTAATTTCCTTGCCTTTGCGTTATATGCATACGACGGTGGAAATGGCACATATCGAAGATGTGGATAACGCCATCCGATTGCTCTATGAAACTGTTCTTGCACTGGAAGCAGATAAAGATTATCGGTCTTTTGCAAAATAGTATCACCGCAGATGTTGTAACTCATGAAATGATGTAGCTCATGGAAAACAAAACTCAATTTATAGAAAAGATCAAAGAATCTTATAACCCAAAAGGTGAGTTCATCTATTTGGGTTCGGGTATTCTGGATGAGCAGATCATTGCACCGGCGCAGGTCAATCTGGCACTGAAAATGATGAACAGGCATGGCTTGATTGCGGGAGCAACAGGTACTGGGAAAACGCGCACGTTGCAGCTGATCGCAGAGCAGCTGTCAGATGCAGGTGTACCTGTTTTTATGCTTGATGTAAAAGGGGATCTGTCGGGTCTGGCTGAAGCCGGAGAAAGCAACCCGGCTTTAGTTGAGCGTGGGGAAATCCTTGAACGACCTTTTGTTCCCCAAGGTTTTCCGGTCGAATTATTTTCATTGACTGGTAAAAAGGGGATTCCGCTTCGAATAAAAATAAGCGATTTTGGCCCGGTCATGCTAGCACGGGTCCTGGCCCTGAGTGAGACGCAAACTGGTGTATTGACTGCTATTTTTAAATATGCAGACGATCACCAAATCGGCCTGATTAATTTTGATGATTTAAAGGCTTTATTAAACTTTCTGTCACAAGGTCCTGGAGCAAAGGAGATCGAAAATGACTACGGCAAAATCAGTAGCAGCACATCGGGAACGATATTGAGAAAGATCGTTTCTATTGAACAACAGGGGCTTTCCGAAATCTTTGGCGAACCAGCTTTTGAAATCAATGATCTTTTCCAGAAGATTGACGGAAAGGGTGTCATCAGTCTACTGAACATTTCTGATGTGCAGAACCAACCTATTCTTTTTTCTACGTTCTTGTTGAGTTTGCTTAATCAGCTCTTTAAAAATTTACCGGAGGTAGGCGACCCTGATAAGCCAAAGCTGATTTTCTTTTTTGACGAAGCACATCTCCTTTTTAAAGATGCATCAAAAGTGTTCTTGTCTCGGGTAGACCAAATTATCAGACTTATCAGATCAAAGGGAGTGGGGGTCTTCTTCTGCACACAAGCGCCTACAGATGTTCCTGAAAGTGTTTTGGGTCAGCTAGGAAACAGGGTTCAGCATGCGCTACGGGCATTTACTCCAAACGACGCGGAAAACTTAAGGAAAACGGTCAAAACTTATCCTAAATCTGACTTTTATGAGATCGATCAGGTGTTAACGAAGTTGGGAACGGGTCAGGCTCTAATTACCGTACTGAATGACAAAGGAATACCAACCGAAGTTGTTGCTACACACCTTATTCCACCAAGGGCGGTTATGGGTCCGCTAGGCACTACCGCCTGTGAGAAAATCATTTCATCTTCTGATCTATATCCAAAATATCGCACTGCAATTGACAGTTACAGTGCCGCGGAGGTAATCGAAGAAAGAAGAAAAGAACTGGAAAATGAAGCAGCCAGTGCTGAGGTTAAGAATTCAAGTAAAAAGCGCAGCAGCAACCGACAAACACCAGCAGAAGCTGCAAAAAAAACATTGATACGGACCTTGGCTGCTGGAGCAGGAAAAATCATATTAACGGGTCTGATGAGCTTTTTGAAAGGCAGGAAGAAACGATAAACTAAACACACGAAATCAATAATTATTTTAAAATGAAAAAACCAACTCTTTTAATCTTGGCCGCCGGAATGGCAAGTCGTTATGGTAGTATGAAACAAATAGACGCGTTTGGGCCCAATGGGGAAACAATCATTGACTACTCTATTTACGATGCCATACGTGCAGGATTCGGCAAAGTAACATTTATTATAAAAAAAGAATTTGAAGATAACTTCAAATCTATTTACGACCCAAAGCTGAAAGGAAAAATCGAGACTGAATATGTTTTTCAGGATTTTGATCTTACAAAATATGGCATAGACCGCGAGGTAGAACGTGCAAAACCATGGGGAACTGCACATGCTGTTTTATCTGCTAAAGACACGATCAACGAACCGTTTTGCGTTATCAATGCAGACGATTTTTACGGCTATGACTCGTTCAAAAAAATGGCAGACTTCTTAATCAATGAAGCGACAGATAGCAAATTTGCTTTAATGGGATTCCAAATTGACAAAACATTATCTGAGCATGGGTCGGTGTCGAGAGGGGTCTGCAAAGTGGACGAAAACGGTAACATGACTGAGATTATCGAACGTACAAAGGTATATTTTAAGGAAATAGATGGTGAGAGAAAGATCGTATTCGAAGAAGATGGGGAAGAAACGATTCTACCGTCTGACGCTCGGGTGTCCATGAATTTTTGGGGATTCACTCCTGCCGTATTTGACATATCTATTGAGCTATTCAAAGATTTTGTTGAGAATAACCACACCAATCCGAAATCAGAATTCTTTATTCCATTGGTTGCTGATCACTTAATACAAAACGGTAGGGCAACATTCAAAATTATACCAACTGCAGAGAAATGGTTCGGTGTGACTTATAAAGAGGATAAACCGATAGTTCAGAAAAACATATCGGAGTTGATCAAAAATGGTACATATCCTGATCGATTGTGGTCATAAATTATTTCAAAAAGCGGTCTGTGGAAAAAATAGTATCCGCAATAAAAAAAGCTCCGAAAGTTGATAACTTTCGGAGCTTTTTTTATTGTTTGACTAATCTCTACTTTAATCAGTAGGACTATTTTTTATCGTCTTCATCTTTTACTTCTTCAAAATCCACGTCAGTGACATCATCTGCTGACTGTTGATCACCGGCTGCCGAAGCTTGTCCTTCTGCAGCATCTGGTCCCTGTCCTTGGTTGTACATATCACCAGCAGCTGCGTTCCATGCGTTTTGCAAAGTCTCTTGAGCTGACTCCATAGCTGCAAAATCACGCGCTGAATGTGCCTCTTTCAGTTTGGTAAGACCCTCTTCGATCGTAGCTTTTTTATCATCTGGAATTTTTTCGCCATACTCTTTCAACTGCTTCTCAGTAGAGAAAATAAGCGCATCAGCTGCATTCACCTTATCGGCTTCTTCCTTTGCTTTACGGTCTTGATCTGCATTGGCCTCCGCTTCTTCCTTCATCTTCTTAATTTCTTCATCACTTAATCCTGAAGATGCTTCGATTCGGATCTTCTGCTCTTTGCCAGTGGCTTTATCTTTAGCAGAAACATTCAATATACCATTCGCATCGATATCAAACGTTACTTCAATTTGTGGTACGCCACGCGGAGCAGGCGGTATCCCGTCTAAATGGAAACGTCCGATGGTGCGGTTTTGGCTGGCCATTGGTCGCTCTCCCTGCAAAATATGAATCTCTACCGATGGTTGATTATCTGATGCAGTTGAGAAGGTCTCCGACTTCTTACTTGGAATAGTGGTATTAGCTTCAATTAACTTGGTCATTACCCCACCCATTGTTTCAATACCTAATGAAAGTGGCGTCACATCGAGTAATAACACATCCTTCACTTCCCCCGTCAAAACTCCTCCTTGAATCGCGGCACCGAGAGCAACAACCTCATCCGGATTTACTCCCTTAGAAGGCTCTTTCCCAAAAAAGTCTTTAACCGCTTCTTGAATCGCAGGGATACGGGTCGATCCTCCAACTAAAATAATCTCATCGATTTCTGATTTATCCAAACCTGCATTCTTTAAAGCCGAACGGCACGGATCAATTGTACGCTTGATTAAACTGTCCGCTAATTGTTCAAACTTCGCACGGGTCAAGCTTCTGACTAAATGTTTTGGCCCGGTCTGGTCAGCGGTAATATACGGCAAATTGATTTCTGTAGTAGACGTACTAGAAAGCTCCACTTTAGCTTTCTCAGCGGCTTCTTTTAGACGTTGAAGAGCCATTGCATCCTTTGACAAGTCAAATCCACTATTTTCACTTTTGAATTCCTGAACTAACCAATCGATTATCACCTGGTCAAAATCGTCACCACCTAAATGCACATCTCCATCCGTTGATTTCACCTCGAAGACTCCATCACCTAGCTCAAGAATTGAAACGTCGTGTGTACCACCCCCACAATCAAAAACAGCAATTTTCATATCGCGATCCGCCTTATCTAACCCATAGGCTAATGCTGCAGCGGTCGGCTCATTAATAATTCTTTTAACTGTCAACCCAGCTATCTCGCCTGCCTCTTTAGTGGCCTGTCGTTGCGAATCATTAAAATAAGCAGGCACAGTAATTACGGCCTCTGACACCTCTTGACCTAAGAAATCTTCTGCGGTTTTTTTCATTTTCTGCAAAATCATCGCAGAAATTTCTTGCGGAGTATATTTTCTATCGTCTATTACTACTCGTGGTGTGTTGTTATCTCCTTTTACTACTTCATATGGTACACGTGAGGCCTCTTGGGAAACCTCCTCAAATGTTTCACCTATGAACCTTTTTATTGAAGATATAGTCTTTGTCGGATTTGTTATAGCTTGACGTTTAGCTGGATCCCCAACCTTTCTTTCTCCATTTTCAACAAATGCCACAATAGAAGGCGTAGTACGTTTTCCCTCGTTGTTAGAGATTACAACTGGTTCATTACCCTCCATTACAGCGACACAGGAATTAGTCGTTCCTAAGTCGATTCCAATAATTTTTGACATATTTTTAATTTTTTGAGTTTAATTAGATATTACTTGTTATGACTCATCAAACCTTATACCAAGGAAACTATCCAATTAATTTTAGGTATCGGAAGTGACAAAATGACACCCTGAAAATATTTAAATTATACATTCGGTCTTACAATAACACGGAACAAAAAAAGAGGCTGCCTACGTTAAGTAGTCCAGCCTCTTTATAATATCATATGAAGTAATTTAAGCCTCTTCCCGACCGCCTTTTAAATCGTCTTGAAGCTTCTCAAGCTCTTCAAACTTTCCTTCGCTAGCAAGTTTCGCCTGCTCTGGCCAAGTATCAGGAGTAGCAGTATTAAACTGATCTCCGGCTTCAGTTAAGATCTCTTTCAATTGTTCAGAAGTTTTACCTGACAGGTCTTTGAATGTAGAGACCCCAGCTTTTACAAAAACCTCGGCGATCTTCGGACCAACTCCCTCGATCTTAGTCAAATCATCAGATACACTTTCAGTCTCTGACTTAACTACTACTTCTTTGTCATCTCCCGACTTCTCATTAGCAGTCGTACTCTTTTTTCTACCACTGCCACGACGTCTCGTCGACTTCCTCTCAGTCTTACCAGAATCTGTCGTATTGTAAACTTCGTTATAATCAACCAACTCGATAATTGCCATTTCCGCATTATCGCCGATACGATTCGCTAGCTTAATGATCCGAGTATATCCACCGGGACGATTCGCAACCTTTTCAGAAATTTCACGAAAGAGAATGGTTACAGCTTCCTTATCTTTCAAATAAGAAAAAACTGTTCGGCGAGAATGAGTTGAGTCTGTTTTTGATTTCGTAATCAACGGTTCGACAAAAGTACGTAGAGCTTTTGCTTTCGCTAATGTAGTAGTAATTCGCTTATGCCTAACAAGCGATGTAGCCATATTAGATAGCATTGCTTTACGATGGCTGTCAGTACGACCTAAGTGATTAATTTTTTTTCCGTGTCTCATTTGTTTAAGTTTTTGTGCATACCGTCTCCATTGTGGAGGGAATTATGCAACAGGTCTTCAATTTATTTAATCGTCGACCTTATTATTCTTCATCTAATTTATACTTACTAAGATTCATCCCGAATGATAAACCTTTTGATTTCACAAGCTCTTGTATCTCAGTCAATGATTTCTTACCAAAGTTTCGGAATTTTAACATATCGGCAACATCATAGGAAATCAACTCCGCTAATGTACGAATGTCTGCAGCTTTTAGACAATTTAAAGCACGCACAGACAAGTCAAGATCAACAAGCTCGGTTTTAAGGACCTTGCGCATATGCAAGATTTCTTCATCAACTTCTTTAGTTTCTTCTTTAGTTTGAGATTCCAAAAGAATATTTTCATCCGAGAACAGCATGAAATGATGAATTAATATTTTAGCTGCCTCTTTCAAAGCATCTTCCGGATGAATAGACCCGTCCGTCGAAATATCTAACAGAAGTTTCTCATAATCCGTTTTTTGCTCAACCCGAAAGTTCTCTATAGTATACTTTACATTTATAATTGGCGTGAAAATTGAATCGATAGCAATGACCCCCAAAGCCGAGTCTGCTACTTTGTTTTCCTCCGCACTGACATATCCTCTACCTTTGCTTACGGTGATTTCAATCTCTAACGGAATATTGCTATCTAAATTACAAATAACCAAATCTGGGTTAAGAACTGTGAAGTTAGAAGAAAATTTAGTGATCTCTCCTGCTTTAAACTGATCTTGGCCATTTATAACAATGAATATTTTCTCAGTATCACCAATTTCTCCTGTTTTCTTAAAACGTACTTGCTTCAAATTAAGAATAATCTCAGTAACATCTTCTACGACACCTTTTATAGTCGAGAATTCATGAGAAACGCCTGAAAATCGAGTAGAAGTAATTGCATAACCCTCTAGAGAAGAGAGTAAAATACGACGCAAAGCATTACCAATGGTGACACCAAAACCCGGTTCTAACGGACGAAATTCAAACTGACCATCAAAATCAGTCGCTTTTTGCATAATAACTTTGTCCGGTTTCTGAAATGCTAAAATTGCCATTTATCTCAATTTAATATTATTGAATTTATATATTAACCCAAAGATCACAAGTTTTCATTATGATCTTTAGTTACATTACTTAGAGTATAACTCAACGATTAAGTTTTCCTTAATATTTTCGGGAATCTCATCACGATTTGGGTAGTTTAAGAATTTACCTTGTAATTCTTGTCCATCCCACTCTAACCAAGAAAATTTATTAATCTGCTTACCTGCGACCGAGTTTGTAATAGCCTCAAGAGATTTTGAACGTTCTCGTACCGATACAATATCACCAGGTCTAAGGCTAAAAGAAGGTATATTAACAATTTCTCCGTTAACGGCAATGTGTTTATGCCCTACCAATTGCCTTGCGGCTGCCCTTGTAGGTGCAATACCAAGACGATAAACTGTATTATCTAACCGTGCTTCTAATAATTTAAAAAGCTCTTCACCAGTAATACCTTCTTTAGCTGAGGCTTTTGAAAAAAGATTCGCAAACTGCCGCTCTAATATACCATAAGTATATTTAGCCTTTTGCTTTTCCATCAACTGAATAGCGTACTCAGACTGTTTACCACGACGTCGTCCATTTCCATGTTGACCTGGCGGGTAATTCTTTCTATCTAATACTTTATCAGGACCAAATATTGGTTCTCTGAATCTACGGGCAATTTTGGACTTAGGTCCGGTATATCTAGCCATGTTCTTGTTCTTTAAAGTATCTCTCCACCTATAGCAGAGGAATCTTAGCTTTAAAATAAAAATTAATTAAACTCTTCTTCTTTTTGGAGGACGACATCCGTTATGCGGTAGAGGAGTAATATCACGAATTGATGTTACCTCAATGCCAGCTGTCTGTAAAGTTCGAATAGCAGATTCGCGTCCTGAACCAGGTCCTTTAACAAATACATCAACCTTTCTCAAACCCAAATCATATGCAACCTTTGCACAGTCAGCAGCAGCCTGACCAGCTGCATACGGTGTATTCTTTTTGGAACCTCTAAAACCCATCTTGCCTGATGATGACCAAGAGATCGGCTGTCCTTGATTATTTGTTAAAGTGACAATAATGTTATTAAACGTCGCACTTATATGAGCTTGACCCACGGGTTCAACCACAACAAGACGTTTCTTTGTTACCTTTTTGTTTTTAGCCATTATTATATCTTGTCAATTATTATTTAGTAGCTTTTTTCTTATTAGCAACAGTCTTACGTCTTCCTTTACGCGTACGAGAGTTGTTTTTAGTACGTTGACCACGAACAGGCAGCCCCTTTCGGTGACGAAGACCACGATAACACCCTATATCCATCAATCTTTTAATATTCAGCTGAACCTCAGAGCGCAAAGCACCTTCAACCTTTATTTCGTCATTAATAAGCGTACGTATCGTCGCTAACTGATCGTCAGTCCATTCTTGAACCTTTACATCATAACTAATACCTGCTTCGCTCAAGATGCGCTGCGCTGTTGAACGGCCGATACCGTAAATGTAAGTAAGACCGATTTCTCCTCTTTTGTTTTTGGGTAAATCTATACCTGCTATCCTTGCCATATACTAAATTAATATTACTATCCCTGTCTTTGTTTAAACTTGGGATTCTTTTTATTGATTACATACAATTTGCCATTGCGACGAATAATCTTACAATCGACACTACGTTTTTTTATGGACGCTCTAACTTTCATCTTAAAGTGTTTTATTAAATCTATTTACTAGATTGCCTGTATTTATTTCTATTATTTGTATCTATACGTAATTCTACCTTTGGTTAAATCATATGGAGACATTTCTAATTTTACACGATCCCCCGGCAGAATTTTAATATAATGCATTCTCATTTTGCCAGAAATATGAGCAATTATCTCATGCCCATTCTCTAATTCAACTCGGAACATAGCATTAGACAGTGCTTCCCTAATTATTCCATCTTGTTCAATTGAGGCTTGTTTGGCCATACATCATTATCTAAATTATTATCTATATAACACCCGATACTAACAGGGTTGCAAAAATACAAATAAATTAATATATTATCAATGTTTTTTACTCAAAATATCTTCGATATATGAAAAAGTAGTCAGAATTTCAGGTCTTCCTTTGGAGATCGCTACCGTATGCTCGAAATGGGCGGAGGGCATGCCGTCGATTGTACTTACTGTCCAGCCATCATCCCAAAACTTAACACCAGCTTTCCTCAAATTAACCATTGGTTCTATCGCTACAACCATGCCCTCCACTAATTTAATACCATTTCCCCTTCTTCCATAATTGGGAATCTCTGGTTTCTCATGGAGATTTACTCCAACTCCATGACCTACTAGCTCTTTTACAATACCATAACCATACTTTTCTATATGATTCTGGATACTGTATGATATATCTCCTACACGTTTACCTACTACTGCCTGATCTATCCCGATATAAAGTGACTCTTTTGTAATTCTCAATAAAGATTCAACTTCTTCACTTATCTCACCAACGCCAAAGGTATAAGCAGAATCACTAACATACCCCTCTAATACGACCCCCCCGTCTACGGAAATAATATCACCTTCCTTTAAAACATACTCACCGGGAAACCCGTGAACCACTTGATCGTTAACCGAAATACATAAGGAATAAGGAAACCCGTTATAATTCAGAAAAGCGGGCTTAGCTCCATGATCATAAATAAATTCCCTCGCTATATCATCAAGTTTAATTGTACGTATCCCTGGCTGTATATTTTTCGCAAGCTCTCCTAATGTCTTCGATAACAAATCACAACTCTTACGAATTAATTCTATCTGCTCCTTAGATTTTAAGATAACCTTCGACATAATTAAATCGGAGAGTTTGCGGTACTAGTTGTTGACATTGAGGTACGACCTTTAACTCTACCCGTTTTCATTAAACCATCATAGTGGCGCATCAATAAATGACTTTCTATCTGCTGCAATGTATCAAGTACAACTCCGACCAAGATCAACAATGAGGTCCCACCATAAAAATGTGCAAACTGACTGTTAACTCCTAACTTCGATGCTATTGCAGGAAAGATCGCAATTATTGCTAAGAATATTGACCCAGGTAATGTAATTTTCGACAAAACGCCATCAATAAAGCCAGTCGTCGCTAAACCAGGTTTTACACCAGGAATAAAGCCTCCGTTTTTCTTCATATCTTCTGCCATCTGTTGGGGGTTAACCATAATTGCTGTATAGAAAAATGTAAACGCAATTATTAAAATCGCAAAGGTAATATTATAGGCAACAGAAGTGTAATCACTTAAAGAGGTAATAAGTGAGGACTGCATATCAGGAAAAAACTGTGGTAGAGTCATGGGTACGAACATAATTGCTTGTGCAAAGATAATCGGCATAACCCCTGAAGTATTAACTTTTAATGGAATGTACTGCCTCACACCACCATATTGCTTATTTCCAACAATCCTCTTAGCATATTGGACAGGAATTTTGCGTACACCTTGAACGATCAAAATCGTGAATACTACAACTGCAAATAAAGCGACCATCTCAACTATAAAAGGAATCGGCCCTCCGTTTCCACCCATTCTAGACGCCCACTCTTGAATTAATCCGCCCGGCAATTGTGCAATAATACCGACCATAATAATCAGCGAAATACCATTACCAATACCTTTATCCGTAATCTTCTCTCCTAACCACATCACAAACATCGTCCCCGACGTCAAGATAATCGTAGACAGAATCGTGAATAGAGGCTCAGACATCATAATTGCATCTGGACTGATTTGCGACCTTATATAAGCAACTGACTGTAGAAGCGTAATTACAAGTGTCAGATACCGCGTAATTTGGGTCATCTTCTTCGTACCGCTCTCGCCTTCCTTTTGTAATTTCTGAAAGTAAGGAACAGCTATACCCAACAACTGCACAACAATTGAAGCCGAAATGTACGGCATTACACCTAACGCGAAAATAGCAGATCGAGAAAAAGATCCTCCTGCGAACATATTCAACAGACCCAACAGCCCCTCTTTCGCTTCTTGATCAAGCGCAGCCGGATTGACGCCCGGCAATACGATATGCGACCCAATACGATAAATCAAAAGAAAAAGAAGCGTATTTAAAATACGCGTTCTTAAGTCTTCAATTTTCCAAATATTTGTTAACGTTGAAATCAGCTTCTTCATTTATTATAATTTAACGGCTGACCCTCCCGCTGATTCGATTGCTTTTTGAGCAGAAGCAGAAAAGGCGTGTGCTTTAACTTCTAATTTTGACGAAACACTTCCTCGACCTAATACCTTCACTAAATCATTTTTAGAAACCAGACCATGTTCTCTCAAAACGTCGAAATCAATCGTAACTAAATTGAATTTCTCAGCTAATGCCTGAATTATATCTAGATTGACTGCAGTATACTCAACTCGGTTGATATTCTTAAAGCCAAATTTCGGCACTCGGCGTTGTAATGGCATTTGTCCACCTTCAAACCCGATTTTCACACTATAGCCAGAACGAGATTGGGCACCTTTGTGTCCACGGGTAGACGTCCCTCCACGACCGGATCCTGTACCTCGTCCTACTCGTTTCTTTGTCTTTGTTGAACCTGCTGCAGGTTTCAAGTTACTTAAATTCATTGTAATAACTTCAATTATTATGCCTTCGCTTTCACTTTACAGGCATAAGATTAACATAAATTATAGAACTACTCTATAATACTATAAACTCTCTAGCGCAACAAGATGATTTACCTTCCTTATCATCCCAACAATCGATGGTGTCGCCTCAACTTCAACAGACTGATTAATTCTTTTCAAACCTAACGCCTGCATGGTTCTTTTCTGACGCTCGCTTCTATCGATCACGCTTTTAATCTGTGTAATTTTAATTTTCGCCATGGTGTTATCCGTTAAATACCTTACTCAATTCGACGCCGCGTTGCTGAGCCACGGTATATGCATCCCGCATCTTAACCAATGCATCAATCGTAGCTTTAACAACGTTATGAGGGTTTGAAGACCCAGTCGACTTAGCTAATACATCTGTAATTCCCGCACTTTCCAAAACGGCACGCATTGCACCTCCAGCGAGTACACCTGTACCATTAACAGCTGGCTTAATCAAAACTCGCCCACCTGAATATTTACCTTTTTGACTATGTGGTACTGTACCCCGAATAATGGGAACTCTAATCAAATTCTTCTTTGCATCATCGATACCTTTTGCAATTGCTTCAGTGACTTCTTTAGCTTTTCCCAAACCGTAACCAACAACACCGTTCTCGTCACCGACAATAACAATAGCAGAGAAACTGAATGTTCGTCCACCTTTAGTTACTTTGGCGACACGTTGAATACTTACTAAACGATCTTTTAACTCAATATCGCTTGATTTAACTCTTTTAATATTATTTGTTGACATCTCTTTAATTTTAAAATTTCAAGCCACCCTCACGAGCACCGTCTGCTAAAGACTTAACTCTACCGTGATACAAGTATCCGTTCCGGTCAAAAACGACGTTGTTAATTCCCGCCGCTAATGCCTTCTCTGCGATAACTTTACCGACAACTTTTGATTGTTCTACTTTATTGCCTGTTCCGTCGAAATCTTTAGATAAAGAGGATGCTGAAACAATAGTTCTACCACTGCTATCATCGATAACTTGTGCGTAGATTCCTTTATTACTTCTAAACACGGACAGACGAGGACGCTCTGTCGAGCCAGATAAGCGCTTTCTAATCCCTCTTTTGATTCGCTCTCTGCGAGATAGTTTTTTTCCTGCCATGATGATTATTTTT
Organism: Pedobacter indicus; assembly: GCF_003449035.1. NCBI lineage: Bacteria > Pseudomonadati > Bacteroidota > Sphingobacteriia > Sphingobacteriales > Sphingobacteriaceae > Albibacterium > Albibacterium indicum. The sequence goes on from NZ_QRGB01000001.1 coordinate 159,074, forward strand.
TAGCTGCAGATTTTCCTGCTTTTCTTCTTAATTCTTCACCAACAAACTTAATACCTTTACCCTTATAAGGTTCTGGAGCTCGGAGCTCTCTTATTTTAGCTGCTACTTGCCCTATAAGCTGTTTATCAATTGACTCCAAGGTGATTATTGGATTTTTACCTTTCTCAGTAACAGTCGTAACTTTCACCTCCTTCGGCAATACAAACACAATGTGATGGGAATAACCTAATACCAAATCAAGCGTATTACCTTGATTTGTAGCACGATAACCTACCCCTACTAATTCCTGTGTTGTTTTAAACCCTTCTGTAACTCCAATCACCATATTAGCAATTAGAGAACGATATAATCCATGGAGTGACTTATGTTGCTTCTGCTCAGTCGATCTTTTTACCAATAACTCTCCTTCTTCTTGTGAAACAGTTATAGCGGAATCGACTTGTTGACTCAATTCTCCTTTTGGCCCTTTAACTGTAACAAGATTTTTATCCGATACAGTGATTGTTACTCCACTTGGGATGGCTATTGGTGACTTACCTATTCTTGACATCTTGTTTCCTCCTGATTAATATACGTAACATAAAACCTCACCACCAATATTCTGCACTCGAGCTTCTTTATCTGTCATTACACCTTTTGATGTCGACAAAATAGCTATACCCAAACCATTCAGAACGCGTGGAATATCATCTACCCCTGCATATTTTCTTAAACCAGGTTTACTTACACGTGTTAGGGTACGGATCGCAGGGACTTTAGTAATTGGGTGATACTTCAAAGCTATCTTGATCGTTCCCTGTGCTGTTTGATCTTCGAACTTATAGTTCGTAATATATCCTTTATCAAATAGCACCTTAGTAATCTCCTTCTTAAGATTTGATGCAGGAATTTCAACAACCCTGTGGTTGGCCTTCATGGCATTCCTTACTCTAGTAAGGTAATCCGCAATTGGATCTGTATTCATTCTTCTTAGTCTATGATAACGGTTTCTATTTAATATTAGACCTGTTATCGGTTAAAATATAATTTATTCTTTATAATACTACCAGCTGGCTTTCTTTACTCCAGGGATCTTACCTGCTAAAGCCATCTCACGAAAAGCTACACGTGAAATACCAAATTGACGCATATACCCTTTAGGGCGTCCAGTCAATTTACAACGATTATGTAAGCGAACAGGAGAAGCGTTTTTCGGAAGCTTATCTAAAGCCTCATAATCACCGGCAGCTTTCAATGTTGCACGCTTTTCAGCATATTTAGCAACCAATTTAGCTCGCTTAACACCTCTAGCTTTAATTCCTTCTTTAGCCATTTGTATCTGTATTTTGATTTTTAAATGGTAGTCCGAATTGCTTCAATAGCTCCAATGCCTCAACATCGTTTTCAGCCGAAGTTACAAAAGTAATATCCATACCAGTAATTTTGTTAATTTTATCTATATTGATTTCAGGAAAGATGATTTGCTCACTAATACCTAGAGTATAATTTCCATGACCATCAAAACCTTTATCACTAATACCTCTAAAATCACGAATACGTGGCAATGCAACAGATACTAGTCGATCTAAAAACTCATACATCTTTGTATCACGCAATGTAACGCGCACCCCTACAGGCATACCTTTTCTTAACTTAAAGTTAGAAACGTCCTTTTTTGATTTTGCAGCAACTGCTTGCTGCCCTGTAATTGTTGTTATCTCATTGATGGCGTTCTCGATCAATTTTTTGTCTGTTGTAGCTCCGCCCACTCCCTGATTAATTGAAATCTTTTCCAATTTGGGCACCTGCATTACACTTTTGTATTGAAATTTTTCTTTAAGTGTAGTACGAATCTCTTCGTTATATTTATTTTTTAACCGTGGTACGTAGCTCATTATTTAATTTCCTCCCCTGATTTTTTTGCTATACGGGTTAGCTTATTATCACTATTTAATTTACGACCGATTCGCGTAGGTTTTCCGGATTTAGGATCTACATAAGCCACATTAGAAATGTGTATTGATGCTTCCTTTTTAATAATTCCTCCATTAGGGTTGGTAGCGTTTGGCTTAGTATGCTTAGAAACTATATTAGCGCCTTCCACCACAACGCGGCTCGATTTAACATCAACTTCAAGTACCTTACCCTGAACTCCCTTTGAATTGCCAGCAATAACTTGAACTAAATCACCTTTGCGTATTTTCAACTTTGGTTGTTTTGTTTGAATATTTGCCATTTTATAAAACCTCCGGTGCTAGTGAAATAATTTTCATGAACTGCTTCTCTCTTAACTCCCTAGCTACTGGGCCAAAGATACGAGTTCCGCGGGGCTCATTTTGATTGTTTAACAATACTGCCGCGTTATCATCAAAACGAATATAAGAACCGTCTTTCCGTCGAATTTCCTTTTTCGTTCTCACAACTACAGCTTTGGAAACCGTTCCCTTTTTAACATTACCGGAAGGGATAGCACTCTTCACGCTCACAACAATTTTATCACCAATGGACGCGTAGCGCTTACCGGTGCCTCCCAATACGCGGATTACCAAAACTTCTTTAGCACCGCTATTGTCAGCAACATTTAATCTTGATTCTTGTTGTACCATGTTACTTAGCCTTTTCTAAAATTTCTACTAATCTCCAGTTCTTTGTCTTACTCAAAGGACGTGTTTCCATAATTAATACCTTGTCGCCGATACCGCAGGTATTAGACTCATCATGAGCCTTGAATTTCGTAGTAGTTTTAACGAATTTACCATACATTGGGTGTTTTACTTTACGTACAACAGCTACAACGATAGATTTATCCATTTTATCGCTTACTACTAATCCAATTCGTGTTTTTCTTAATTTTCTTTCCATTTGGATTTCTAAATTATTATTTCTCAGTGGCTATTTCATTTGCCTCAGTAGTAGCTTCAGCTACTTTTCTGCTACTTAGCTCAGTTTCCAACCGTGCTATAGTTTTTCTAGCGAACTTAATTCGATTTGGATTTTCGATCGCCGAAACAGCATGAGCGAATTTTAATTTACTGAGAGTAGATCGTTCTTCTGCAATTTGAGCAATGATCTCCTCAGTTGTCAGATTTAAAATTTCTGAATTTTTCATTTTATTTTCATTTTCCTTAGTAAAAGTCTCTAATTAGATACGGTTCAATTGGTAACGGCAACTGAACCATCAAAGATTCCCACTAATATTTTATGCCTCTACGTAATCTCTACGAATAACAAATTTTGTTTGAACCGGTAGTTTTTGTGCGGCGAGGCGTAAAGCTTCTTTGGCGACTTCTAGTGGAACCCCTTCGGCTTCAAACAGAACCCGACCTGGTCTAACCACAGCCACCCAATACTCTGGCGCACCCTTACCTTTACCCATCCGTACCTCAGCAGGTTTTTTGGTTACTGGTTTATCTGGAAATATCCGAATCCAAACCTGACCTTCACGTTTCATGAAACGCGTAACTGCAATACGTGCTGCCTCTATCTGGCGACTCGTAATCCAAGCCGGCTCTAAAGACTTAATGCCGAAAGAACCAAAAGCTAACTCAGCACCTCGGCCGGCGTTACCTTTCATGCGTCCTTTTTGCATTTTTCTGAACTTCGTTCTTTTTGGCTGTAACATGTTCGTATTTTTTTATTCCGAATTAAACGGAAACTATATTATTTAATTTAATTTCTTCCCTTTGCACCTCTTCCATGTGATCTTCTATCACCTCCACCTCTTCTTCTATCACCTGTACCTTCATGTCGTCCTTTAGGTCCACCTGACTGCCCAATATTTGGCGACAAATCACGTTTCCCGTAAACTTCACCTTTACAAATCCATACTTTAACACCAATCTTTCCGTATGTTGTATGAGCTTCTGCTAAAGCATAATCAATGTCAGCACGAAAAGTATGTAATGGGATTCGTCCTTCTTTATATTGCTCCGTACGAGCCATCTCAGCTCCCCCAAGACGTCCTGAACACATAATCTTGATACCTTCGGCGCCCATCCTCATCGTCGAAGCGATAGACGTCTTCATTGCTCTTCGGAAAGAAATACGAGCTTCTAATTGCTTCGCAACACCTTCCGCGACCAATTGTGCATCTAACTCTGGACGCTTAATCTCGAAAATATTGATTTGGACGTCTTTCTTCGTCAACTTCTTCAGCTCTTCTTTGATTTTATCAACCTCTTGACCACCTTTCCCGATCACAATCCCAGGTCGTGCTGTATGAACTGTAACAGTGATTCTTTTTAATGTACGCTCGATAACAATCTTTGAAACTCCTCCCTTAGCGATACGAACAGAAAGGTATTTTCTAATCTTTTCATCTTCAACTAATTTATCGGAGTAGTCGTTGCCACCGAACCAGTTAGAATCCCAACCTTTGATGATACCTAATCTATTACCTATTGGATGTGCTTTTTGTCCCATTTCTCCTTAATTAGTTTGTTCTTCTACTAAATTTTTACTACTGTCTACAACGACTGTCACATGATTCGAACGCTTACGAATTCTGTATCCACGACCTTGAGGTGCGGGTCTGAGTCTTTTCAATTGGCGTCCACCGTCAACAGAAATTGTTTTGATATACAACTCACTCTCTTCGGGGAGTTGACCCTCATTTTTCTGCTCCCAGTTTTTAATTGCTGACAACAAAAGCTTCTCAACACGTTGAGCAGCTTCTTTATTAGTATATTTTAAAATATGTAGTGCCTTTTCGACACGCTCACCACGAATCAAATCAACCACTAAGCGCATTTTTCGTGGTGAAGTCGGGCAATTATTTAACTTTGCTACTGCTTCCATAGTTTATCTTTTCTTTTCAGAGTGTCCTCTAAATGTTCTGGTTGGCGCAAATTCTCCAAGTTTATGACCAACCATATTTTCTGTTACGTAAACCGGAATAAATTTATTACCATTATGTACCGCGAAGGTATGGCCAACAAAATCAGGAGAGATCATTGATCTTCTTGACCATGTTTTCACAACTGACTTTTTGTTAGCTTCATTCATAGAAAGAACTTTTCTCTCTAAGTTATGGTCTATATAAGGACCTTTTTTAATTGAACGTGCCATTATTTTTTCCTTCTCTCGATGATATAACGATTCGATACTTTCTTCTTATAACGGGTTTTAAAGCCTTTAGCTAACACACCGTTTCTTGAACGAGGATGACCTCCAGAGGTTCTTCCTTCACCACCACCCATTGGGTGATCAACGGGGTTCATTGCAACACCACGTACTCTCGGACGACGGCCTAGCCAACGTTTTCTACCTGCTTTCCCCAATACCTGGTTGGCTTTCTCAGAGTTAGATACAGAACCTAGAGTAGCTAAACAAGTAGCTAAAATCATTCTTGTTTCTCCGGAAGGCAATTTGATAATAGCATATTTACCGTCACGAGCAGATAACTGAGCATAAGTACCCGCACTCCTTGCAATCGTTCCACCTTGACCAGGGTTCAATTCTATATTGTGAATAATAGAACCCAATGGTATATTTTTCAGAGGCAATGTATTCCCTACCTCAGGAGCAACATTATCACCAGAAACGATCGTGTCACCCACGGTTAAACCGTCTGGAGCAATAATGTAACGTTTCTCGCCATCAGCATAATGGAGTAAAGCTATACGAGCCGAACGATTCGGGTCATATTCAAGTGTAGCTACTTTTGCGGGGATATCTTTTTTATCGCGCTTAAAATCTATCAATCGGTATGATTTCTTATGTCCCCCACCGATGTAACGCATAGTCATTTTACCGGAATTATTTCTTCCTCCCGATTTCTTAATCTTCACAACCAATGATTTTTCAGGTACATTTGTTGTGATTTCAGAATAATCCGCGCCAATTCTAAAACGCGTACCAGGTGTTACCGGTTTGAATCTTTTAACTGCCATGTCTTATTGTATAGTACTGTAAAAGTCAATTACTTCACCATCATGTAACGTTATGATGGCCTTCTTGTATTTTGGAGCTCGACCAGAAGAAATTCCAGTTTTTGTCTGACGCATTTTAACTTTCCCAGTAACAACAGACGTGTTCACTGACTTTACATGAACGTCAAACATTTTCTCAACTGCTTGCTTAATTTGCAATTTATTCGCTCTATGATCTACTTGGAACGCGTAACGATTTAACTTTTCAGTCAAAATAGAAGCCTTCTCAGTTAATATAGGTTTCTTTAGTATTTCCATCTTACTTAGCTAATGCCTCCTCCAAAATTTTAACAGAATCTGCGGTGAGTAGTAATTTTCCTGCGTTCAATACATCATAAGTATTCAATTGATCAGCAGTAACAACTTTTACCTTTTTCAGATTTCTACTAGATAAATAAACATTATTATTAATAGCAGGCAATACCATTAATGTCTTTTCGCTTGCTACATTTAGATCAACTAAGAGCTTCGCGTAATTCTTGGTTTTGATAGAATCGAAGTTCACTTCGTCTAACACCAAAATATTACTGTCTTTTGCTTTATAACTCAAGGCTGATTTACGCGCTACCATTTTCAGCTTCTTATTGAGCTTAAAACTGTAATCACGCGGTTGAGGACCAAATATACGTCCACCACCATTAAATAATGGTGACTTAATGCTACCAGCACGAGCCCCCCCTGTACCTTTTTGTTTATGTAACTTGCGGGTAGACCCTGCAATTTCATTACGTTGTTTTGACTTGTGTGTTCCTTGTCGTTGATTTGCAAGGTATTGCTTAACATCTAAATAAATAGCGTGATCGTTAGGTTCAACGCCGAACACAGCTTCAGGAAGTTGCACCTTGGCACCTGTTTCTTTACCTGATATGTTTAAAACTTTAACTTCCATCTTCTTATTTATCTACAATTACATAAGAACCTTTCGCTCCGGGTATCGAACCACTAACCACCAAAAGGTTCTTATCTTCATAAACCTTTAATACCCGTAGATTCTGAACCTTTACCCGGTCACCACCCATACGACCAGCCATACGTATACCTTTAAATACACGAGACGGCCAAGATGCAGCTCCTACTGAACCCGGCGCACGCAAGCGGCTTTTCTGTCCATGCGTCTGTGCAGAACCGGCAAATCCATGACGTTTTACAACGCCCTGAAAACCTTTCCCTTTAGAGGTTCCTGCTACATCAACATAATCCCCTTCTTGGAATACAGACACTGTAACAATGTCCCCCAAATTCTTTTCTTCCGAAAACATTTCAAATTCAACTAATTTACGCTTGGGCGTTGTGTTTGCTTTTGCAAAGTGCCCCTTTAAAGATGCAGGCGTGTTCTTTTCTTTCTTGTCATCAAAGCCAAGTTGAACAGCAGCATAGCCATCTTTTTCTTCCGTACGTATCTGCGTCACCACGCACGGTCCAGCCTCGATTACTGTACAAGGGATATTCTTACCCTGTTCATCGAAAATGCTGGTCATTCCTACTTTTTTTCCAATAATTCCTGACATTTCTATTTAATTTCTGTTAACGTCCATCGAAGCAGTAGGGCTTCGTTCAAGACATAGTAATTCCCTAAGGGACGGCAAAGATAGAAAAATTACAATAAGTATCAAATACTTATGTTGTTTTTTCTTTTAATTTTTAACTTTTTTTTTGCTTCGTAGAACTTCAAGCAATGGAGGGACAATCGACAAAATAATTATAGCAAAAATCACAATTGTAAAATTGTCTTTTATAATAGGTAATCCACCAAAAAAATACCCCAGAAAAAGGAAACTACTTACCCACAAAACAGCTCCGATAATATTGTATGACCCAAACCTCTTATAGCTCATGGTACCTATCCCCGCAATAAAGGGCGCGAAGGTACGAACGATCGGAATAAATCGAGCATAAATAATAGTTTTTCCCCCGTGTTTATCGTAGAAAGCTTGTGTTTTATCGAGATATTCTTTTTTTAGAAATTTTATTCTTCCGCTAAAAGCTTTAGGTCCAACATACTGGCCGACATGGTAATTCACCAAATCTCCCAGAAAACCGGCTGCTATAAGAAGAAAGCACATAAAAAAAATGTTCAAATCAGTTTCCGGCTTAGCTATAATCGCACCAGCAGCGAAAAGAAGCGAATCGCCGGGCAAGAACGGGGTAACCACTAACCCAGTTTCAGCGAAAATAATGAGGAAGAGAATCAGATAAGTCCAAGTTTGATATGAATTTACGATTTCTACTAAATGCTCATCAATGTTTAGTATAAAATCTAGTAATGCTTGAATTAATTCCACCTTTCTCTTCTTTAAAAAAACAACTTTAAGACTGAACGTTCAACATTACTGGCATAACCAACATCAACACATCCTCATCTTCATCCGAGATGACGGGCGTTAAAAGTCCAGCACGATTCGACGTGCTCATCTCCAGCTGTACTTCCTCGCTATCTAAATTATTCAACATCTCAATAAGAAACTTAGCATTGAAACCTATTTCCATATCTTCACCTTCAAACTGACAACTTAAACGTTCATGTGCCTCATTTGAAAAATCAAGATCCTCAGAAGAGATGTGGAGTTCGCTACCAACAATCCGTAACCGAACCTGATGGGTTGTTTTGTTAGCATAAATGACTACTCTTCGTAACGAGTTTAATAACAACAGACGATCGATGGATAGTTTATTTGGATTAACTGTGGGAATTACAGCCTCATAATCGGGATAGCGCTCATCGATTAACCGACACACCAAATGGATGTTCCCAAACTTAAAAAACGCACTTGTCGAATTATACTCAACTGAAACATCAACATCTTCGGAAGGCAGAGAAGACTTAAGTAAACTCAGCGCTTTTTTTGGCAGAATCATCGAGGTTTCGGTCTCTGATTTTATATCCTTTCTTCTATATCTCACTAATTTATGAGCGTCCGTCCCCACGAAAGTTGTATTTTGTGGTGTTAGATGGCAGTACACCCCTGTCATCGCCGGACGCAGTTCATCATTACTTACAGCGAAGATTGTCTTATTTATTGACTCGGCTAGAACGGATGCAGGAATTGTCACCGAAGAACCGTTATCCACCACGGGGATTTTCGGAAAATCCTCAGCATTCTCCCCACTTAATTTGTATTTACCATCACCTGCACTTATTTCAATAGCAAACGTCGCCGGATCAACTGTAAAAGCAATTGGCTGATCGGGTAGTGTCTTCAGTGTGTCCAATAAAATCTTTGCAGGCACAGCGATCTTTCCTTCCTCTTTTGATTCAACCTGCATAAACGTCACCATACTCGTTTGTAAATCCGTGGCCGAGATAGTCAAAACATTGTCATTGATTTCAAAAAGAAAGTTTTCAAGAATCGGCAACACCGTACTGCTACTAGATGCGCCATTAACAGATAACAATTGCTTTAGTAAAACTGATGTCGATACGATGAATCTCATAATGAAAATATATACCGCAATTATACACAAAAGTTGCGATAATCGCGGAATGAATTTAAAATTGAAAATGAACAAAAAATTACTTTATTGAATAAAATCAGAGACCAATCCATAGTCTTCACGGTATTTTTTGAGCTGCAATCCCGCCTCAATTGGCCTATCTGTCGATAAAATATCCGCTCCCTGATCTATCAAATCGTAATATAAAACATCCCCACGTACGGCAGCTTGTTTATCCAAGTTACCCATCGTTCCCAAAATACACATAATCCCATGCTCGTGTAGTGTGTTATAGACTTCTGAATCTGCTTCACTAGTACCGACAAATGCTACTAAACGGTTATCAGGCACACCTCGGTCATTAAGTCTTAGCAAGTCTTCCTTCGTACGAATAGATGCTGAGATCATTAGATCCGGTGCCAGCTTATGAACTTTGCTCGCCTGATCTGCAGAATAAGTGATTAATATCGAATAAGTTTCCGCCCGCTGCCCTCTAACCTCTTCAATCACATACTCATAAGGGACACCACGTTTAACATCTAAGGTAAAAATCACTTTGTTTTTGCCCCATGCCAATGCATCCGCCAAGGTGGGTACCCTGAATTCTGTGATTACTCCATCTGGGTCTTTCAACCGCAACTTTGCAAGTTCATCATAAGTATAATCTCTTACAAAGCCTACTCCAGTACTTGTTCTTTCTAGCCGATCATCATGCATCAGAACTAAAACAGAATCTTTCGTTATAGCTATGTCACACTCAATAATCACAGGCTGTTGTTTAGCGGTCTTTTCAAAGGTTTCAATAGCATTTTCAGGGAAACCTGGTTGCGGCCCTCCTCTATGGGCACTGACTAATGGAATCCGTGATTGTTGATAATTCATGAACCGATATAAATCTTCAACTGTAGTCAGATTTATATCTTTTTTATCATGAGATAATCTTTTATATGAATCGGCTAATGTGCAAAAACTTAGAAACAAACAGACAAAACTGATGTAAATTCGAATGTTGTTACTTGTCGTCATCGGGGCTATTTTCACTTCCTATTATATTTTTTTCTTTGTCAAATCTTTCTTTCAATTCATCCAAGACTGAACTCTTCCACAGCTTCGTACCAGAAAAATAAGATACCCTCCCGATCAATTGTGCCCCCACCGGTGACGTCAAGAACAAGAAGAGGATAATAGCCAACGCTTTCGTCGCAACGGGCAATTCTCCAAAAAAAACAACGATACTCACCAATATAAAACCTACGCCGAGTGTGGTTGCCTTCACGGTAACAGATAGACGCAGAAAAAAATCCGGCATTCTGACGATGCCGATTGAAGCGATTAAAATAAAGATCGACCCTAGTCCGCTAAAGAACATTACCAAATAATCAGTCATTCCTACGTCTCCTTTCTATATAATATGAATACGCTACCGTACCTAAGAATGCGATCAGAGCCAAAATCATCGCGACATCCAAAAATGTCGAATTATCACTCAGTACACTAAAGACCGTAATCACAGCAATACCTATCGAAATAAATAACTCCAACGCCACGACCCGATCAAACGTATGAGGCCCTTTAATAAATCGATAACATACCAGCAGCAATGATATGCTTAAAATAGGCATGATGATATAGATTAAATAACTATATAACGTCATCTCAGCACCTCCAATAGTCTTCGTTCCAGACCGTTTCTCAAATCCTCTACAAACTTATTTCTATCTTTCAAATACATCACATGTATAAAAATAGCACTTTTATCATCGCTAACAGCTATTATCAAGGTACCTGGGGTTAGCGACACACAGTTAGCCAACATCGTTATCTCAAAGTCTGTTTTCGCTCGCATCGGAAACATCACAATCCCCGGCTTCATGAAAAAGCGCGGCGTAATAACATCAAAAGCCACCTGGAGGTTTGCTTTCAACATTTCGTAGATGAAGAAAAGAGCAAAGCCTATAATTTTAGGAATTCGATTAAAATAACTAACCCCTCCTTCCCTTAAGGTTGTGGTTCTTAAGATAAAATAGCCTAAAAAAAAGCCGAACAGATAATTTCCTAAGAGGTAATTACCTGTTAAGGCAACCCAAACAAAGGTTAACAGCAGGTTAATTAAAAATTGTTTTAACATAATACTTAATTAACGTTCAAATACCCATTTCCCAAAACAGCCTGAATATAAGCCGACGTATCCATCATCTCACCCGCAATCCGCTTGGACACAACCATTACATATTCGGCACCAAAACCAATATAAAGACTGACGACAGCCAATAAAATCACCGGTAGCACCAACAATGTTTTATCAAATGTCCTCATCGAATCAAATCGATTGATCGCTGTCCGCTCTCCGGGTAAAAGTACAGGTTGCGGTTTCCAGAAAACTTCGGACCACATCTTTGCTATCACAAAGAGCGTTATAAAACTCGCCAATATAAGCGATATTACAAGCAAATAATTGTATTCCTGAAATGCTTCCTGGAACAAGTTAATTTTAGGCCAAAACCCCGATAAAGGCGGAACTCCTACAATAGAGAAAAGGATAAGAGCCATGACAAATGACAACTTAGGATAGTTTGAATACATGCCTCCTAGCTTGGGCATACTTGTTGTTCCTTTAATTCGATAAATCAATCCTCCCATTAAAAACAGATTTGTTTTTGCAATAATATCGTGAAAAAGATAGAACAAAGCCCCCGCTAACGCCAACTCAGAAAACATTCCCAAGCCTGCAATCATATATCCAATATGACAAATTATCAGATAGGAAAACATTCTTCTAAAATCTGTTTTCACGAGCATCCCCAACGCACCCGTAATAAGCGTAGCAACTGCAATGTAGGTCAATAAATTAGTTGTGAACTCCGTCGGCACAATAATTAGGGTAAAAAAACGCAGCAGGGCGTAAATTCCCATTTTTGTTAGTAAACCACCGAAAATTGCAGCGATCGAAGATGGAGGAGTATGATAAGAGGATGGTAACCAAAAATATAACGGAAATACGGCCGATTTAATACCGAAACCTATAAAAAACAGAAGTCCCGTGACGTTTATCAGAGGTCGGTTGTCTATCTCGGCTATTTTTAAAGATAGATCCGCCATATTTAAACTTCCGGTTAATCCATATAAAATAGCTATCGCCGTTAAAAACACAACAGACGCTAACATATTAATTGCCACATACTTAATAGCACTTTCCATTTGAGGCTTTTTACCGCCCAGGGTCATCAACACAAAGGATGAAATAATGACAACTTCGAACCATACATACAGATTAAAAACATCTCCTGTCAAGAAGGCGCCATTTAACCCCATGAATAAGAAATGAGAAATCGGAAAATAACCATATTTCATCCTCGCCTGGTTCACTCCAACCGTAGAATATATACTGATACATAAGGCTGAAATGGATGTAAGCAATACCATTGTACTGCTGAACATATCCGATACAAAGGTAATTCCAAAAGGAGCCGGCCAATTTCCGGCCTGCATAATCAATATTCCCTCATTCCAGGTTCGAACCATCAAAGCGATACTCACTATCAAAATGGCCAAGTTTGCAGTGACACTTACTACCCGGTGTACAATACTCCTGTTCCATAGTAGCAAAAGCAAAATTGCTGTTGCCATATGCATTATTAATGGTAGAACAATAAAATTGTCTGTCATATATCTTCTTCGTGAGTATTTAAGTCATCTAAATTTTCTGAACCGGTAGCCAAGTAAACTTTCTTTAATAAGATAATCGCGAAAGACTGCAATCCAAAACTTATAACAATTGCGGTCAAGATTAAGGACTGTGGTATTGGATCAGCATAAACCTCCATAAAAATATTCGAATCGGCAGGAATTACAGGAGGTTTACCCTCTCGAAGGTCGCCCAACAAGAAAATTAGAAGGTTGGCTCCATTCCCTAATAACAATAACCCCAAAAGCAGCTTTACCATACTCCGTCTAAGCATCATATAAATTCCGGCTGCATACAGAAGACCAATTAAAAAAACGATTAATAACTCCATAATTCTAAATGCTTTCTGATATCGTGAACAGTATAGTTAGCGTAACCCCAATAACCACGATATAAACTCCAATATCAAAAAATAATGCCGTTCCAACTAAGCCTATAATCGGCAGAGGGTTGTCCATCCACATTCCTGTCATAAAGGGTTGCCCGAAAAATAAAGGCAATAAACCACTCAGTATCGCTACCGCGAGCCCTATAGGTATTAAGAAAAAAGGGGGTCTTCGCAAAATCTTTTTCGTACTTTCCAGTCCATGAGCCAAAGAATGCAAGATAAAAGCAATGGAAGCTATCAACCCTCCAACAAATCCACCTCCCGGTTCGTAGTGTCCTCGCAACAATGTGAAAATAGAGAACAACAATAAAAGCGGTAGCAAATAATTTGAGGCTGTCCGAAGTAAAAGAATTTTCATTTTTTATTCAATTTCTGATGATCGTATTTTAAGCATACCAAAAACACCGATGGCAGCAATTGTCAAAACTGTTATTTCCACAAAAGTATCATAACCTCTAAAATCAACTAAAATGACATTAACTACATTTTTTCCTTTCGCCAACAAATAAGCATTATCCGCATAAAACATGCTAACCGTCTTATCAGTCGGTTCATTCAAGACCTGCAATGCTATAACTGAAATTATTAAACCGACAAACCCAGCAAGAATTCCATCTCTTGTTCTGGCCAAACCATCTTTCGTGTTGAGGAACGAAGGAAGCCGAAGCAGTACGAGAACAAAAAGGACGGTTGTCAGCGTGTCAATCGTGAACTGGGTCATTGCTAAGTCTGGCGCTCCAAAGAAAACGAAGATCAAACAAATACAATAACCTACCACACCGGTTCCGATTATTGCGACTAAACGAGAAGGGGAAATAATGACCGTAATAATCGCTACTACCATAATGAGGAACACCACAACCTCATATATCTTGATCGCCGTTAAATTGTCAAGATTGATCTGTAAATGAACGTTTTTAATCAAGTAATAACCGATTAAGCACACAAAAAACAACATAATCTTTCGCAAGTACGACCGCAAGTAGTTATTGTGCATAAAAAGCGTATACCTCGCCGCAATATCGGTAAATATCCGTGCAGTAGCCTTAGCAATACTTTCGGGAGAAATGTGCTCCAACCGGGCAACAATATTCATTTTGCCTACAGAAGGTTTCCATAGTAAAAATAAAACTACCCCTAACGCGATAGTTGCCAAACTGATGATTAATATCGTATTAAACCCATGCCATATCTTTAACGCCAATTCCTCTTCTTGCTGCATAGATAGTAGAACACGTTGAACGATCTCGTTCATTATACCCGGAAAACAGCCCAGAACAATGCTTAACACACCAAGAAGTAAAGGAGGCAACCACATCAAAAAAGATGGATGGTGATCAACCACTATCTCGTCTGATTTTGAACCCAGAAAAGGACCTATTCCAGCCAAATAACCAGCACAGGCCAACAAAACATTAACAACCAAGGCACAAGCGGTAAGAAATACAGCATTGCTACCGCCCCATGTTGCTTCATAAATCAGGTCTTTCCCAATAAACCCGACCGTCAAAGGTATTCCCGCACTCGACAATGCTGCCAGTATTCCTGCAATAGCTAATATGGGCATCGAATAACGCAAACCGCGGAGCTTAGTTAAATCACGCGTACCCGTTTGATGATCAATTACTCCTGTAATTAGGAACAAACCGGCTTTATAAAGAGCATGTACGACAATAAACACAATAGCCGCAACGAAAGCTTCATGTGTACCGAGCCCCAGTAAAAACACTAAAATACCCAAAGCTGAGATTGTCGAGTAAGCCAATACGCTTTTCATATCGACTCTAAAAATAGAATGAAAGGCTGAGTAAAGCATGGTTATCCCACCTACTATCAATAATGTATTATTCCAGTAGATAGTCCCTCCGAGGATCGGTGTAAACCGAGCTATCAAATAAATCCCGGCCTTTACCATCGTGGCCGAATGCAGATAAGCAGAAACAGGCGTAGGCGCCTTCATAGCCCCAGGCAGCCAAAAATGGAAAGGGAACTGAGCGGACTTGGTAAATGCTCCCATAAAGAAGAAAAATAAGATAAGTCCGTACAGAGGATGACTTTTCAGTACTTCGCTGGAGTTCAACATCTCCTGAAGAGAATAGGTTCCTGCAATGCTACCGATAAAAACCAAGCCCGCCATTAAGAAGAACCCACCTCCCGCCGTTATACCCCAAGCGACTAATGAACTTTTCCTCGATGCTGCGCTCGTATTGTTAAACCCAATCAGAAAAAAAGAACTAATGGCTGTTAACTCCCAAAAAATAAATAACAACAACAGGTTATCCGCTAAAACCAAGCCGAGCATCGAGGCCATAAACATGCTCAAATAAGCATAAAAGCGATTAATATACCGATGCTCCTTCATATAGGAGGAAGAATACAGAAAAACCAAAGCACCAACACCCGTAATCAATAAGCTGAAAAGAGCAGATAAGCCATCGACCTTAAATTGCAAATCGATCTCCATTGACGGGACCCAAGAATAGTTATAAAACAAAGTCGGACCAGAAAATATCCTGATCAATAATGTGACAAAATAAACAAATAGCCCTACCGGTAAAAACGATAATACCATGGACATTCTTGCACTCAATGGCTTAGTCAAGCATAGCAGAAAAAACGCAAGAAGAAAACCCGTGAGTACAGCTATTATCATAAATGTTTTTTTAAAATTCGGATGTTAACAAATATAATAATCCTTACCAAAATCCGATTAACAATCGTCAATAATTACATTTATTATACTTTTTCGATCAATTAGCAGCAAATAAGTATAACTTTTCATAAATCGGTTTATATTTGTCATACTATGAGTAAAACGGACGATATATTAAAGAATGTAGTATCACATGCCAAAGAATATGGCTTTGTATTTCCTTCGAGTGAAATTTATGATGGGTTAAGCGCAGTTTACGATTATGGCCAACTTGGAAGTGAATTAAAGAACAACATTAAAACCTATTGGTGGAAATCAATGGTTCAACTTCATGAAAACATCGTTGGGATCGATTCAGCAATCTTTATGCATCCAAAAATATGGAAAGCCTCCGGTCACGTTGATGGTTTTAACGACCCAATGATCGATAATAAAGATTCAAAGAAACGCTACCGGGCCGATCAGTTGATTGAAGATAAGATTACACGGTATGAAAAGGATGGCAAACAAGAAAAGGCTGATTTGCTTCAAACTAGCTTGGATGAGGCGATCAAAAATGATGACCTAGTCAGTTTAAAAGAAATCATCATTGAACATGGAATCGTGTGCCCCGTTTCTGGCACGAAAAACTGGACTGATGTACGTCAGTTTAACCTGATGTTCTCCACAAAAATGGGAGCGATGGCAGACGAATCAGAAATAGTTTACCTTCGCCCGGAAACCGCTCAAGGTATTTTCGTCAACTTCCTAAACGTGCAAAAAAGTGGCCGAATGAAAGTTCCATTTGGGATAGCACAGATTGGAAAAGCCTTTAGAAATGAAGTGATCGCCCGCCAATTTATAATGAGAATGAGAGAGTTCGAACAAATGGAATTGCAGTTCTTTGTTCGTCCAGGCACCGAAATGGAATGGTATGAGAAATGGAAAGAATCCAGACTAAAATGGCACCTCGCTTTAGGAGCTGACCCGTCGAAGTACCGGTACCACGATCATGTCAAGCCTGCGCATTATGCGAATGCAGCTGTCGATATCGAATACGAGTTTCCATTTGGATTCAAGGAAGTGGAAGGCATTCACTCCAGAACCGATTTTGACCTCAAGCAACATCAAGAGTTCTCGGGAAAGAAAATGCAGTTTTTCGATCCAGAGATAAATCAAAATTACATCCCATATGTAATCGAGACTTCAATCGGTCTGGACCGGATGTTTCTAACGGCACTTTGCAACGCTTATGAAGAACAAGATCTCAGCACAACAGAAAAGAAAGATAGTCGTACTGTTTTGAGCTTTCATCCGGCACTCGCACCAGTTAAGGCGGCGGTGCTTCCGTTGACAAAAAAAGATGGACTTCCTGAAAAGGCTCGAAAGATCCTCACTGGGTTGAAGTTTGACTTCAATATGCACTACGATGAGAAAGACTCGATCGGGAAACGTTATCGTCGCCAAGACGCAATAGGTACTCCGATTTGTATTACGGTAGACCATCAAACATTGGAAGATGATCAAGTGACTATACGTCATCGTGACTCAATGGAGCAAGAACGCGTGTCAATCAGTGAACTGAATTCTATTCTAACAAAACTAACAGGCTGGAGCACCTTATTACAAAGCACTTAGTTCAAAGACATAGACACAGTTTAAGCAACTTTGGTCAAACTCAGCCCCTTGACCACCAAACATTCATCAAAAAAATCTGTTAAATATCAACAACAGATTTTTTTGATGAATACAAACTACGAAATCTACAAAGAAGATTCTCCTTTTATTTCTCTCGCCTTACACGATGGACACTTCATTCCACCTGATGTTCTGAGGCATATCAAGCTCAAAGAGCACGAACGCTTCCGAGAGGAAGATCCCTATACAGCTTATATGGCCAACCTTCCGGTCAATAAGGTTTTTGTTAATACATCCCGATTTTATGTCGATCTCAATCGTCTGGAAAATCAGGCTATTTATAAAAGACCAGAAGATGCTTGGGGGTTAGAAGTATGGAAGAATGAATTCCCAATCGAGCTGGAAGAAAAACAGATGGCTTATTATCACGAGTTTTATTCAGAAATAGAAAAATTCATAAAGGACATTATTCACAAACATGGCTATTTCATCATTCTGGATATTCATTCATATAACCATCGCCGAGAAAATGCATTCACCTTAGCTAACGAAAAGGAAAACCCTGAAATCAATATCGGATCAGAATATAATCATCCCCGATGGCGACCTTTGATCAGTAACTACGCGACGTTCCTGTCAAAATGTATAATCAATAACCATCATCCCGATGTAAGGGAAAATATCAAATTTAAAGGCGGCGGGTTCTCTCAATGGGTGAATCAGCATTACTCAGAGCAGGGCTGTGTAATATCAATTGAATTTAAAAAGACATTTATGGATGAATGGACCGGACGGGGAGACATCGACCATATCCGGGATATACGGCAGGCTCTTCGGGATTCTATATCATTTCTAACAAAGAATGCACAGGTCGCCCTTAATTCCTGACTATGACAAACAATGCCGAACATAAAACAATAGATAAGAAGACTGTCAATCGCATCATCAGTAAAATAAAAAGTGACGAGCCAATCCGGGTAACACTACCAGCGAAGGGACTGTTTAACATGGAAAGACCGGTACCTTTTATGGTGGTTTACAGAATTCCACCAAGTGGCAAAGACGGATTTACATCGCGTTTAGGAAAAACTGAATCGTCTTACCTTCACGCACAAGACAGCAGCCAAACAACTGAAATAATCGAAAGCGTAGCCAATGAATTAGCTGATCGGTTTAAGGGCTTCCTACTTTTAGAAGTTTGGTTAGCGGAAAAAGACAACCCTTCACCGTTCACGATACACGTTGGTCAGAAAAGTGGTCTCGAAGTTGCCGAAAAACTAAAGACCGAGCTGTCCAAAATAAACATCCTCGGCAACTTCCTAAAAGCCGAAATCAATAAAGGTAAAAACGTAGCCACCCCTGATTATTACAAACCACTCATAGATGCTAAAGAAGCTAACAAATCTTCCATAACCCTTATAGGTTTAGAAATCGCACCTGTATACATGAATGAAGCAACAGGCAGGGCTTATCCTTTATTTCTGCGTGACCTCCGAGCAAAATTCAGCAAAGCCATTCGAAAGGGATTCTTTGAGTTTGTGAGAATGCATACGTCCTATAATGCATCTAACTTTCAAATGTTGGGAACAACCAGTCTGAGAAAAAATGTCTTTGAAATTGATAAAGAATTAGCCCACTATAGCAATTTGTTTGACTTTCTTCTTCTTGTGACGCCACTCAATGTGGATGAAGCTTGGAAAGATTTCAAAAAGTCTAACTTCTTAAAAGAACCGGTCTTTCACTACAGACCGATGCCGATCGATCCGGAGCTAATTAAAAGAAAAATATACAATCTGCCCATAGAAGAAATCTCAGACCCGACCTTAGCCTTTCTTTTTCGTGATAAAAGAAAAGAGATCGATCGAATGCTATACATGATGGCAGAAAGAGAAAAGCCTGACTTTATGCTGACTAGCCTACAACTATTTGGGCCAATCGATGAAAAACTGCTTGAAACAGCTAAAGCTATCCTGATTGCAATTGAAATTCCAGAGACAACCAAGAAAAAGAAAATGATCTCTGCAAAAGAGTTTGCCCTAATGGCCGAAAAGGAATTAGAGTGGTTAAAACTCCAGGATCCTTCAATATCGACTGCGGTTCGTATTCGTGATGATATTGAAGGTATCTTAGTCAATAGAGGCACCTTGAACATTAACAAAAACTTCCGAGTGTCAGAAGAACGTGCTTTTGCACTTCTGCAACATGAAATAGGAACCCACGTTGTTACCTATTATAACGGGAAAGCACAACCTCTCCAACTTTTCTATATCGGCGTCCCTGGATATGAAGAGCTCCAAGAAGGATTGGCCGTATTCGCCGAATACATGGCTGATGGCCTAACGCTGAGCCGACTCAGAACCATCGCGGCCCGAGTGGTTGCAGTCCATCAAATGGTTTCTGGAAATTCATTTATCGATACTTTTTTCTTACTCGTCGATAAATACCAGTTTAGTGAAAGCGCAGCTTTTTCAATTGCGATGCGCGTATATCGCGGCGGTGGTTTAACAAAAGATGCCGTTTATCTCAAAGGTTTACTCAATATCATCGAGTATATCAAAAAAGGAAAAAGCTTGGAACCACTTTTAATCGGCAAAATAAGACAAGACTATATAACTGTTATACAGGAACTTGTACACCGGGAAATCTTAACCAAGATTCCTATAAAACCACGCTACTTAGATGAAAAATATTTAGTCAAATACGAAAACATTCGTTCGGGTGGAAACGTTTTCAATATGATTCACAAGTAAATATTATAATTTAACAAATAAAAAAACACCTAACCTTATAAAAATATGAAAATAGGATTTGTTGTCAATCAAACACCTAAAGAAGTTCCTGCTTACACCACCACCGGATTGGCTTTGCATGCCAGTCGAATGGGTCATGAAATCTATTACATTGGTGTAGGAGATTTGGTATATCTCCAAGATGAGCAAATGGGAGCCCATGCGCGGAAAGGCCCGGATAAACAATTCCGAACGAACGAAACCTTTTTAAATGCCGTTAAAAAGGTCAAAAAAGAACTCATAACCGCCAAAGAATTAGACGTTCTTGTATTAAGGAATGACCCGTCGATCGATTTCGAGCGCCGCCCCTGGGCGCAAAATTCAGGAATCGTATTTGGTCAACTGGCACAAAGACACGGCGTCGTTGTTTTAAACGACCCCGATACCTTAGCAAGTGCATTAAACAAAATGTATTTCCAGTATTTTCCGAAGAGCGTCCGACCCGAGACGATTATCACTCGAAACATAGATGATATCAAGGCTTTCTATCGACATTTCGACAAGCATATTATCCTGAAACCTTTGCAGGGATCAGGTGGCAAGAACGTTTTTATGATTAAAGACGATATAAAGAATCTAAATCAAATTGTTGAAGCAATTTCACGCGATGGCTTTGTTGTCGCTCAAGAATACCTACCCGACGCTAAAAATGGCGACATACGCCTTTTCTTGTTGGACGGCCAACCTATTGTTGTCGATGGCAAAACCGCTGCCCTACATCGTACGCAAGCAAAAAACGATATACGGAGCAATATCCACCAAGGAGGTACGGCGAAAATTGCCAAACTGTCCAAACGTTGCTATGAAATCGTAGAAGAAGTGGCTCCCAAATTAATTAAAGACGGCATGTTCCTCACTGGTCTCGATATCGTTGGCGACAAACTGATGGAGGTTAACGTATTTAGTCCGGGAGGCTTGGGGAATGCCGGAAAACTTAATAAAGTAGACTTTTTTGAGCCTGTCATCAAGGCCATAGAAAGAAAGGTATTCTAAATCATAAACACTAGCTAAAAACCTCTTCTAGAATATAATGAGAGTTTATGTTCCCAAAATTATCAACATGAAGTGCATAATACTCCATCAAATGGTTCAGAAGAACGCGACGATCATTTAATGAAATATGCACTCTCTTCAGATCTTGAAACGAACTCAACAGAATAGCCAACCACTGTTGAGTTTGTTTTTCATCCAGATAGAGGTTGTGATAGGGAGCGCTTGAACAAAAGACACCCTCCTTTAAATCAAAAAACGGTAATTTCTCCTGAGAAACAGATGGATAGAAGCCCATGAACTTACTGAGTCGCAATAAAAAATAGAGATGGTAATTAGACGGGGTTTCTGACGACTGATCCAACCATATAATCGCATGGTATATGTATTCAAACAGCGGCTCATCAGGACTTTGCTGCTTTAAACATTTGGATAATACTTCATTCAGAAAAATAACAAGCGATCGTTTCTTATCATCATAGGGAATACGCAGAAAAGTTGGCGATTGCCTCGCGTCTGAAATTCGCTGTATCCCCCCTGTACTCTTATGATAGACAACCATGTCCAACAAATGGAGCGGCTGCAATATATTAATATGTATCTTTGCCTTGCTTCTCTTTACCCCGTGAATAATATAAGATTGTAACCCAAATTTTTCAGTGAATATCTGGCAAATCACACTCGTTTCCCGGTGATTAATTGTCTTCAACACGATTCCTCTGGTCTTATGCAACATATTACTTTAAAATTCGATAGCAAGTATTTTGGGCACATATATATAAACCCCGCATATTAAGGCAAAAACTGATAGGATGAGAACCGCAGCAGCAGCTGCATCTTTCACCTTTTTAATTTGTGGATTGACTTCGGACGAAACCTCATCAGCGAGGGACTCAATCGCTGTGTTGAACAATTCCGCAGCAAAAACTAAGCAAATCGCCAAACAAATACAAAACCATTCACCGATGGAAATATTCAATAAAAAACCCAAAAGCAACGCTATAATAGCTGCCGCTAAATGGACTTTAAAATTATATTCGCTCTTAAAAGTGTCTCGGAATCCGTGGAGAGCATATATAAACGAATCTAAAAAATTATGTTTCTTCATTATCTTCGTCTTCAACACGCTGTTCCGACCGCTCTTCCAAAATACTCTTCCGCTCAATTTTTCTGATCAAACCATAAAGGATCGTTAAGAAGCCGATACCAAAAACGATGACAGCAGCGATGAGCACCCATCGGTAAACCCCATGGTCAGTCTCTTGAAGATAATTCCCCAACAGGCCAATACCAATACCGGCCAGTGTCAGAACAATTCCTCTTCCTATGTATCTATTCATTTTCATTATCAGAGATCATTAGGTCATTGCATTACAGCAAATTTAAGAATAGCTTTTTAAAGGTATGCTATATAATTTGATAAACCTGACAATAGATTTATTCCTGTTAATTCTCAATTAATTCCCAATTGATTCCCAATTCTTCCCGTTCATTGACCCAAAAATAGGGACTAAATAGGTATAGAATAGATATCAAATCATCGTTCATCCAGAACAAGGTCTAGACGACTCCATGTATACCTCTCCCCATTTCCATATTAATCATTTATTCTTAACTTTGCATCCTCAATTTTAAGATGCAAATACTTGATGTACAAAGAATATAAACAATTAAACCTTTCAGAAATCGGGAAAGAGATTCTGAATAACTGGAAAGCCAATAAGATTTTCGAAAAGAGTATAACAAACCGACCCTCTTCTAAACCTTATACATTCTATGAAGGACCTCCGTCTGCCAATGGAATGCCTGGCATCCACCATGTTATGGCCAGAACCATCAAGGATATTTTTTGCAGATATAAGACCTTAAAAGGTTTCCAAGTCGAGAGGAAAGGAGGCTGGGACACACACGGACTACCGATTGAACTTGCTGTCGAAAAAACACTCGGAATTACGAAAGAGGATATTGGCAAAACCATCACAGTTGCAGAGTATAATGAGCATTGCCGTAAAGAAGTGATGAAATATACGGATGTGTGGAATGACCTCACTGAGAAAATGGGTTATTGGGTTGATCTCGAAGACCCATACATAACATACAAAAATGAATACATCGAAACGTTATGGTATATTTTAAAAGAATTCTATAAAAAGGGGTATTTATATAAGGGTTATACCATTCAGCCTTTTTCACCGGCCGCGGGTACCGGATTAAGCTCTCATGAGTTAAACCAACCGGGCACCTATAAAATGGTCAGAGATACTACGATTGTCGCAGAGTTCCGGGTTCGTAGAGATCAAATACATCCGTTACTAAATAGAATATTTGCATACGAGGAGGAAGATACAGCATTTATTGCTTGGACCACAACTCCGTGGACGCTTCCGGGAAACTCAGCGCTGGTAGTTGGAAAAAATATTTCCTATGTAAAAATACAAACGTTCAACCCATATACACATTTACCGGTTAGTGTTATTCTAGCCAAGGATCTAATTGGGAAATTTTTCAAAAAAGAAGCTAAAAACCAAGATTTCAAAGCATACCAAGCTGGCGATAAATTAATACCCTGGGAGATAGTAGACGAATTCCTAGGCAGCGAACTCGTGAACTTACGTTACCATCAACTAATGCCGTATGTAAGCTCACCAGAAATAGAAGAGCAAGCATTCCGTGTGATTTCGGGTGATTTTGTTAGTACAGAAGACGGTACAGGTATTGTACACGCATCTCCAACGTTTGGCGCGGATGACTTTAGAGTATGTCGGGAAAATAACATTCCGCCGATCATCGTAAAGGATGAGAACGGAAAGGACTTGCCTATCGTCGATCGCCAAGGAAGATTCGTAAAAGAAATCACCGACTATGCTGAACGTTTTGTTAAGGAAGAATACTATCCTGACGATATTCGCAATGCATCTGATTTTAAGCCTACAGATGTCCTGATTGCTATCCAATTAAAAGAACAAAACAAAGCTTTTGAAGTAAAACGCTATGAACACAGTTATCCACATTGCTGGCGAACAGACAAACCGGTTTTATATTACCCGCTCGATAGCTGGTTTATAAAAACAACGGCTGTAAAAGACCAGTTGGTAGCATTAAACAATACCATCAACTGGAAACCAGAAGCTACGGGCTCGGGTCGCTTCGGCAATTGGCTCGAAAATCTCGTGGATTGGAACCTCTCCCGTTCTAGATATTGGGGAACACCCCTGCCTATCTGGCGGAGCGAGGACGAAAAGCAAGAAATTTGTCTCGGATCCATCACTGAATTAAAGGCTAGAATCAAAACAAGTCTTGAAGCTACAGTGATTAATGCAAATGAGAGAGCGGTGCTGGAGGACTATCTGACAAAGATAGATGAAAACAACTTTGACCTGCACCGTCCTTATGTTGATAATCTGGTGCTTGTTTCAGATGATGGACAAAAATTATTCAGAGAACCAGATCTAATCGACGTATGGTTCGATTCGGGTGCTATGCCCTACGCACAATGGGGAATTGACCCTGAAAAACTAGCGAAAGGCGAAAAAAACCCATTTAAAGCGGGTTTTGATCTTGCTTATCCGGCTGATTTTATCGCTGAAGGGGTCGACCAGACACGCGGCTGGTTCTTTACCCTTCATACAATATCAACGATGCTCAATGGGTCTGTGGCTTTTAAAAATGTAGTTTCTAACGGACTCGTTCTTGATAAGAATGGGAACAAAATGTCTAAACGTTTAGGCAATGCAGTAGACCCGTTTGTTACCATCGAAAAACACAGTGCAGACGCTACCCGTTGGTATATGATCAGCAATGCGGCGCCTTGGGACAATCTAAAGTTCAACGAAGAAAGCCTGGATGAAGTTCGCCGAAAGTTTTTCGGAACTTTATACAATACGTATTCGTTTTTCGCCCTCTATGCCAATATCGATAAGTTCAGTTATTCAGAAAAAGAGATCCCTTTTCAGGATCGCCCGGAAATTGACCAGTGGATCATTTCTCTTCTCAATACCCTAAGCATCGAGGTGGATCAGTATTATGCTGATTTCGAACCGACAAAAGCAGCACGGGCGATACAAAATTTTGTCGACGAAAATCTGAGCAATTGGTACGTCCGCTTGTCCAGACGCCGTTTCTGGAAAGGTGATTATTCGAACGACAAGATATCGGCCTATCAAACACTCTATACTTGTCTGGTTACCGTTTCTAAGCTAATCTCACCGATCGCCCCTTTCTTTAGTGACCGGTTGTTTAAAGATCTTAATTCAGTCACAAACAAAGAGAACGTTGAATCGGTTCACCTTTCCGACTACCCGGAAGGAAATAAAGGTTTAATTGATTCGCAGCTCGAAGAGCGAATGAAACTAGCTCAGGATATTTCGTCATTGGTACTCTCGTTAAGAAAGAAAACCGGTATCAATGTCCGACAACCCTTGAACAAAACACTTCTTCCTGTTTTAGATAATCTGTTCGAGAAAAAAGTAGAAAGCGTAAAAGATTTAATCCTTTCTGAAACAAATATCAAGCATATTGAATATATTCAAGACACTGAAGGAATTATCACAAAGAAGATAAAACCCAATTTTAAAGCATTAGGGCCAAAAGTCGGCAAAGACATGAAGCTCGTTAGTTCGGCAATTTCTAAACTCGATTCTCACCAGATCCGAACATTGGAAAATGAGGGTCTATTGAAGCTTCCCGAAACTGAATATACTATCGGGTTAGACGATGTAGAAATCATTGCGGAGGATGTAGAGGGTTGGCAAGTAGCAAATCTCGGGAAATTAACCGTGGCGCTGGATGTTAACATCTCCCCCGAATTAAAACAGGAAGGAATTGCCCGGGAATTGATAAACCGCATTCAAAACATACGAAAAAGTCAGGGTTTAGAGGTTACGGATAAAATAATTGTTAAGATTAGCGGAGAAACAGAGTTCGCGGAAGCAGTTGAGAACAATTTAGCCTATATTTGCAACGAAATTCTCGCAAGCGATATTATATTCGATAGTAGCTTGGTAAACGGAGAGAAAGTAATTATTGAAGATAAACAACTTAGAATAAATATTGTAAAGAAATAAATCATGGATAACAAAGAAAAAACACGGTATAGCGATAGTGAGCTGAAAGAATTTAAAGACATCATCACCGAAAAGATCAGGGTAGCCAAAGAAGAGCTGGCAGCGTTAACTCAATCTCTTAGTAGCCCGAATAGCAATGGAACTGATGACACGGCTGGCACGTTCAAAACGCTTGAGGATGGTTCGGCAACCTTAGAGAAAGAGCAAATTAACCAATTAGCTGCCCGTCAGAAGAAATTCATCGAAGGTCTGGAAGCTGCTTTGGTTCGTATTGAAAATAAAACCTACGGAATTTGCAGGGTTACTGGAAAACTAATTCCTAAAGAACGTTTACGCGCTGTACCACATGCTACATTGAGCATGGAAGCGAAATTAAACCAACGAAATTAGAGTTTCTTGTCCACAATCTTATGAAAGGATTCACCAAACCCCTTTTTCTAATTATAGGCACGCTATTACTTGACCAAATCCTTAAATTTTGGATCAAGTTGAATATGACTTTAGGTCAGGAGTTTCATATCATTAAGGATCGGGTAATCATCCACTTTACTGAGAACAACGGCATGGCCTTCGGCTTAGAATTGGGTGGTGAAACCGGGAAGCTGGCGTTATCATTGTTTAGGATCATTGCTATTATTGCCATAGCATATGGGCTCTATCACATGATACGCCACAAATACCACCGGGGATTAATAATGAATGTTTCATTGATCTTTGCTGGTGCAGTAGGGAACATTATCGATTCGGTGTTTTACGGCGTAATCTTCAGTGAGAGCACTTGGTATACAAAAGCTGCGCTCTTTCCTGCGGAAGGCGGATACTCGAGTTTCCTTCATGGAAAGGTTGTGGATATGTTTTACTTTCCTATCATTAGCGGGAATTTCCCATCTTGGTTGCCGCTTTGGGGTGGACAAGATTTTGTATTCTTCAGACCTGTTTTTAACTTGGCTGACACCGCCATTTCAGTTGGGGTAATCCTTATCTTACTCGGTCAAAAAAGATACTTCAAAGAAGATATTCCATCAACCACCAATTTCAACAATGAGATTGTAGAGGATTAAACCTGCACCTTCTTTTTATTTTAAATTCTTGTTTTCTTAAAAATAGCTGTTTTGTAAACAAATTTCAGTAAATTGGATTATAACTAATAATATTAAATCCAAAACCATGAAACAGAAAATAGCTTCTCTTAAAAAGCTTCAAGAAGAAGGGAAAAACATCCACAGACTCCCTTTCTCAATTCGGATCTTGCTTGAAAATGTTTTAAGAAATCATGACGGCTTTGCTATTACAGACGACCATCTTGATACGCTCGTTCATTGGGATGCAAACGGCACGGATAAAGATATTCCATTTAAACCAGCCAGGGTTCTTATGCAAGACTTTACTGGGGTACCTGCGGTCGTTGACATCACATCCATACGGGCTGAGTTTATAAGAAAAGGCGGAAATGGGGCAAAAATAAATCCCGCAATTCCAGTCGATCTAGTTATTGACCATTCAGTTCAGGTAGATTATTTCGGAACCGATTATTCTTATCAAAAAAATGTTGAATTAGAATATGAAAGAAATGCCGAACGCTATCAACTGTTAAAATGGGCACAGCAAGGACTTACCAACATGACAGTCGTGCCTCCGGGCATGGGAATCTGTCATCAGGTTAACCTCGAGTATTTAGCGAAGGGGGTCGTAGAACGTGACGGCTGGGCCTTCCCTGATACTTTAGTTGGTACCGACTCTCACACGCCCATGGTCAATGGTATCGGTGTTCTCGGTTGGGGAGTTGGTGGCATCGAAGCGGAAGCAGCTATGCTAGACCAACCCGTGTATTTTACCTGCCCACAGGTAGTCGGATTGAAACTTACCGGGGAAATCCCCGCAGGTTGTACTGCGACGGACATGGTTCTTTCAATAACTAAAATACTGAGAGATACGGGTGTGGTAGGAAAGTTCGTCGAAGTATTTGGTGACGGCCTCAACAAATTAACTGTAACGGATCGGGCCACTATCTCTAATATGTCACCTGAATTCGGATGTACGGTTACTTATTTCCCAATAGATGACCAGACACTCGACTATATGGAACGTACGAATCGATCGCAAGAGCAGATTGATTTAGTACGGGAGTATTGTCAGGAAAATATGCTTTGGCGCACCGGAAATGAAGAAATAGAATATTCCAAGGTTGTTGAACTTGATCTAAATACGCTAGAGCCAACGGTGGCAGGACCGAAACGTCCGCAAGATAAAATTCTCGTAAAGGAACTTGATAAAAGTTTCTCTTCCATACTTAAAAGTGACTTCCAAAGAAAC
This sequence comes from Pedobacter indicus, assembly GCF_003449035.1. NCBI lineage: Bacteria > Pseudomonadati > Bacteroidota > Sphingobacteriia > Sphingobacteriales > Sphingobacteriaceae > Albibacterium > Albibacterium indicum. The sequence continues at coordinate 187,913 of NZ_QRGB01000001.1, forward strand.
TATGTTCCCTTCGACGATCGCCGGGAACATGCTTGGCTAAACGAAGGAGGTTCGGGAACTCAGTACGTTCGTGACAAAAACGATCATCACGAAAATACGTTGACGATCGAACCAAACAGCTTGCGATCGGTTAAAATCAAACTAAAAAATGGCGAATATCGACTGAGCGATGGCAGCATTGTGATTGCAGCCATTACCAGTTGTACAAATACATCGAACCCGAGTGTGATGGTCGGAGCAGGCCTGGTTGCGAGGAAAGCGGTAGAAAAAGGCTTGCGCACACGGTCGTGGGTAAAAACAAGTCTGGCACCGGGATCTAAAGTTGTTACGAAATACCTAGATCGATCGGGTCTATCGGCCGACTTAGAAGCGCTGCGCTTCCATACGGTAGGTTATGGATGTACATCCTGCATCGGCAATAGCGGACCCTTGCCACGCCATATAGCAGAAGCGGTTGATAATAGTGAGATGATTGTCGCATCCGTATTATCCGGAAACAGAAATTTTGAAGCACGGGTTCACCCACAGGTTAAAATGAACTTCTTGATGTCACCTATGCTGGTTGTTGCTTATGCATTAATTGGTCGGGTCGATGTTAATCTCCTCGAACATCCATTATCGTATGACCCGAACGGCGACCCGGTATACTTAAAAGATATCTGGCCTACCCAAGACGAGATTAACAGAACGATCAAAGAAGCAATGCGAAAGGAAGATTTCAAAGAAGTCTATGATGTGATTTTTGATGGTGAGGAAGAATGGCAGAAGCTTGCGGCTCCGGAAGGAAAAGAGTTTATATGGGATAATTCATCAACCTACATTCGCGAAGCACCGTTCTTCCAAAACATGTCACATGAACCTACACCATTAACAGATATCGAAAATGCACGCGTCCTTCTCTTTCTTGGTGACTCAGTGACAACCGATCATATATCACCAGCTGGCTCTTTCAACGAAGAAAGTGCCGCGGGGAAATATCTTCTTAGCCAGGGTATCGAACGAAAAGATTTCAACTCGTATGGATCACGTCGTGGTAACCATGAAGTCATGATGCGCGGGACTTTTGCGAATGTCCGGATCAAAAATAAAATTACAGACAAAGAAGGCGGTTATTCCACGTATTTCCCGTCGGGTGAAACCCTGACCGTATTTGATACAGCCATGAAATACAAAGAGGACAATACGCCATTGGTTGTTTTAGCTGGAAAAGATTATGGTAGTGGTTCATCAAGAGACTGGGCAGCTAAAGGCTCAAGCTTATTAGGAATCAGAGCGGTGATTGCCGAGAGTTTCGAACGGATTCATAGAAGTAACCTTGTGGGTATGGGTGTTCTACCGATCGAGTTTCCTCCAGGGGGAAGCGCAGAGTCTTTAGGATTATCCGGCAAAGAAGAATTTACGATCACCGGAATTGCGGAAGATCTGAAACCATTCAAAATGGTCAAAGTTTCGGCTAAAAAAGAATCCGGTGAAATCGTTGAATTTGAAGCAAAAGCGAGATTAGACTCTGACATCGACGTCGAATATTTCAAACACGGCGGAATTCTCCAATACGTTCTTCGAAGCTACCTGAAACAATCAGAAAATTAAGCTTCATACAGAAAGAGCCGTGTAGTTACTAAACACGGCTCTTTTTTATAAAATTTTGACAACTATTTAGTCAATAAAATCAAAACGGGTGTAGGGTCTTAATACATCCGGAATAGCAACACCTTTATCTGTTTGAAAATTCTCAAGTATCGCAGCGACAATCCGTGGTAGAGCCAACGCGCTTCCATTTAACGTATGAGCTAATTGCATCTTACCGTTTTCCCCCTTAAAGCGTACCTTTAAACGGTTACTTTGATAAGTTTCAAAGTTAGAAACTGATGAGACTTCCAACCAACGTTTTTGTGCAGCGCTCCACACCTCCATATCATAGGTTAGCGCTGAAGTAAATCCCATATCCCCTCCACAAAGCCGTAAAACTCGGTATTTCAAACCCAGCTTTTGCAGCAGCGTCTGTACGTAGGAGCTCATCTCTTCAAGTGTATCATACGATCTGGCGGGATGAACGATCTGTACCAGTTCAACCTTATCAAACTGATGCAACCTGTTCAATCCACGCACATGCGCCCCGTAAGAACCTGCCTCCCTCCTAAAGCAGGGCGTATAAGCACAGTGTTTTATAGGAAAGCTTTCTTCTTGCACGATTGTGTCCCGATAAATATTTGTCACCGGCACTTCCGCTGTTGGTATAAGGTATAGATTGTCCTCGCCAATATAGTACATCTGGCCTTCTTTATCGGGCAATTGCCCTGTTCCGAAACCGGAAGCTTCATTGATTACTATAGGGGGTTGTATCTCGTAATAACCCGCTTTATCTGCTTCATCCAGAAAGAAATTGATCAAAGCCCGTTGAAGCTTCGCCCCTTTACCTTTGTAAAGTGGGAAACCTGCCCCTGAAATTTTCGTTCCAGTTTCAAAGTCAATAATACCATATTTAACAGCGAGTTCCCAATGCGGCAAAGCCTCCTGCTGCAAGTCGGGTTCATCGCCGTATTGCAAAACCACCTCGTTATCTTCCGCAGTCAGACCTGCAGGCACGGAATCATGTGGCAAGTTAGGTATCGTTACCAAGAGATCTTGGAAGTCCTCTTCCAGTTTGTTAAGTTGTTCCGCGAAACTTTTTATTTGTTCCTTAAAATTCACAGAGCTTTGTTTGACAACCTCTGCTTCATCACGCTTTCCCTGACGCATCAATTCGCCAATCTCTCGTGCTGCCGCGTTTGCCTGTGCCGCCAGATTATCCGATTCCGATTGAAGAGATCGCTTTTGCTCATCCAAAGCAATTAATTCATCGATTTTACCAAGCTCCTTAAAGCCGCGCTTATTCAAAGCTTCGATAACTTTTTCTTTGTTTTCTCGGATATAACTAATCTGCAACATATATTTGTGTTTTATGGCAAAGATAATAGTTAATAAATAAATCTATTAAAAAAAACAAAATGCTCTACCTTGTTCCAACACCTATCGGCAACTTAGAAGATATAACCCATCGTGCCATACGGATATTGAAAGAGGTGGATATTATTTTGGCCGAGGACACACGCACGAGTGCACCGTTACTAAAGCATTTTGGAATCGAGAAGAGAGTACTCTCTCACCACCAGCATAATGAACATAAAGCGGTAGCGGAAATTATAAAATTCTTAAAAGAAGGCCAGGATGTCGCTTTAATTTCAGATGCAGGCACACCAGCCATCTCTGATCCAGGTTATCTGCTTGTACGGGAAGCGATAAAAAACAATGTTGAAGTAATCTGCCTGCCGGGACCAACAGCTTTTGTTCCTGCATTGGTTAATTCTGGTCTGCCGAATGATCGCTTCGTATTTGAAGGTTTCTTACCGATTAAGAAAGGACGGCAAACCAGATTAAAGGCTTTAATCAACGAAGAGCGAACCTTGATATTCTATGAATCACCTCATCGAATCGTCAAAACGTTGAACGATCTTGCTGAGTATTTCGGGGGAGAGCGACCGGCTTCTGTATCCCGGGAAATCAGCAAACTGTACGAAGAGACTGTCAGAGGTAGTATCGAAGAGTTGCTTCACCATTTCCAATCGACTAATATTAAGGGTGAATTTGTAATTTGTGTCCAGGGATCTATCAGTAGAAATAAAAAAGATTGAGCCAAAATAGGTATATTAGTCACGCATTATTTATACGAAAATGAATATAGATCGTTATATCAATGAAGAGCAAGACCCTAAAACGGTTGAAAAGATTCTGGGCAAGCTACAGGACATACTCGATTCAGGAGAACTGGTAACTTATATAGCTGTTCAAAAAAAACCTGCTGTAAACCTTCTTCCTGACTCGATCGTTTTAACCAATAAACGTATTTTCCTATGCGAAGCCACCAACCTCGGCCTGAGTACGAATTTTGAAATCTTTCATTGGAACGAGCTTAAAACCATTACCTTCAAAGAGGAGTTTTTTGGCGCGAAGTTTACCATTGTGCCAACCGACGATGAGAACTTAACGGTTGATTACATTCCGAAAGTACAAGCCAGGAAGCTTTATCAATTCGCAAAAGAAGCCATGGCAAAGCAACAAGAACAAGAACGTTTGCATGAGGATAAACATCCTGTCACTGACGATACCGACCGGGACACAGCCTACCAAAATTTCAAGTTAATGCCAGAAGAAGAGCCCCTACTTAAAGAGGAAGAAGACGAACTTACCATGAAATTAAAGAAGTTGAAAACTCTTTATGATAAACAGTTAATAACCCAAGAAGAATACAATAGTAAGAAGCAAGACCTATTAAGCCAGCTATAATCGTGAAAAACAACTATCTACTAGCTTTACTAAGTGGCTTCTTGCTCTGGCTAGCCTGGCCACCATTAAACTACACGACTCCGCTGTTATTTATTGCTTTTATTCCACTACTCTTCGCGTTGGAAGAGATTATGCGTGGCTCTTATCAAAAGAAGGGTAAAAAAATATTTCTGACTGCGGGCATTACATGCCTTTTCTGGAACACAGCAAGTATCTATTGGGTGTTTAACGCCGTTAATGAAATCATGCCAACTGTAATTGCCGCATTGATTTCCCTCATCCCTTTTGGCCTCGGGGCCATGCTCATGGCTATTGCGTTCCGCTTATATTATCAATTAAGAAAGAAATACAGCTACACCATCGCTGCGGCAGGGTTAATTTCTTTTTGGATTGCTTATGAGCTCCTGCATCAGAGCTGGGACCTTTCATTCCCGTGGATGAATTTAGGGAATGGTTTTGCGGGATTCCATCAGCTAGTGCAATGGTATGAATATACGGGCGTGTATGGTGGCACTATATGGGTGTGGCTTAGCAATCTTATTCTCTTCCAAATTCTATATACCTACCGGCTCAATAATAAGAGGAACAAAATTGCGCAAAAAGGCATTATTATGCCTCTCGTCTGGTTGGCTATTATTATTATCCCATCTGTATTGTCAATTACCCGGTATGTAGGCTACGAGGAACATACAAATCCGGCCGAAGTTGTTGTCGTTCAACCGAACGTCGAACCGTACAACAAATACACAACAATGACAGTTGAGGATCAGATTAACAACCTTATCCGTTTGTCAGATTCTATAGCCCAACCTAACACAGAATTCTTTATCTGGCCCGAAACGGCCATTTCGGAATTGACCAACGAAGAAACAATACATACATCCCGAGTCTTTATCAGATTACAAGATTTCCTAAATCGTTACAAAAACGGCAACATCCTATCAGGCATCGAGAGTTACCTGATCTATGATTCAGCGAAAACAAGCTCGGCACGCCCGTTGGAAAACGGTATGTATTGGGATGCGTTCAATGCCGCCGTTTTATTAGAGAACACAGGCAAAGTTCAGTTTTATCACAAGTCGAAGTTAGTTCCTGGTGTTGAAAAAATGCCCTTCCGGGAATCTTTATCTTTTATGACTCCATTATTTTCAGCATTCGGAGGGGCAACAGGGGCTTATGGATCACAGGAAGAACCATCCGTTTTTTACGCTCAGAGCGGAATCGGGGCCGCCCCTGTCATCTGTTACGAATCGATTTGGGGTGACTATGTCGGCGAATATATTCAGAAAGGGGCGCAATTTATCGCTATCGTTACTAATGATGGCTGGTGGGGCAATACCTCTGGTAAAGATCAACACGTAGTATATGCAAAGCTCCGAGCTATCGAAAACAGACGATGGGTAGCACGTTCAGCCAATACCGGCATTTCGGCATTTATTAACCAACGTGGAGACATTGTCCAACATACCAATTGGTGGGAGCCTACCGCTTTAAAACAGGAAATCAACCTAAACGAAGAGCTTACATTCTATACCAAACATGGAGATTATCTTGCCTATATCGGTATAGGAGCGAGTTTTATTTTTCTTGTTCTGATCCTTATCAAATTAAGAAAGACGCCTAGCCAAACTTAGCTACCAACGGTAAGTTTAATCCGCTTCCGAATGCGCGGGGCGATACCCGTAAGGCTGGAGGTGTCTGAAACAGCTTGAATCCGACGCGGCTCATCAAGCGAACGATCCTGTCAACTTCATCTTCGTCGTGTCCTAAAGCAACTATTTGAGAACGGGTAAGGTTTTTTTCAATTAATAGATATAAAATCGGATCCAATACGTCATATAAAGGCAAACTATCGCTATCTTTTTGTCCAGGTTTGAGCTCAGCGGAAGGAGGTTTACTAATTGCATGTTCAGGGATAAGCTCTCGGTCGCGATTAATGTAATGAGCTAGTTGAAAGACTTGGGTCTTGTAAACGTCTCCTAAAACGCTAAGCGACCCAATCAAATCGCCATATAAGGTTCCATACCCCATAGCGGCTTCGCTTTTGTTTGATGTATTTAAAACAATGTAACCCTGCTTATTTGATATGGCCATCAAAATAACTGCGCGCACCCTCGCTTGTATATTCTGCTCAGTCAAGTCTACATCGGAATCATCTACATCCTGAAAAACGGGGTCTAACGTCGCCATAAAAGCATCAAATCCGCCCTTAATAGGGACGATTTCATATTCAAAGCCCAAATTATTAGCGAGGTCTTCGGCATCCTTTACAGAATGTCCGGTTGAGTACATAGAGGGCATCAGGATACCTTTAACGTTTTCCGGACCCAGAGCTTGGCATGCCAATGCGGCAACGATCGACGAATCAATACCTCCTGACAGTCCGATTAGCGCCTTTTGCAAACCATTCTTTTGGAAATAGTCTTTTATTCCTAAGACCAAAGCCTCGTATATTAACTCGACTTCGGTAAAGTGACCTTCCCTGAGCGGTTGCAAAGATTTAATAGATTTTTCTTCCAGTCTAAAGAGTTTAAAATCTTCTTGAAAAGCATGGAGCTCATCTGCATATTCTTCCTTAGAATGAACAATCAATGATCGCCCGTCAAATATTAACTGTCCTTGAGCGCCGATTTGATTGAGTTCAACAATGCCGACTCCTAACTGTTTAGATGTTTCTCTCAATCTTTCTTTCCGTTGTTCATGTTCAACGTATGAAAAAGGATAATTTTTTAACGAAATTATAAAATCAACTGCGTGACCATGCGGATTGTCTAACATATCCTCAAGAGTTAATAGAATCGTACTGCCTTTTACTTCGATGAGGTCCGCGCCGCTTCCTCGTGAGAAGTAAGGAGTTTCCATGATCAAGCCCTGATCACGAAGTTTCTGTTTAGAAATTACCTTTTTAATCTCCCCTTTACTGATAAATAATGCTGCATTATAAAGGAGTCCTGAATCGTCTTCACGATAGGGGGCGCCAATAATACAATCAATAGATGAACAAGCGTTCGCTATTTCGCCGATAGCTTCATCCACTTGGTCAAGGAATGTATCTGACTTCAGTAAATCCAGCGCTGGTGTTCCTCCAACAGCCAATTCCGAAAAGACAATCAGATCGGCACCCTGTGCATAGGCAATTTGGATGGATTCAATGATCTTCTTGGTGTTGACAACGAAATCCGCGATCTTAAAATTTAGCTGTGAAATAGCAAAGTTCATATGATGTATATTAAAAGAAAATAGCAAAGTTAAAAGCCAGATAGGAATCTTTAGGCTTTCCATAACCGTCATCCAGAATTTCCGTAAACCCATTATTGAATGTTAGCCCAGTTACCATACTTAATTTATGATCCAACTGCCATTCGATACCCCCGCCAATTGCCAAACCTAGACGAAAAGTCTTAGCATCAAACTCTTCTCGTCCCATATCTTCAACCTCCTTATCACCTGCTATTTTCACTCCTCCCGTAAATCCGAATTGACCATAGTAACTTCGATAATAACGCTGTGTACTTTTTAATTTAACTCCGAATGGAACCTCTACATACTGCGTCTTATAGGTAGTCGACAATTGATCAGGACCAACGTCTACGGTCGATTTAATATTATTGATAAGAAAACCTGTAGCTAAGTAATAATTCTCCGAGAGACCAAAGTCAGCCAGTAGTCCATATCCATATCCAATCTCCCATTTTTTTTCTATATCAACCCCAGTTCCATATCGATGCCAACTCATATTCGGAGCAAAGGTAATCCCTAAACTTACAGGCTTATAAGTATAGGTTGATCCATAATAATCTTGAGCATAGGACTCCCAATGGAAATTAACCAAAAAGAGAAAAACTAGAATAATTTTTGTCGAAAATTTAAAATATGATTTCATTTAAGCCGATATCGATAAATAAAAAACGAATAACATAGTAATTTATATTACTCTCGAACCAAATCTACCAAAAAATCACACTAATATTCGATTATTATTTAGAAAAATCGAAATTAGAAAGCTCATGGATATCGCTTTCCCCATCTATACCGGGAGATCCCGAGTAAACTTGTCCCTGTGGCAGCTGACCGAGCGGTCGTGAGCCCCCTCCGATGCGACTGTAAATATTATATAGATCGCTCCGTGCGTTAACTGAATACCCACCTGCTCTTGTGTCAATTCTCAGATATGTGTCTTGTTTTTCATCAGCTGACTGTGGTTTTACCCCGTCACTAAGATAATTAAATGTCACTGTCCCCCCATCTCCATTCGGATAAGTCCGACTCCCATTGTTCGCATCTCGTCCTCCGGCGAGAACAATCAGTGACCCAAGTTCGTCGAAACGCATCGTTATCTCCATATCTGAGCCGTTATTTTTACCGTCCGTAGCTGAGATATACGCTTTTTTAGGTATAAAAGCGTGCTTTACTTCTAGTGTGACCTCTTTTTTTCCATAGAATTGCAGTGAAGATCGGTCATGCATAATCAATGTGTCGATCACAACATGTTGTATCGAATCAGCTCCCGGTACTCGTTCACGCTTTTTCTTCTTAACCTCTATTTTCGAAATATGCGTTACAGGAACCGATTGCGCGACGACAGCTGTCGCAAGGAATATGTTTATGGTAAGAATAATCAAATATTTCATACATATTAAACACGCCTGAAAACAAAAGGTTTAATCAATTCATTAACATTAAAAACAAAAGATCCTTTTAGAACTATCATTAGAATCTAAAAGGATCTTTGACTAACGGGACAGAGCACGTTATATAAGCCGTATTTTATTGCAGTATCTCTATTTTAGGATACGGAGCACCGTTCTAATAGCAATTACGGATGCAATTATCAATAAAATGTTTGCGATCGATGTAAACAAGAAAGAATCCTGAATGAACCTTACGAATACGCCTGCCATACCAATGGCGATAGCGATAACAAGAGTAACATAATAATGTGTCTGATTAGCATTATTATCAGTTTTTACATGAGGTCTTGGTTCAATTTTCGTATTCATAGCGTTTTATTTGCAACAAAAATACAAAATATTTAAATGATTAGAAATCTTATTCACAACAAAAAAGCCCTCGCGATAAGCAAGGGCTTTTTAGAAATTTTATTACCCAGACTAGCCTTCTGAAAGAGCTGCTGCACCGCTAACAATTTCCGTTAACTCGGTTGTAATAGCCGCCTGTCTTGCCTGGTTATAAGAAAGTTTCAGCGCTTTCAATAGTTCGCCAGCATTTTCTGTTGCTTTATCCATTGCCGTCATTCTCGCACCATGTTCAGATGCATGAGAATCCAAAACAGCTTTATACAATTGTATCTTAATCGATTTTGGGATCAAGTCCTCAGTAATTTTTGCTTTTGAGGGTTCAAATATATAATCCACCTCAGTCTGAGTCTCATCTTCTTCTCGTACAGCTGGTTCTAAAGGCAAGAGTTGTTCAGTCGTCAAAATTTGCACAGCAGCATTCTTAAACTGATTATAGACAATCTCAACCCGATCATAATCACCTTCCACAAAACCCTTCATTACTTCTTCTGTAATAATTGAAGTATTCTCAAAGTTTAATTGCGAAAATAATTCGGTATGGTTGCCAATCATTGCATAGTTAGCCTTAGCGAAATGATCATGCCCACGTTTACCAATAGCAAGAATACTTACGTTTCCTTTTTTATGCTGTTCGCTATACTTTTGAGATATCAACAAATTAGTTGCCTTGATTATTGACGAGTTAAATGCTCCTGCTAAGCCCCTATTTGAGGTAACTACAATAAGTAACACTTTCTCCGGACTCCGATTATCCAGATAAGGAGAAGCATTCCCTTCAATACTAGCTGAAAGGTTTGATAAAATCTCTTTTAATTTAGTGGCATAAGGCCGTAAGTCAACAATCGCATTGGTAGCCCTCTTCAACTTTGCAGCTGAAACCATTTTCATGGCATTTGTGATCTGCTGAGTAGAGGTTACCGATGAGATTCTATTTCTTACTTCTTTTAAATTCGCCATTTCTTAGTATCGATAAAAATCTATATTAATATTTAGCAACAAGCTCTTTGGCAACCTTCTCTAATACACCGGTTAAGTCATCATTGAACTTACCACTTTTCAACTCTCTAAGAACTTCCGGGTGGCGTAATTCCAACTGTTGTAAGTATTCTTTCTCGAACTCTTTAACCTTCTCTACAGGTACAGTTCTAAACAGACCTTTTACCCCAGCGTAAACAATCGCAACTTGCTTCTCAACCGATACCGGTGAAAACTGTGGTTGCTTTAGTATTTCTACGTTTCTAACGCCTTTATCCAATACTGCTTTGGTAGCCGCGTCTAAATCTGAACCAAACTTAGCGAAAGCTTCCAGCTCACGATACTGTGCCTGATCAAGCTTTAATGTACCCGCCACTTTCTTCATTGATTTAATCTGCGCGTTACCCCCAACACGAGACACCGAAATACCAACGTTAATCGCTGGACGTACACCCGCGTTAAACAGATTCGATTCAAGAAATATCTGTCCATCAGTAATCGAAATTACGTTTGTAGGAATATAGGCAGATACGTCCCCTGCCTGAGTTTCAATGATAGGTAAAGCTGTCAAAGAACCTCCTCCTTTCACCTTGTCCTTCATCGATTCTGGCAGATCGTTCATCGTTTTTGCAATTTCATCATCCGATGTAATCTTTGCAGCGCGCTCCAATAAGCGGCTATGTAAATAGAACACATCTCCAGGATAAGCTTCCCGACCCGGTGGACGACGAAGTAACAAAGATACTTCACGATACGCAACTGCCTGTTTAGACAAATCATCATATACGATTAGTGCCGGACGTCCTGAGTCACGGAAATACTCACCAATCGCAGCACCAGCCATAGGAGCATAGAACTGCATTGGAGCAGGTTCAGAAGCAGAAGCAGCAACTACAACTGTATAAGCCATTGCACCGTTTTCTTCCAATGTCCGAACAATGTTAGCCACTGTTGAATTCTTTTGCCCGATAGCAACATATATACAATAAACAGGCTCACCTGCTTCATAAAATTCTTTCTGATTGATAATCGTATCGATACAAACCGCTGTCTTTCCAGTTTGGCGGTCACCAATCACTAACTCACGTTGTCCACGACCAACCGGGATCATGGCATCAATCGCTTTAACACCTGTCTGTAGAGGTTCGGTTACAGGCTCACGAAAAATTACTCCCGGCGCCTTACGCTCAATAGGCATATCAAAAGTTTCACCAGTAATCGGCCCTTTACCGTCTATTGGCTCACCTAGGGTATTAACAACACGCCCAAGCATGCCTTCGCCTACCTGAATCGATGCAATCTTATTGGTTCTTTTGATGGTATCACCTTCTTTGATTTCGTCAGAGGATCCAAGCAGCACCACACCCACGTTGTCTTCCTCTAAGTTCAAAACGATACCTTTCAGGCCATTTTCAAATTCAACTAATTCCCCAGATTGAACTTTCGTTAAACCGTAGATACGAGCAATACCGTCACCGATTTGCAATACGGTACCTACTTCTTCAAGTTCGGCTTCTGATTTAAAGTTTGACAATTGCTCTCTGAGAATTGCTGATACTTCATCTGGTCTTACCTCTACCATAATTATTTATTAAATGTGTTATTTATTCTGATAAATGCTGTTCTAATTTATTTAGTTGGCCAGCAATACTTGTGTCAATTTGTTTGTCTCCAACGCGAAGAATAAACCCTCCGATCAAATCTGGATTCACCTCATTTGTAAGAATTACTTGATTACCGTAATCTTTCTTAATCAAAGCAATCATTTCTTCCTGATGTTCTTTTGACAAAGGAGCAGCGGAAACAACAGTTGCCTCCACAATTCCCTTTTCACGATTATATTCCGAAATAAACTCTTTTGCCGTTGCGTAAATCACCCCCGCTCTGCCTTTGTTAACTAACAGATCAAAAAAGGCAGCTACAGATTTGTGAGCCCTTTCTCCAAATATCTCTTTCAAAATGCTCGCTTTCTTATCCAATTTAATAATTGGATTTTTCAACACGGCGCGCAAATTAGAGTTTGATTTGATCACATCAATTACCTGTAGCATATCTCCATGAATAGCTTCCAAAGCGTTTTGCTCTTTTGCTAAGTCAATTAAAGATTTTGCATAACGCGAAGCAACTTTAAATTCTGACATAGACCCTTAATTTAACTTAATGTCTTTCAATAGTTCATCAACCAATTTCTGTTGATTGGCCTGATCTTCAAAATTGTTTTTTAACACTTTACGTGCAATGTCCAGCGCTAAACCAGACACTTCTGTTTTAACTTCCGCCAGGGCTAAGGTTTTCTGATGCTCAATTTCCAATCGAGCCTTTTCCAACATTTTAGCCCCTTCTTCTTCAGCAGAAGTTTTAGCATCTAAAACAATCTGATCTTTTAACTCTTTTGCCTCTTTTAAAATCTGATCACGCTCTGCTCGCGCCTGAATCAATAACTGCTCATTTTCGTTTGTCAAGCGAGCCATCTCCTCTTTTGCTTTTTCGGCTGAATCCAACGCTTCCTCAATTGAGCGTTCACGATCGCTAATTGACTTCATTACGGGTTTCCAAGCAAATTTTGTCAAAAGGAATAACAAAACCAGGAATCCTAAAGTCTGCCAAAATATTAAACCAACCGCTGGGGTAACTAAATCCATTGTATATCGTATTAATTAACTATCATTATCACTAAATAGAAAGAATTAATTGGCGGCAATCCCACCAATCAATTCTTCTTTTACTCTTAGTTACCCAAGAAGGCAACAACCACTGCGAATAAAGCAACCGCCTCAATAAGGGCAGCAGCAATAAGCATTGCAGTTTGAATCTTTGAAGCAGCTTCGGGTTGGCGAGCAATGCTTTCCATTGCAGAACCACCAATTCTTCCGATACCAATTCCGGCGCCGATTGCGGCTAACCCGGCTCCAATTGCAGCTAACGTTCCAGTCATTTTAATTTAATTTATATATTTAGTTTAACAATAATGTTCTATTAATGATGCTCTTCAATCGCCATACCTATAAACAGCGCCGATAAAATTGTAAAGATGAAAGCCTGAATAAAAGCTACCAACAATTCGATCAATGAAATAAACAAAACAAAGAGTAAAGATGCGGGAGCAACTGCTACCGACTTAAAAACAAAAATCAGTGAAATCAGCGCCAATACGAGAATATGACCAGCCGTAATATTTGCAAACAAACGGATCATCAAAGCAATCGGTTTAGTAAACATACCGATGATTTCAACTGGGATCATTAACGGATATAACCACCAAGGCACATGTGGTTTAAATATATGTGCCCAATAATACTTATTACCATTTACTGTTGTAATAATAAAGGTAATAGCCGCCAATACCATCGTAACTGCAATATTCCCGGTCACATTTGCGCTACCTGGAAAGAAGGGAACCAAACCCAACATATTATTAAACCAGATAAAAAAGAATACAGTTAACAAATAGGGCATAAAACGCTCATACTTATATCCCAAGTTCGGGCGGGCGATATCGTCGCGTACAAAAATAATAATCGGTTCTACCAGCGACTGGAATCCTTTCGGAGCCTTGCCTTCACGCTTCTTATATGAATTAGCGACACCAATAAACAGAATACACAATACAATAATTGAGAAAAATATCGTAAATACATTTTTTGTAATCGAGAAATCCCATGGTTTCGCGTTCAATACTTCGTGATGACCATCCGCAGCTGTCTCCATTTCCAGATAAGAACCATGTGATTCTACATCTGAAGCATAATAGATTTTATTATGATAACGGGTAAAGCGTTGCCCGTTGCTTTCGACAATTACTTTCCCTTCATTATCCAACTGGAATCTTTTGGAAGAAAATACCGTCAGCCCTTTGTCCGTCCACAAGATAATCGGAAGATGTAAACCTTTCCAATTCTCCCCTTCACCGAAAAAATGAAACTCGTGGGCATCAGCGATATGATGTAAAATAAAACCGTTGATATCAACTTCTTCCCCATCCTCGGTAATCTCTTCATGAGTAGTTTCCTGAGATTGAGCGTCAGCTTGGGCATTTGCAGTGAAAAAAGCGAAAAAAAGTGCGAAAAACGCAATAAACCTTGTACTCCTCAAATTAAAAATAGGGCTGAATTCCATCTATTCCGTGTTTTTACATTTTATTTTGGTCGCGCAAGTTACGCAACAAACAGATAACTTCAAAGAGTGTAAATAAGAAATATATATAAAAAAAATTTCCAGCTAAAACCTTTTGATTATCAGTACTTTTTAAAAGTAACACGAAAACCATCGCTAAGCTGAATATCATCTTCAAAGTAAGCCCTCCCAGTATAGTCAAAACGGAGGTTTGCCCCCCCTTTTTAATACCCAAAAAAGACATTATATAGACAATCGTTGTCAGCACAAAAAGAAAAACAAATAACGGTATATAATATTCAGAAATCAGATCAGCTGCTAAGAAATATTGCAGCGCATATGGACCTACGAAAACGCCAATCGCAAATAGAAAAAAACACACTATAAACTTAGGTATGGTCATTCTTAGGGTTTTTTCTTATTAACAGACTTTATCACCGAATAAAGACTTGAACAAACGCCAACTAAACTCAAGACAGCCGTAAATATGGGTTTCTCATTTCCCTGCCATGCATCGATCTTATATCCAATAAAAGTAAACACACCAATAATGGCAATCATCTGAAAGCCCAGACCGGAATAGTAGGCATATCTACTTAGTTGATTTCCTTTGCCTTCCTGTTCAGTCGATCGTCTATCCTTATTAACCATTTCAGTTTAAATTAAAATGTTATGTAGTTTTCTGCATTGACCGGATTCCCATGATGCCACAACTCAAAATGCAAATGGGGTCCGGTTGTCAACTCCCCTGTATTACCAACCATCGCAATCACTTCGCCGCCCCTCACAAAGCTTCCAGCTTTCTTTAATAGAACTGCACAATGCTTATATACGGATATCAAGTTGTCAATATGTTGGACAATAATTACATAACCCGTTGCGGGAGTAAAAGAAGCAAAGATCACATGACCATCTAATGTTGTTTTTATCGGTTCATTCAGCTTCGTAGCGATGTCTGTAGCGAAATGCTGCGTATCTTCATCGTAATGAGCACTCACAATTCCCCTAACCGGACTATAAAATGTATACGACGAGATCCCTCTCTCGTCTACGATAGCATCCAAATTTCGTGTGCTCGTTCCCGACAGCAACAAGTCTCTTAACACTTGTTCATCCTCAGAAAGCTCTGTAGTCCGAGCACTTTCCACGGGTTTTTCAGCTTCTTTGTTCTCACGTGCAACAGCTTGGTCCATAGTTTCACCAACTTCCCCGGTCAATACACCCTGTATATTCTGTAAATAGAGATCATTCGCGTCGACCAAACGACTTAAGGAATCGATACGACTGTAAGCATCCACCAGATTTCGGCGACTCTCATTATAGTCAGTCATAAAATATTCCTTCAATGGGCTATGGCGGGCAAGAAGCAATACAATAAAAAGAACAATCATCATAAAAGCAACCAAGGAGCTTATGAGAATCCATAAGGGGGCTTTGATCGATAGTTTTTCCTTAAAACTCGCGTCCTGCAACAACTTAATCTGATACCTTCGTTTCAGTGCTTCAACGAGTGCTTTTACTTTTCTTTTCAATGAATGCTTTTTCGATTGTTTGAATTTCCTGCAAATATAAGGAAATGCTTTAACCATTTAACGCTCAATATACTCAGTGAATCACGATCATTACAATAAGGCACCGATATCCTATTTTGTAAAAAAATAAAAGACCGTATCTTTGACGCATAAATAATAGCGCATGGCAATTTCGATTAAAATAGGCACGAAATTAGCTATTACCGATATGTCCAATAAGTGGATTTGATAAATAACGTCCATAGTTTCAATGCAGCGAAAAACAAAAAACGATCAATTATCCAAAGAGGATAGCAAACGCTATACTCGCAATTTTTGGAAAATAATAATAGGGGCTGTCGCACTTGGCTTCCTTTTTATCTTATCTGTTAGATTGGGACTGTTCGGCCCGCTCCCCTCATTCAAAGAACTAGAGAACCCAAAAAACAACCTCGCCAGTGAAGTTATTTCAGCAGACGGAAAGGTTTTGGGGAGTTATTACGCACAAAACAGATCAAACGTCACCTACGAAGAACTATCACCCAATCTGATCAATGCGCTGATTTCGACAGAAGATATCCGATTCTACACACATTCAGGTATTGATTTCAAACGTACTTTTACCATTATTTTTTACAATTTAGTTGGTAAACGCCAAGGGGCAAGCACGATTACACAACAATTGGCTCTTAATCTTTTTTCTGAAGGTCGTTCCCGAAATACCTTTAAACGAATTATACAGAAATTCCAGGAATGGATAACCGCCGTTCGTTTAGAACGGAACTATACCAAAGAAGAGATTATCACTATGTATTTTAATACCGTAGACTTCGGTGCTTATAATACCTACGGCATCAAATCTGCGGCTCGTACTTATTTCAGTACAACACCGGCTGAACTGACTGCCGAACAAGCTGCGGTTCTAGTCGGGATGCTTAAAGGAACAACACTGTACTCCCCAATAAAAAACCCCAAGAACTCTTTTGCACGCCGAAATACAGTTCTCGAAAATATGCGCAAAGCTGGTTTTGTTTCACGACAGGAAGCGGACGAGCTTAAAGCGAAACCGTTGGTCTTAGCCTTCAATCCGGTTAGCTACGGCGAGGGTTTAGCACCTTATTTCCGGGCTACCCTAAAAGAGGAACTTAAAAAAATATTTGAAGAAACTTCAAGGACAAAAGCAGATGGCACGCCTTATGACTTGGATCGAGATGGTCTGAAGATTTATACCACGATCGACTCGCGCATGCAACGCTACGCGGAAGAGGCACAAAGAGAATGGCTACAAAAACTCCAAGAACAATTTAACCGGGAATACCGTAACCGTGACCCATTTGCTAAATATCAGGTTCTGCTTGATCAAGGTGTCAAGCAATCAGGGCGGTATTGGTGGTTGAAGCAGAACGACGCATCAGAAGATGAAATCACGGAAAGCTTTAATACGCCTACTGAAATGAGCATTTTCAGCTGGAAAGGTGAGATTGATACCCTGATGACACCGATGGATTCTATTCGCTATCACAAACTGATTCTTCGCAACTCGGTGATGTCCATGGAACCGCAAACAGGTCATGTAAAAGCCTGGGTGGGTGGGATCGACTTTGAACATTTTAAATACGATCAAGTAAAGGTAGGTACTCGCCAAGTCGGCTCAACGGCAAAACCGTTTACTTATGCTGTTGCGATAGACAACGGTTATTCTCCTTGTTATAATGTGCCGAACCAACCCATTACGATTGGCAACTGGACACCACGCGGAGAATCTATCGGAGGGCCAATAAACCTTCGAAAAGCTTTAGCTCACTCTCAAAACTTTGCGACGGTAGATATTATGCAACAGGTTGGCCCCGTTCCTGTTGCCAATCTTATCAAGAATATGGGAATTACCAGCCCCGATCTAAAGCCTGTACCATCCATTAGCTTGGGTTCGTTTGATGCATCACTCTATGATATGGTGGGTGCTTATTCTACCTTCGTGAATCACGGAGTATGGACGGAACCGACTTATGTTTTGAGAGTGGAGGACCGGAACGGGGCGGTCATTTACGAACATAATCCGAAAATATCAGTGGTTCTTAACGAGCAAACTGCCTATGTCATGGTAGATATGCTCCGAAGTGTTGTGGATGAGGGAAGTGGCCGCCGTATCCGTTGGATGTTCAACTTCACAAACCCGCAAGGCGGAAAAACAGGTACGACCAATAACAATTCGGACGCCTGGTATATCGGTATAACGCCAGACTTGGTAACCGGCGTGTGGACTGGCGCTGAAAACCGGGCGATCAGTTTCAGCTCAACAGCCATCGGTCAGGGTGCCAATGCAGCCTTGCCGGTGTACGCACTTTATCTCCAGAAAGTATATGCCGATAAGGTACTACAATATACACAAGGCGACTTTGAACTGCCAAAAAATGGATTGCAGGTTGAATTAGACTGTAGCCAGTATCATAATCAGTATTATCAAGGGGAAGAAGAGCCAGAAAGCATTGAAGACCGCTTAGGCTTCTAATCATCGGTCCCCGGCAAAAATTATCTTTCAAACAATAAAGGCTAGAATTTCAGTTCTAGCCTTTATTGTTTGATCAGCATATTAACCGAATGTTATCTAAACACGACTTCTAAACTTTCAAAGATAGCCCGCTTGGTTTTTTCCAAATCTGTTTTCGTATGTGCGTGAGAAACAAAGCCTACCTCATAACCCGATGGACCAAAGTACACACCACGGTTCAACAGCTCACGATGCATTACTTTATATTTTTCCATACTTGCCGGATCGATATCTGACGCAGCCCGAATTGCTTCCTGATCCGTAAAGGCAATCCAAAAAATAGAACCTACCGAGAATATCTTTACCTTATAGTTCTTTGCAAGTACAAAACGACGAAGCGCCTCTACGAACTCCTTCGTCTTATTATTTAATGATTTATAGACACCACTCTTTAAGACACTCAGCTGCGCGATACCCGCCGCCATAGCAATCGGATTACCGGACAAAGTTCCCGCCTGATAAACACCGCCATCCGGAGAGATATAGCTCATAATTTCACTAGAAGCACCATAAGCGCCCACCGGCATTCCACCCCCAATAATTTTTCCATACGTTACAATATCCGGTTGAATATCATAATATGCGGCAGCACCCTCAAAACCCAAACGAAATCCCGTAATAACTTCGTCGAAGATCAGCAGAGCCTTATTTTCCGTAGTAATCGCGCGGAGATATTCAACATACTCCTTCTCCTGAATCAACAATCCATTATTGGCTGGGATACCCTCTATAATAATGGCCGCCACTTGATCTTTAAACTGTTCAAAAGCCGTCTTTACCGCTTCTTTATCATTCAGTGGAATAACAATGGTTTCGTCAGCAAAGCTTTTAGGAACACCCGCCGAAGAGGTTTCTCCAAACGTAACCAAGCCCGAACCAGCTTTAACCAACAACGAATCAGAATGACCGTGATAACAGCCTTCAAACTTAATAATCTTGTCTTTTCCAGTATAGCCCCTCGCCAACCGAATAGCAGACATCACGGCCTCTGTCCCTGAACTAACGAACCTGATCTTCTCGAGATAGCGATTGTTTTGCAAAATCAATTCTGCCAACTCATTTTCCAAAACTGTTGGCGCTCCAAAGCTCAACCCGTTCTGCAAAGCAGCCGTTACGCTCTCCCGTACTTTTTCATTGTTATGACCCAAAATCAGTGGCCCCCAGGAACAACAGAAATCAATAAACTCATTGCCATCTGCATCCCAGATATGGCAACCATCTCCTTTTTCTATAAACAAAGGAACACCGTGAACTGACTTAAAGGCACGCACAGGCGAGTTTACTCCGCCCGGAAAATACTGTTTAGCCTTTTCATATAGCTGTGCTGATTTCTCCCTGGAAATATCAGGTTTAGATCCGTCATGAAAACCGCCCGACTCACTCGAGGAAAACATCTTTTTAATAGAATCAATCATTGTTTATTTATTTATTCCAACCAACCTTTTTCAACCAAGTCACGTGCATGGTAGGTAATAATAATATCTGCTCCAGCTCTGGCAAAAGCATACATATTCTCTAAAACCAACGACTTTTCGTCGATCAAGCCTTCACGCGCACCAATTTTCACGATCGAATATTCACCTGAAACATTGTATGCTGCCAACGGTAAAGACGTACTTTCTTTCACCTCTCTGATTACGTCCAGATAAGCCAATGCGGGCTTCACCATTAAGATATCTGCCCCTTCATCTTCATCCAGTAAAGCTTCGCGAATGGATTCCCGAGAGTTGCGGTAGTCCATTTGATAGGCTTTCCGATCGCCCGACGACGGAGATGAATCCGCCGCCTCCCGGAAGGGTCCGTAATAAGCAGATGCAAACTTCACACTATAGCTCATAATTCCAACTTGCTCAAATCCATTTTCATCAAGCAAATTCCGGATACCGGCTACTCGACCGTCCATCATGTCTGACGGAGCCACCATATCGGCACCTGCCCTTGCATGAGAAAGCGCCATCTTCGCCAACACTTCGACGGTTTCATCGTTTTGTACATAACCGTCTTTCAGAACCCCACAATGTCCGTGTGTTGTATAAGCACATGCACATACATCCGTAATGATATAAATGCTATCTTGAAACTCTTTTTTCAAAGCCTCAATTGCTTTCACCACAATTGAATTATTATGATAGCACGATGATGCGTCCTCAGTTTTCTCTTCCCCAACACCAAATAACAGAACCTTCTCAATTCCCAGATCCAGACCCTTTCTCACATCTTCAATCAACGTATCAATCGAAAAATGGTAGATGCCGGGCATAGCCTCTATTTCGTGTTTAATGCCTTCACCGGGCATAACAAAATAAGGATATACTAACATATCTTTTATCAATCTTGTCTCGGCTACCATATTCCTGATAATGGCATTGCGCCGCAATCGTCGTGGTCTTATAATCATGATCGTAATTTTTTAAATTTTCAAAACTGCCTTATGAAGACACCCTATAACGACAGGGCAAATACAGCTTCAGCCAAACCAATTTCATCCGGTGAATAAGGCAAGGTATAGGAAACACCATATTCTTCCAATTTCTTTCCCGTTGAATAGCCAATACTGATTACCTTCTGTCCCGGGTCGATTAAGTTATTTGCAAAATACGCATCCACATTGCTCGGGCTTGTAAAAATTAGAACATCAGCATTTGTCTTAGAAACATCGTCTGCCAGAACCGTTTCATATACAGGCAGGTCGATAACTTTTATATCTTCGGTCATCTGGCTTTGGATAGTCCGGTATGAACCCTTCGCACATGGAAATAATACTGTTGTATTTGGATTCATAGCTGCAAATGCCCTACCAATCTCTTCCGTGTCAATTCCTTCATCCTGTCCAGTATAAGATACTTCGCGCCCATACTGTTTTAACATGGCTTCAGACCCTCTACCCACAACAGCAAATTTCGTTTTCTTACTTAATCGTGGTTCCAAACTAAAGAAATTTTCAATGCCATTCTTACTATTAAAGAATATCCAGTCTACATGCTTCAATATAAACGGATCAAGACGGTTGATTATCGGGTAAATCCGAATAAGCGACTCACCTTCTAAGGTAATATTATGCTTCTTTAACGCTTTAGACAGATAGCTATTTTCATCGATATCACGACTGATAAAAACACTGCCCGGTAGTTTCCGTTCCTTGTTGGTGTAGATATCAAATATTTTCTCAGCCAGCCCTTCGGTGCTTTTTGCAGACATAAAAACCCGATCAGGGAAATGATTGCTCGTCTGTGCCATGGCCGTCCACACTTCAAACTGACCATTCTCAAAACGGCAATAACAGCCTAAAGGTAAGTGACATCCTCCATCAAAAAGATTTAAAACCTTACGCTCCACAGCGATCGCTTCCTGAACCGCCTCCACATTAATCTTCTTTAAAATCTCCTTAAGCTCCTCATTATTTTCGTTGATCTGTACCGCCAATACCCCCTGTGCGGGCGCCGGCACAATCTCTGTTGGATTAATTACTTCAATATGGAACTCACTGAGATCGATCTGAATCCTCTCAACCCCTGCCTTGGCTATCATAATCGCATCGTAATTCTCGTCACGAAGTTTTTGAATTCGGGTATTAATATTTCCTCTCAGATCCTCAATCTCCAAATCTGGCCGTAAAGCCAACAATTGTGATTTCCGTCGGTTCGAAGAAGTACCAACAATAGCATTATGCTTTAATGCTAGTTTCTTTTTTGTATCAACGCAATCTTTTAAAATCAGTAGCAACTCAGAAGGATCCTCCCGTTCAGAAACAGCTGCAATGATAAGTCCCGGAGGGTTCGTCGTTGGCAGGTCTTTATGGGAGTGAACGGCAATATCTATTGAACCGGAAAGAAGTTCTTCTTCAAGCTCTTTGGTAAAGAAGCCCTTCCCCTCTAACTTGTCTAAGCGCAGATGTTGAATATGGTCGCCCTGGGTTTTTATGACTTTAAGTTCAGCTTGATATCCAAACTCCGCTAACCGATCTTTTATATGATTGGCTTGCCAAAGCGCCAGTTCACTGCCCCTAGTTCCAATAGTAAAAGTTTTCTCCACAGTAATCTCCTTAAATAATAAAGTAAACAGACGCTAAAATAACAGAAATTATTCTATCTCGCTATTCTTTACCAAGATCTCTTTCGCCATAACCATGGGGACGCTAATATATTTCTTCTCAAGATAATTTACTACCTTTTCTAACACCGCTCTTGAATTTTCATCTAACGAACCTACTTCACGGGCAAAAACGGTATTCAGCGCAAAAGAGTTGATCTCTTTAACTTTTTGCGGCACTTCGCGCATGGCGAGTTCTACTTTGCGCTGTTTTAATAACGGCAGAAACTCTTGTATATTCTCGTCGATGATCCGCTCAGCATGCACCAGCTCTTCGTACCGATCCTGAAGGTTTTTATTAGCGATTGATTGTAGGCTGCTCACTTCGATGTAATTTATCGCATTGTTCTTGAGCACATCTTCCGAGATATCATTTGGAACAGCTAAATCAATGATCGTTTTCTTACTATGATCGTCACCAATCAATTTTTGGTAAATCTCATTGGTGATAATCGCTTCCGTAGAACCGGTACAAGTGATCAGTACATCAAAACCTCCCCTATAGTTTTCCAACTCAGATAATGGATATGCTTTACCATTTAGCTCTTTCGCTAAAGCCTCGGCCTTTTCTACAGTGCGATTAAAAACAATAAATTCCGAGTCTTTATGTTTCTGGATGTACTTAGCGATGTTTTGATTGGTTTCTCCTGCCCCCACAATTAGGAAGCGCGGATTTTCTACCAGACCTAAATCACGCAGGCTACGATAAGCTAAAGACACAACAGAAATTGGCTTCCGCGAAATATCTGTTCTTGTGTATACCTCTTTGGCGGTTTTCACCAGTTGATTCATCAGCATACGCATAAAATCGCCCGTAAAACCAGCCGCCCTGGAACGTTCATATGCTTTTCTTACCTGTGCCAATATTTCTTTCTCACCTACAACCAGGCTTTCCAAAGAACAAGAAATACGAAACAGATGGTTAATGGCCTCTAAGCCCTCATATGATTCCAGTTGCGATAAAACCGGACTAAACTTGCACTCGGGAACGGAAATACTAAGAGCTTCAAAGAAACGTTCTTTGAATTCATCGTCAAGTTTATTCTCATCGTAAAAAACAAATTCCACCCGATTACATGTTCCGATATAAAAAAGTTCACTTGTTTTTAAGATGTTTTTTAATTGCAACAACTTCGGATCCAACTCCTCATCACAGATCACTAGGTTACCCAGATCCTTCAGATCCACATTTTTATGCGTATATGCAATTACTTTAAGATTTTTCAAGGTATTGTATAGTGCTTTTAAAACAGCTACAAAAATAAACAATAAGGCACATGCCCATTGTCAATTGTTTGTAAAACAGCTATATTTAGAACGTTTATAAATAGAACAACTACTTAACATCCTCAGTGTCAACCCACTTACCATCCTCCCTGATGATCTCGATCAATTCATCCAACGCGGCACTTGTATCAACATTCTTCTTTACTACCTGTTTACCTCTGTATAAGGTTATTTTACCAGGGCCGGCCCCGACATAGCCATAATCAGCATCTGCCATTTCTCCTGGCCCATTGACAATACAACCCATGATGCCAATTTTCAGCCCTTTTAAATGATTGGTCCGGCTTCGGATCAATTGGGTTGTTTCTTGTAGGTCGAAGAGCGTCCGACCGCAGCTCGGGCAAGAAATATATTCTGTTTTTGATATTCTAGAGCGGGTTGCCTGCAAAATCCCGAAAGAAATCGACGCAACATGGTTCAGTGCTGTTGACGGGGAATCGATCCAAATCCCATCCCCATAACCTTCAGTCAGCAAACCGCCAAAATCGGTGCCGGCATAAATCTGCAACTTAGATACCGGCTCTTCAGGGCTCTCCAACTCACCAACAGGCCCATTAAACTCGTCGGGGTTATAACTTCTTTTAATAATAACCGGAACATCGATCCCCAGCTCTACCAGCTTACAGAAAAACCAACGCTGATCTGCCATTCCATGCTCATGATCGGTCTCCAATACCAATACCAACGATTTATCAAACTCCAGTTCCCCAAACAGATCTCCATCAATATCATCTGTATTGATAGCAACAAGGTTCATCTGCGGATCACGTTCTTTGGCCGATACATACTCCGCTAAGCTAAATAATGGATGGATATTCGCTCGATTCACAATATCCTTCCATACCTGAAAATCATAAACCTGTTTTAGGTTGGCAGGCATCGTAAATGAAGGCAACTGATCAGCAAGATAAACAAAATCGACTGACTGCTCGCCCATATGGTATTTGTCCAGTAAAACATCGTAACGATAGCCTACTGCCTTCAGAATAAAAGGATCTTTTAGGTTTTCTCTCGAAATATCCGCTACTACCCTCGGAACCTGACTGCTGCCGATAAAATTGTTCACATCCGCCGTCTCACGTCGCAAAGAATCTCGCGCCGGCAAGCACATCTCCTTAAACGAAGTGAATGCTTCTGGAGAAACTTCATTACGTCTACGCTGCTCATAGCGGTTGACCATCGCGATCGCCACCGGTGCTTCCAACTCCGGCTCTTCTGTTAATGAAACCCGTACCGTATCTCCCAAACCGTCTTCTAGTAGCGTTCCGATACCGACGGCCGATTTAATCCGGCCATCTTCACCGTCTCCCGCTTCCGTCACCCCCAAATGCAGCGGATAGTTCATCCCCTCTCCGGTCATCTTCTCAACCAACTGCCGGTAAGCCTGGATCATCACTTGTGGATTACTCGACTTCATCGAAATGACCAAATTATAAAACTTCAGATCCTCACACATACGAATGAACTCCATAGCCGACTCAACCATTCCCTCTGGTGTGTCGCCATAGTGACTCATGATGCGGTCCGACAAAGAACCATGGTTCGTACCGATCCGCATGGCCGTACCGTACTCCTTACAAACTTTTACCAGCGGAGCAAATTTCTTATAAATACGCTCCAGCTCGTTTTGATATTCAGCCTCCGTATAGCTTAACTCATTAAATTTCTTTTTATCTGCATAATTACCCGGATTAATCCGCACTTTCTCAACAATCCGGGCAGCCACTTCCGCAGCGTTCGGTGTAAAATGGATATCAGCAATTAAAGGAACCTTGCAACCCTGTAGTCGCAATTGTTTTTTTATCTCAGCAAGATTATTCGCTTCTTTAATGCTCGGGGCGGTAATACGCACATACTCACAGCCAGCATCCACCATTTTCAACGTTTGCTCAATGGAGCCTTGCGTATCCATGGTGTCAACCGTTGTCATGCTTTGAATACGAATGGGATTATTAGCTCCCATCGGCACATCACCAATATGAACTTCGCGAGTCTGGAACCGCGAATAGTGTATCAGGGAATTACAATAAACCCCGGGAAGCTTTTTACCAACTGTCGTATCCATATCCGTTATTATCCTACAAAGTTAGGAAATTCCCTTGAAGTGTCGCATACGATAACTATTCATCGCTACCTTCCCCAATTGTTTTACTAACTGATAGTTAGCAACCGCACCAACGGCCGCTCCAATGATTGGAATTAATTGTGCCAGTTTAGCCAAATCGATATAATCTCGATATTCCTGCTGAAAGGTTCTCCAGTCAAAACTCTCCACATCTTCCGGCAGATTTTCACTGTAATGCTCCCAGTCAGCTACAATCTTATAAACCTCATTGCGTCCTTGCTGACTTGAGAATGTCAACTGAAATATGTACAGGATAAATAAACGCTCTTTAAAGTCTTTTACGTTATAGCCATAAAGCGCAGCAACTTCAAAAAGCATCTTCATCTTAATCGCCAGAAAGGCAGGAAAATCAACAAAGCCCATCACCAAACCACCTGCGCCGGTCACCGCACCTTCTACGGAAGCTGTCTTTTGGTAAAACTTGATTTGCTTCTTTACATACGCCTCCTGTAATTGAAAAGACGCATCCACTTTCGGTTTCGGCGTGATGTATTTCGTCCCAAACAAAACTCCGTTCACCATCTTTTCAATAGCATACGTAATTCCCTGGTGAACTTTTTCAGGAATCATGCTATTCAATTTTACTTGCACTTTCTTAGTCAGCCGATTCGTAATGGAGGCTTTTTTCTGCATCTTCATTTGCCAATAAGACAATTCGGGCCAGATGCGTTCTTCATAGGGAGTCATATACAAATAAACATAATTTTTACCAAGACTATCCTACAAATACCGTGCTTTTTCCTATCTTACCCCTGAGGAGCAGATATGAATTTTTTGTCGCATTTCTACTATACACAATCTACAGCAAACCCCTACTATACCATGGGGGCTGTACTACCTGACCTCTTCAGAAATCATCACCACGATTGGAAATTTCATGAAATAGACGTAGTTCCGGATGGCGACGATATGAGTTGGCTTATCAAGGGCTGGTTGCTGCATATTGAAGTTGACCGTATCTTCCATAGCTCTGCGCCATTTTCAGCACATACCTCTCATCTGCGGAAGAAACTTGTCCATGTTTTCACGGAGCCTCCCAAGCGTCCTTTTTTTCTCGCCCACATCGGCTACGAGCTTATTCTGGATGCGCTGTTAATCCAAAATAAAAAAGTGATTGCCGCAGAGTTTTACCAACAACTAGAAAGCTGTGACCCTTCCGTCTTAGATCGATTTATGGTTCAACTCGGCGTTCAGGATACGGGAGGCTTTCATAAATTTTTAAAAAATTTTATTGAAAGCCGTTACTTAGGAAATTATGACCGCCCGAAGAGCCTGGTCCACGCCCTCGATCAAATCGGCCGCAGAGTCTGGGTCGAAAAATTCACTGACTTTGAAACTAAGAATACAATCGAAGCGATCGATTCGACAATGAAAGAACTGAACCCAGCTTTTATCGATGTATTTCATTGGGTTGAAAAACGTCTACTCTGAATAAGTTCGCTTATCGAAGCGCTGAACTATAGAACGGAAGAAACAAAAATCACTTTCAAGTATCTTGGTGAAAACTTGTAAAGGGTATTTAACGATTAATTGCCTAATGATTCCCTATTACTCCCGTATAAATCGACGAAAATAGGGATATATCAGCAAATAACTCGGCAATAATTCGCCTATGGATCCGAACAAGGTCTTAAGAGGATTTAAATAAAACGCATTATGCATATTGAATGATTGTTATTTTTTTATATCTTCAAACCCGATTAATCGAGGCCGTATTTTGCAACGACCTATAACGAGCAACTCATGATTAAGAAAAATTTGAAGACGATCAACTTCATTGTTGGTCCTTTGCTCTTTTTGCTTGTTAACTTTGTTCCTTTCGAGGGTCTATCCCCACAAGGAAGAGCCGTCTTAGCCTGTACAATATGGGTCGCTTTCTGGTGGATTACCGAAGCAGTTGAACTTCCTGTTACGTCGATCCTTCCAATTATTATTTTCCCGCTGTCGGGTGCGTTAACAGTCTCGGAAACGACCAGCTCCTACGGGAATCCTTATATCTTTTTGTTTATGGGCGGCTTTGTAATCGGATTGGCAATAGAACGTTCAGGTCTGCATAAGCGTATCGCTTTTAATCTTATCAAGATTGTTGGAACCAGCGAGAAAAAAGTAATCTTAGGCTTTATGGTGGCTACGGGGTTCCTATCCATGTGGATATCCAATACGGCAACGGCAATCATGATGTTACCAATCGGTATTTCTGTTGCCAGCCATTTCGGCGATCGGCAACCTTTTTCTAAAAACCTGATGTTGGGTATCGCTTACGCTGCTTCCATTGGCGGAATAGGCACGTTAATCGGCACACCGCCCAATATTATTTTAGCCGGAATTGTAAAAGAATCACTAGGCTACGAGATTTCTTTCTTAAACTGGATGTTGTTTGCGACGCCGTTTGCTGCTATTCTCTTGCTGGCCACTTGGTTTACCTTAACAAGGTATACAACCGAAAAAGATACCGAGCCGGCAAACTATGGACTAGACAGTCTGGGTAAAATGTCGCTTGTCGAAAAACGGGTGGCTGTTGTGTTTGTATTGGTGGCCTTCCTGTGGATCAGTCGGTCATTTCTTTGGAATGGTATTTTACCGATGTTGGACGATACCATCATCGCGATCGTCGGAGCGATGATGATGTTCACCGTCCCGGCAGGCGATGGCAAAGGTCCGCTTATGAATTGGGAGGCAGCCAAGAAAATACCTTGGGATGTTCTCCTTCTCTTTGGAGCCGGCTTGGTCATTGCCCATGGCTTCTCGAGCACGGATCTGACCGTCTGGCTCGGAGAGCATTTTGCTTATCTTGATTTCCTACCGGTGGCCGTCTTTACAATTCTGATTATTGCAGGCATCAACTTTTTAACCGAAATCACATCCAATACAGCAACGGCCAGCATGATCTTGCCGGTGCTGATTACCATCGGCATTTCGTTGAATATGGATGTACTGCCGCTGCTAGCGGGAGCGGCTATTGCGGCCTCTTGCGCATTTATGATGCCGGTTGCCACACCACCGAACGCCATTGTCTTTAGTTCGGGAAAAGTGACAATCCCTGAGATGATCCGAGCCGGATTTGCCTTAAATATTGCAGCAATTATTTTGGTATTTGTTTTCGTTCAATTTATATGGGGATTGATTTTTAAGTAAAATCCTTAGATTTGGCCGCAAGATGAAAAATCACTTGGCGATTGCCAAAAAAGCCTTTCCCATCATATTGGCCAATGCAAGTGTACCTCTGTTGGGACTTGTGGACACAGCTGCTATCGGCCATACCGGCGGCGCACAAGAGATCGGCGCTATTGCTTTAGGTGCGCTCGTGTTCAGCTTCCTATATTGGGGATTCGGTTTTCTGAGAATGGGCACGACAGGTTATGTTTCTCAGGCTTTTGGGGCAGGGAAACATGATGAAATACGCAATATTGGGCTGCGTTATGCGGTGATAGCATTGGGGATTGGCATTCTCTTTATTTGTTTACAGCAACTCATCCTACCCGTCGCCTTACATCTTTTGGATACAAGTGTTTCCATTAAACAATTGGTGGGCGACTATTTCTATGTGCGAATTTGGGGTGCACCTGCAACCTTATGCACCTATGCCCTGCTGGGTATTCTTATCGGTTTAGGTGAAACCAAAAAGCTTCTCGTCTTGCAATTGGTGCTGAATGGACTAAACATTATCCTGAATGTAATTTTCGTTGTTTTCTTAGGGTTCGGTGTTAAAGGCATCGCCTTGGGAACCGTATTAGCTGAATGGACTTCCCTCTTTTTCGGAATATGGATGGTGTGGCAGATTCTCAACCGCTTATCGCCGACCCTTCAGAATATTCATTGGAAAACACTGTTTAATAGGCAGGAATTCGGTCAAATGATGCAAACCAACGGCAATATTATGATCCGTACACTGGCTCTTTTATTCGGATTTGCATGGTTTACCAACCGCGGAGCTGGTTTTGGAGATGGCATTTTAGCAGCTAATCACATCCTATTACAATTTGTATCACTGTCGGCTTTTTTTCTCGACGGTTATGCTTATGTTGTCGAAATGATGGTAGGTCGAAACCTGGGCGCGCGAGATGAACGTGCTTTCCAAACTGAGTTAAAGCTTGCAAATGAACTCGCTGGTGCTACGGCGCTGGTTTTAGCTTTGCTGTTCTTCTTTGGAGGCAACCTGGCTATCAATGGTTTAACGACGGATGTCACCGTCCGAGGTTTCGCCTATAGCTACCTGCCGCTAGCATGTCTTTATATTTTTACTTCCTTTTATGCATTCCAATTGGACGGCGTGTTCATTGGTGCCACGTTGAGCAAAGAAATGCGAAATGCGAGTATCGTCTCCGTTATTGTGTTTTTGGCTAGCAGTCTATTGTTAAGCCACTATCTGGGAAACAAAGGGCTGTGGATTGCTTTTATCATATACGTATCTGTCAGGGGTATAAGTCTGCATTATTATATGCCGAGGGTGAGGAAGTTATTTCACTCCCAATAACTCATATTTTCATCTTACCTTTGTTTCTATGGCCGGCATTTATATCCACATCCCTTTCTGTAAACAAGCATGTCATTATTGTGATTTTCATTTTTCGACGTCCATGAGGCATAAAGATGATATGGTTAGCGCTATTTTACAGGAAATTGAATTGAGGAAGAATTACTTAGAAAATACGCCAATAAAGAGCATCTATTTTGGCGGCGGTACGCCCTCTCTCTTGTCGTCGCAGGAAATCAATCGTATAATTGATATGATTTATCATACCCAACAGGTTGAGAATACTATCGAAATTACCCTCGAAGCCAATCCGGACGACCTGACTGCGGAAAAAGTTAAAGATCTCCGCGGCACTCCCGTTAACCGCTTCAGCATCGGTGTCCAATCCTTTTATGAGGAGGACTTGAGGTGGATGAACCGTGCTCATAATGCACAGGAAGCTGAAAGCTCGATTAAACGTGCTCAGGATGCGGGCTTTACAAACATTACGTGTGATCTGATCTATGGTTATCCGCTATTGTCAGATACCAAATGGATCAATAATATCGACCGGATGGCTGAATTTGAAGTTCCCCATCTTTCTGCTTATAGCATGACAGTGGAACCTCAGACCGCTCTTGGCGCCTTCATCCGGAAAGGAACACAACAGCCGATGAACGAAGGACAAAGCGCCGATCAGTTTATTCTTTTGATGCAGAAAATGGGGGAAAATGGATACGAACAATATGAAATTTCGAACTTCGCTCGAAACCAACAGTACTCAAAACATAATACCAGTTATTGGCAAGGGGTACCTTATATAGGCATAGGCCCTTCTGCCCATTCGTTCAATGGAAGGGAGCGACAATGGAACGTAGCTAACAACATGAAGTACCTGCAAGCTTTGGCAGACAAACAAATACCTGCTGAAAAAGAAATCCTAAGAGAATCAGATAAGTTCAATGAATATATCATGACCTCGCTCCGAACCAAATGGGGGGTCGATTATGCGTATCTGGAGAAAACCTTTGATTCTGATTTTCTCTTAGAAATGCGCAAGCCTTTAGATATGTACATCGACAAAGGAAAAATTGAAAATAAAGAAGGTCACTATGTCTTAACAGAACAAGGCAAATTAATCGCAGATCAAATCGCCTCTGATCTTTTTATCACATTCTAGTTAAGGAAGCCTATCTTCGATAAAGTTCACGATTCGTTCCGTTGCCCCGGCTTGCTGCTGAACATAGCCGACTGCACGGTTCCCCGCTTCGATGCGCACTTTATAATCCATCAATTCATCCATCACAAGTATCAGCTCCCGTTCATTACTGATTGAGTAAGCCGCTTTAGCCTGAATTAAATCTTTCGCTTCCTGAAATTTATGGTAATTAGGACCGAAAATAACGGGCATGCCATAGGCTGCTGCTTCAAGCGTATTGTGAATACCCGCACCAAATCCGCCACCGATATAGGCAATATCGCCATATCCGTAGAGTGAAGAAAGCATACCCACATTGTCAATAATCAAAATCGGGGCTTTATGCTCTGGGATCGTGTCAGCTTCTGTGTCCGTATCGTGGTAAATTAAATCCATGTCTATTTCCCGTTGCCTCGATTGATCCATCTTTAGCTGCTCTTTATGCATATGATCACTCAGCTCAGAAAATAAAACAGCCATAGAAAACAACTTACGAGTGTAGTCGACACTCTCTTTGCTTACTTCATGCGGCGCAATGATCAACTTCCAATCAGGAAATACCTGATGAAATGCTAATAGCCTTTCCAAATCTTGTGGCCAGGTACTGCCCGCGACCATTACCCGATGCCCCGTTGCAAAATAGGAAATGACCGGCAACTCACGAACATTCTTCGAAACAGCAACCACACGATCGAACCGTGTATCTCCGCTCAACGTAGCATTTTCCAGACCAATCCGATTTAATAAGCTGATACTCTCTTGGTTTTGTACAAAAAAATGAGAAACATAGCTTAGAATCTGTCTGAAAATTCCGCCATACCATTTGAAGAACACCTGATCTGGGCGATAAATCGCTGAAACCATATACAACGGTATATTCTCTCGTTTTAGTTCACGGAAATAAAACAACCAATAGTCATATTTCGTAAAAAAGACCATTTCCGGGTTAATCAACTCGACAAAACGCTTGGCGTTTGAGGCTGAATCAGCAGGCAAATAAAAGACGTGTTCGGCCAAAGAATAGTTTTTGCGAATCTCATAGCCAGAAGGCGAGAAAAACGTAATAATGATAAGTTTATCCGGAAAACGTTTTTTAAACTCTTCGAGTACTGATCGCCCTTGTTCAAACTCGCCAAGGGATGCAAAATGGAACCAAATATGTTTTTTTGACGAATCTACATCGCTTTCAATCTTCTCCAGCAAACCCTTCCGTCCGTCCACCCACTTCCTTGCCTTTTTACCAAAAATAGCACCGATTCGAATCAGGAAATGAAAAAAAGAAATACCAATGCTATATAATAGAGTCATAAAAAGAACCAATTATTATTTTTATTGAAAGAACAGTTAAAAATACAAATGTTTGTAATAAATTTAATATTTTGTTTTTGCCAAATTAATTACCTTCGCCAAAGGTAATCATTATAATAAATCTTCATTATGGATAAAAAACGGATACTAATAACAGGCGCAGCGGGCTTTTTAGGCTCACACCTTTGCGATCGCTTCATTGCGGAAGGCTTCCATGTCATTGGCATGGATAATTTAATCACCGGCGACCTCCGGAATATCGAACATTTGTTCCCGCTGGAAAATTTTGAGTTCTATCGGCACGACGTTTCTACCTTTGTTCACGTTCCTGGAAAACTCGACTATATCCTGCATTTCGCCTCGCCTGCCAGCCCGATCGATTACCTAAAGATTCCGATCCAGACCTTGAAGGTAGGCTCCCTCGGAACGCATAATCTGCTGGGTCTTGCCCGGGCAAAAGGTGCACGAATTTTAGTTGCATCTACATCAGAGGTTTATGGGGACCCGACAATCAGTCCGCAAACGGAAGATTACTGGGGTAATGTCAATCCTGTTGGCCCGAGAGGTGTATACGATGAAGCCAAACGCTTTCAAGAAGCCATTACCATGGCTTACCATACTTTCCATAATCTAGAAACACGAATTGTCCGTATATTTAACACCTACGGACCAAGAATGCGGTTGAACGATGGTCGCGTATTACCCGCTTTTATCGGCCAGGCTCTTCGCGGTGAAGATTTGACCGTGTTTGGCGATGGGACACAAACTCGTTCATTTTGCTATGTAGACGATCAGGTAGAGGGAATATTCCGGCTCTTGATGAGTGATTATGCACAGCCCGTCAATATCGGCAACCCTGATGAGATCACCATTAATCAGTTTGCTGAAGAAATTATCAAATTAACTGGCACAAAACAACGCGTGGTTTATCATGCCCTGCCGGTAGACGACCCCAAACAACGCCGCCCTGATATCACCAAGGCAAAAGAGTTACTTGATTGGACACCAAAAGTTGGCCGAAAAGAAGGGTTGAAAATCACCTATGAATACTTTAAATCCTTACCGGAAAAAGAAATCAATCATAAGGACTTTTCATATTACAATAAATAAAAACAGATAAAATGAAGAAAATTTTGGTAACCGGCGGAACCGGATATATTGGATCACATACAGTTGTTGAACTCTACGAAGCTGGTTATACTCCAATTATCGTGGACAATCTTTCTAATTCCAATATTGGTGTTCTAGGACAAATTGAAAAGATTACGGGTAAGAGACCGGCTTTCCACAACTTTGATTTATGTGACGAACAAAAAGTAAAAAAGTTCGTCAGCGACAATCCTGATATTGAAGGGGTCATCCACTTCGCAGCCTACAAAGCTGTCGGGGAGTCGGTAGAAAAACCGTTGAAATACTACTACAATAATTTCTTTTCGTTGATCAACCTGCTCAATGCATTTTCGGGCAAACGCACGAACTTTGTCTTTTCATCCAGCTGTACGGTATATGGTCAACCAGATGAACTGCCCGTTACGGAAGCGGCTGAAGTTAAGAAGGCCGAGTCTCCATACGGAAATACCAAGCAGATTGCTGAAGAGATCTTAAGTGAAACTGCAGCTAGCAATCCGAATTTCCGTATCCTTTCGCTCCGTTATTTCAATCCGGTCGGCGCACACAAAAGCGCCCTGATTGGCGAGCTACCACTTGGTGTTCCTCAAAACCTAGTCCCTTTTATAACGCAGACGGCAATTGGCAAACGTGAAAAGATTACGGTATATGGAGATGACTACAACACAGCAGATGGTTCAGCTATCCGCGACTACATCCACGTAGTCGATCTGGCAAAAGCACACGTGGCTGCTATTCAACTACTAGAAAAAGACTCAACCGGTAAAAATTACGATGTATTCAATATCGGAACGGGGAACGGGACGTCGGTGCTCGAAGTAATCCATGCCTTTGAAAAAGCAACCGGAGAAAAATTAAACTACCAGATCGGCGCTCGCCGAAGTGGTGACGTGGAGCAAGTATGGGGAGACGTAACCAAATCGACAGAGGAGCTGGGATGGAAGGCAGAACTCGATATCGAGGAGATGATGCGCTCTGCCTGGGCTTGGGAAGTATATCTAAAAAATGAAAATCCATTTGATACGGAGTAATAATCATGAAGAAAATTATTGTGACGGGTGGAGCAGGGTTTATCGGCTCTCATGTGGTTCGCCGAATGGTGAACACCTATCTAGATTATGAGATCATCAATCTGGACAAGCTCACCTATGCAGGAAACCTCGAAAACCTAAAAGATATTGAAGGCAGACCCAACTACCGCTTTGTGAAAGGTGACATTGTGGATGCTGAATTTATCAACAAGCTCTTTGAGGAAGAGAGACCAGATGGGATTATCCATCTGGCTGCGGAATCGCATGTTGACCGCTCCATTAGCGACCCTTCTGCTTTTGTGATGACCAACGTAATTGGCACCGTGAACCTGCTTAATGCAGCCCGCAGCACTTGGGAGGGTGCTTATGATCAGCATCGTTTCTATCATGTATCGACCGACGAGGTTTACGGGGCACTAGGGGCAGAAGGCTTCTTTACAGAAGAAACGAGCTATGACCCCCATTCACCCTATTCGGCATCCAAAGCAAGTTCCGATCATTTCGTGCGTGCTTATGGTGACACCTATGGACTCGATATTGTCATCTCGAACTGCTCCAATAATTATGGTTCTCATCATTTCCCGGAAAAGCTGATACCGCTGGCAATCAATAATATCAAACACAGAAGACCTATTCCGATCTATGGAAAGGGGGAAAATGTACGTGACTGGCTTTGGGTAGAAGACCATGCCAGGGCAATTGACCTGATTTATCATCAGGCGACGTCCGGAGCGACCTATAATATCGGTGGACATAATGAATGGACGAACATTGATCTAATCCAACTACTTTGCCGGGTGATGGATCAAAAACTAGGACGCTCCGAAGGTGAGTCTGCTAAACTTATTACCTATGTCACCGATCGCGCAGGGCATGACCTTCGCTATGCTATCGACTCCAGCAAATTGCAAAAGGACCTGGGATGGAAACCCAGCATTACCTTTGAAGAAGGTTTGGAGAAAACAGTCGACTGGTTCCTGGAAAATGAAGAATGGTTGGAAAGAGTGACCAGTGGACAATACCTTGATTATTACAAACAACAATACAAAGGTTAAGCAGAAAATATAATGGAACCGTGAAATAAGGGATCGCTGGTATGCGATCCCTTATTCATATCGGAGAGCCTCTACGGGATCCAATTTAGAGGCTTTTGAGGCTGGATAAAAGCCGGAAATTATTCCTACGATAACACAAACACCAATTCCAACAACGATCCATATCCACGGTATCAGGAAGCTAGCCTCTAGGACAAGAGCGACAGCATTGCCAATAATTAAACCTAAAAGAATTCCAGCTATTCCCCCCAAAATACAGATCACAATTGCTTCCGTCAGAAATTGGCGACGGATTAGCTGAGGTGTAGCCCCTACTGCTTTACGCAACCCAATTTCCCTTGTCCTTTCGGTTACTGATACCAGCATGATATTCATTAAGCCGATCGACGCCCCAACCAGTGTGATCAGCGCTATAACGATTGCCCCCATGGTTACATAAGCTAAATTGCTCATTAAAGCCTGAACAATTGCGTCGCTCTTCGTAATCTCAAAATTATTTTCCTGTTTCACCGCCAGGCCGCGTATGTTTCTGAACAAAGCAGTAGCCTCTCCAATCCCGGCATCCATCATTTCCGGACGGCTCATCATGACCGTAATCGTATAAGATGGTCGCGTCGCCGGCATGATGGCTCTGGCACGGGCAAGCGGGATAATCGTCGTATTATCGCCTCCCATACCCGCACTGGAACCTTTCTCTTCCAATACGCCAATAATGGTAAAGCGCATATTCCCAACGGTTATAACTTTATTGAGCGGATCTTCATTCTGTTTAAACAGGCTGCTTTTTATCTTGGTGCCGATAATCACGACATTGCTTCCCAACTCCAATTCCCTCGGTGTAAAATTTCGCCCCAAAGCCAATTTATATCCACCTGTTTGGAGAAAGTTAACATCTCCCCCTTGTACGGAAATATTGGGATTGGTCTTTTCACTTTTGTACTTTACGGTAGACCCGCCAGTTACAAAGACTTTGACAGAAACGGTGGATGGGAAACTGAATTCATCTCTGAACCCCACTGCATCTTCGTACGTGATATTCGGATAATTTTTCGGTCGTTCGCCCTGCCCTCCAATACGGATATTGAGCCCTCTATTCTGAATATTAAAGGCACTGGAACCCATGGCAGAGAACGATTCGGTCATGGATTTCTCCATTGCGTCGATCGAAGTCAGGATACCGACGAGGGCGGTGATACCGATCGCAATAATCAGCGCAGTTAAAAATGTACGCAGGCGATTGCTGCTGATGGATTGCAGCGAGATCTTAACCGTTTCACGTAAGGACATTTTTACTGCCATAAAAATATTGTTTTACGTTAGACAGTCCTCGTATAAGAATGTTACAGGAAGAGAACGATTAGGCTGGTTTTTCTCCGCTTTGAAGTTCAAACACGGTAATTTCTGGTAAGATACCCACTCGACCTGGGTAACCCAAGAAGCCAAAACCGGTGTTGACATAAAGCTGCTGTTGACCCTCCTGATACAGTCCGGCCCATTCCTTATAGATATATTGCACAGGACTCCACTGGAAGCTCTTCGTTCGCACACCAAACTGCATTCCATGGGTATGGCCACTGAAGGTAGCATCCACATCTGGATGATCCAGTACTTGTGCACGCCAATGCGAAGGATCGTGAGACAGTAGCAACTTAACTGGCATATCCTCGCTCCCTTCCAAAGCCTTTTTCAGATCACCGTACTTCGGAAACCTACCACCCGCACCCCAGTTTTCAACTCCAATAATTCCAATTTCCTCATTGCCGACTTTCAACTTTCGGTTTTCATCCAACAGCAGGTCCCATCCCATTTCGCGTTGTGTATTCTTTATCAGTTCCAGGTTTCTAGCTTTCGCCGGCGAGGGCTCATGACCGAAATGATACTCACCATAATCATGATTCCCCAAAATGGAATAAATACCTAAAGGTGCTTTCAGTTTACTAAAGATATCTTTATAGTCTTTCAATTCAGAAGCCAGGTTATTGACTAAGTCGCCCGTAAAAAAAATAACATCGGGCTTCTCGCCCAAAACCTTTTCAATACCGCCTTTTACTGCTTTTTGATTGTAAAAACTTCCTGAGTGAATATCCGACAGTTGCACAATTTTCATCCCATGAAAAGCTTTTGGCAAATTCGGCAAGTGCAGCGTTTGTCGTCGGATCCGATAATCATAAGCTCCGGAAACAATTCCCCAGCTCAACGTTGTAAAAGGCACTGCAGCCAGAACGATCCCTGTCTTAGCAAGAAAATCCGAACGGGAAATACCTTTCTTTTTTTCATTCAATAACGCCCCTTCTTCCGGTAACCGATCACTTGCTGCTTTAGTTAGTGGTTCTCCTGAATCTTTCTCTTTGTTAAAAAGCCTTCTAGTTAACCATAAACCACCGCGACGGACATCATCGACCAAGAAAACCAGACCGAAAACCAATTTGGAAACAAAGGTTATAAAAAAAGCGACGAGGACGATTGACCGGATTGTCAAACGTAGATCTAGATACACAGTCGCTATAATTCCCAAAAATAAGAGAACAGAGTAAACCCACCATAGAATAGAAAAGAGCTTGGTTTTCGCCCACTTGATATTGGTAGCACGCAGAGCTTTATAGATGTAGATATCTAAAAAAAGGAGGATAAAGGAGTTTAAAACGATAAATCTCATGAATGTTTCTTAGTCAAGGATTTGCTTTTCCTCTTTCAATACAAAATTTTTTAAGATATCGACCCAACGCGGATCGTCATTCAGGCTTTCTACCAATTGCACTTTTTCACCTCCCGCTTCCACAAATTCTTCTTGGTATTCTACTGCTATTTCGTAAAGAGTCTCTAGGCAATCAGCAACGAAAGCCGGGCAAAACACCAGTAAACGCTTTTTACCTTGTTTAGCCAGCTCGTGAATCCGTTGACTGGTAAATGGTTCTATCCATGGTTCTTTTCCCAAACGCGACTGGAAACTAACCGTATATTGATCTTTATTCAGACCTAGGTTTTCAGCAATCAGTCGTGCCGTATCGTGGCACTGTGCAGAATAGCAAAAAAAGTTTTGATCAGTTAACGTTTGGCAACAGGTCCCGTTTTTCAGACAATGTTGCTTCGTATGGTCTGCTTTCAGCAATTGACGTTGAGGCAAACCATGAAAGCTAAAAATTACATGATCATAATTTTCAATACCGTGTTTACGACCATTGTCTGCGAAAATATCAATCATCTCAGGCAGGTCGTGATAGGAGTTCATAAAGCTTATTTCTGGAATCACCAGCCATTTGCTGACAATCTCCATGATCTTCTGATGAACGGAGCCCGTTGTTGCCGAGGCATATTGAGGGAACAAAGGAATTACCTGGATTGACTTTACATTTTGGGCTTTTAGCTCGTTTAATGCTGACTCAATAGACGGTTTCTGATAGCGCATCCCCAATGCAACAGCATATTCATCACCCAGCAATTCTTGCAACCTCTCTTTATTTTGCATACCATAAATCAATAAAGGAGAACCTTCATCAGTCCAGATAGCCTTATAAATCTTAGCTGACTGCGGGGCGCGGAAAGGAATAATTGCACCGCGAACCAATAGGTTTCTGGGAATTGGCTTAATATCGATTACTCGTCCATCCATTAAGAACTCATCCAGATACCTGCGAACATCCGGCACCGAGGGGCTATCCGGCGTACCCAGATTTACTAACAATATTCCTTTTTTCATCATGGCACAAAGTTACTAAAACCAAGAAATTAAGATGTAAACTTTAGACAATCAGCGATAAATATGACCTAAAATCAATATTTCTCGAGCACATCGCGAACACTTTCCATCAACCACATGGGCGTTGATGTCGCGCCACAGATGCCTACACGATCATTCTCCTCAAACCGAGAGGGATCCAATTCGCTCGGATCGGATATAAAATAGGTATTAGGATTACTTTTCAAACACACGTCATAAAGAACCTTTCCATTAGAGGATTTCTTACCTGCTACAAAAACAACCTTATCGAACGCCTCAGCAAAGCTCCCCAGGTCTTCATACCGCGTAGAAACTTGTCGGCAGATCGTATCATTAGCACGAACATCATAACCTCTCCGCAAAAGCTCGTCTTTAATCTCGTAGAACTTATCGGTACTCTTGGTAGTTTGGCTGTAGAGCGTGAATTTCTTTGGAAGATCCACGTGATCCAGCTCAGCAATATCCTGAAAAACGATCGCTTCTCCATTCGTTTGCCCCTGAAGACCTATCACCTCTGCATGTCCATGTTTCCCAAAGATCAATACCTTTTCTTTCTCATCAAAAGTGGTTTTGATGCGATTCTGAAGTTTCAATACTACAGGGCAAGAAGCGTCAATCAGCGTGATGTTATTTTCCAGTGCTATTTTATACGTTTCAGGAGCTTCACCGTGGGCACGGATCAGCACCTTCTCGTTTTTCAGGTTGGGCAGATCGTCGTGACTGATAATCCGTAGACCTTTATCCTTTAGCCGAACTACTTCCTTATCATTATGCACGATATCGCCCAGACAGTACAAATAACCGTCCTCTTCCAAAATCTCTTCGGCCATATCAATAGCGTAAACTACGCCAAAACAGAAGCCTGAATCTTTATCGATTGATACTGATAGATTTAATCCCATGACATACAA
The DNA here is from genome assembly GCF_003449035.1 of Pedobacter indicus. NCBI lineage: Bacteria > Pseudomonadati > Bacteroidota > Sphingobacteriia > Sphingobacteriales > Sphingobacteriaceae > Albibacterium > Albibacterium indicum. The sequence goes on from NZ_QRGB01000001.1 coordinate 228,725, forward strand.
AGGTAAACAATTGTGCTCATATATCGTTGGTGCACTATTTTAAGGCATCCAACATTTTAAACATTTTCAGACGCATCGGCTGCGAGCCCCCCATATGGTTATTGATTAAGAACGAAAACACGAGTGGCGTTCCGTCTGGAGCGGTGTGATAGCCTGTATAACCTAAAACCCCGCCAATTGTACCGCTCTTCATTTTCATGTTATTGTAGGTTGGCATATTCTCATAGTAGCTGCCAAACCAATTTTGTTTTTTTGCATGCAGTAAGATTTTCGCCATTGCCATGGTTGTCACCCGACTTTCCGGCGACAAGCCGCTACCATCTTTGATCTTTAATGCTCCTTCCCCTTCACCAATCAGCTCACTCCAAAACTCCTTTTCCCAATCCGTCGCCTCGCTGGTTTCCGGCTCCGAGCCTTCTTGCAGAGCCGCCGTTTTCAGCAGAGCCTCACCGTAAAGGTTGATGCTGCGTTTCATAAACCAATAGCAAATCTGGCTGAGGGTCGGCGAGAAATACCGATCTAACAAAGTTGTTTCCAATGGAATAGTTTCTCCTTCTGATTTCATCAGGAAGGCTGTATTTGCAGGCTCTTCTACAGAAACACCTTCTTTCTCTAAAGCCGCCTGCAATGACCAGGCAGCATCCAGCGCACCGTCCGGAACGGATATCTCAATCTGTTTATTAAGATCCGATGCATATGTACCCCTTAAAACAATGAACGAAGAATACGGCGCTGAAAATGCATAGACACGATCACCCGTACCCGGTTTGCCGATCGTCACCTCGTTTATAATTTTCAAATAAGGCTTATCCGGGTCTGTACGCTGTAATGGAGCTGGGTCACCTACCCTCCCTTTTCCCGATAAGATAATCTTAAACTTGTTCTCGCGCCAATTCAACGATGAAACACCCGAGCCATAATACTGCCCCATATCGATCCAAGTCCACCCACTAGGTGCCATATGGCCATTAAATAAAATATCATCCCCGATAACCGATCCGTTAATTTTCTTTATACCTGCACGCTTAATAGCAGCCACCCACTGTGCAAGAATATCTTCCGGTTTGGTTTCATCAAAATTCTCACTACCCAATGACGGGTCGCCCGTACCTTGGATGATCACATTGCCGTTCAGCACGCCCGCCCCATCAATCGTTCCGCTGTAGCGTAAACTGGTTTCGTATTTATAATTACTCCCCATTATCGAATAGGCTGTCGCAGTTGTTATCGCTTTCATGGTTGAGGCCGTCGCCAAGCCTGTCCCTTCGTTCTTCGCATACATCACCTCGCCCGTATTGCCATTCAATACCGTAATGGAGGCTATCCCATACTTCATATTCGGCTCCCGTTCAAAAGCTTCAAACGCATTTTCGATCTTTTGTGCCAAGCCTTGAGCCAAAGCAGCATGGGTGAATAATAGGAGACCAAAAACTAAGGTAGTAAGGTATTTCATATATTAATTATTAGGAATTTCAGTAAAAATACAAATTAGCGTCCGTCTAAGATACATTTTTCTTTTAGGCATAAAAATTGCCTTTGGCTGTATAATAAATCTTTAATCATCACGCTATGAATGTAAAAAGAACATTTGGAACCATTCTGACGATACTCGGAATTATCGGGCTCATATATGTAGGTGTACAATTTGTACAACGCAGTGAAGCCTATCGAGAACTACTCGTGGTCGGGATTATCGGCATCATCTTCTTTTTCTCGGGAATCGGATTGGTTCGCAATACCAAAGACGAAGCCTAAATCAATCGATCCTTGATCACCAATGTATTGGCTAATTTATCGTGCCAACACTGTTGTTTGCGATTAAAGAATCCGAGCAGGAAACCCAAGCCCAAACTAAGAAAACCCAATAGTTTCCCGATATTACGTAACAGCGATTTCGGGAAACTAATCGGACTACCTTTAACATCACATACCTTAATTCGTAAAACCATCTTCCCCGGACCGCCTTGATACTTTGAGCATTCCATGAACAAGGAAATGAAAAACTGAATAGGGATAATAGAAATCAAGCCCAGCAAAGCCAGCGTCATTCGCTGTTCCGGTGGCGCAAAACCGAGAATGGGTACTAAAACCAAAATACAATAGACAGCGAAAGCCAAAAAGAAATCAATCGCCCAAGCCAGCAAGCGCACATCCAAAGTCGCAAAATACTGCGGCTCCGCAGCCTGGTACTCTACCTCCAGCAGCCTGCTTAATTCTGGCAGCTCCCGTAATTCTTTAAAATCTGCGGTTCCTTCCTCTTTGATAAAATCACTGGCTCTTAAATGCAGTAAACGCAATTCAGCCAGACTATAAGGTTTACTCGGCTTCCCCTGCTGAACAATCAAATAACGCTTCTCTTCCACAAACACCCTTCGTCAATCAATATTGTTTCACTTTTACACTTGACAATCCACTTTCAATATTGATGATATAGCGTTTGTCGGCTGAATTATAATTACCCGAAACATAAGAACCATCTTCCTGCTTACTAAAACCATCGAGGTTCTTTGAAGAAAGAGCAGCCTCCATGATAATCCGACAAGCCGCATCTTTCGGAACTTCCAGTTCGAAACTGGCCAGGCCGCCTTCAAAATTAATTTCTGAGTCTTTCTTTTGCGGCATCCCCACTTTCATTTTTACGCTGGCCACTCCACCCTCAATCGACAGGCTTTTCAATTTATACGGACTCAAATCAAAACTTGCCGAGCCTGCACCAATTTCCAGGCTAATGTTCCAGATCGGGTTAGCATTCAAATGCATTGTAACAGAATTGGAGCCGTTATCCTTATCTGTACGCTTCCCATCTTCGTTTGACATTTTGAACTCCAGATCCGCGCGGTTCCCCGATCTCACTTCCTTTAATGAAAAGTTAGAAAAACTCGACTTGGCATCCGCGGAAAACAATTGATCCGTTGGCTCCCCGATTCGGTAACCCACTGCCCCTCCTTCAATAGAGAGATCAGCCTCTTCAATAGCCGGATCATAAGGTTGCTCAAAATGTTTACTTGCCGCCGCCGAGCCGTCTGCTTTGGAACTGGAGGAGTCCCATTCGAAATCATTGTTATGATCATTAAAGACACGATCAAGAAAGCTCTTGTTTTTAGGAACGGTAAGTCCCTGATAGGTAAATAAAGCAAGTACTGCAAGCGTCACGAAAACCATAATATAGCGACTTTCATTCTTTTCAGGCAGCAAATAGCCCACTCCGATCAAAATAATCAACACTGGCCAAAGAGAAAATACGGCCGACCAATTAAAGTTAATATATCCCAAATTTGAGAACAGGAGAATAAACCCGACAAACAGGACCACCATTCCCCAACTTATTCGTTTAGCATTCATAAAAATATTTTTAGGTTCGCTGCTAGATCTGGCCTTTTATCGGCCGAACTACTACTTCATCCACATTCGCGCCCTCGCTCATGGAAAGTACAGACATCACAGCTTTGGCTATATCTTCCGGCAAAACAAATTCCTTTGCCGGAACAGTTGTACCCTCCCACGACGAAGTTAAAGTTGACCCAGGGACAATCTCTGTTACTTTGACCCCATGCTTCTTCAACTCTTCACGTATGATATTTGTTAGACCTGCCAAGGCAAATTTTGTTACAGAATAAGAAGCTGCCGTTGGCACTACCTCTCTGGAAGCCACCGAAGTAACGTTAAAAATATTTCCCGACCCATGTTTCTTCATCACCTTACCAATGGCTCGTGACAAAGCGTGCGGAGCGAATACATTGATCTGCATGTGTTGTTTCAAAGCACCCGGTTTTTCATCAAAAAAGCGTCCCGGAACAAAGAGGCCTACATTATTTACCAGCACATCGATCTGGTCAAATTCTTTTTCTACCCAGTAAATTAAATTATTCACCTGTTCCTCATCAGAAAAGTCACATACTTGGGTATACACTTGCACCTCGGCATTCACTTTCGCTATTTCTTTTGCTATGCGATCCAGATCATCCTGATTTCGGGCGCAGATGATCAGATTATAACCGTCGTTGCCCAAGGCCAAGGAAATTGCCCTGCCCATTCCTTTTGTCCCACCGGTAATCAATGCTGTTTTCATATTTTTATGCTCAGTTCTCAGCTTTTAAAAATTAAAATTACAAATTTTAAAACATTATATTTATGCCAAGATATTGTTATTTATGTTTTTTACTTACTTCGGCAAATACCTAATTCTTTTAAAAAAGGTTTTCAAGAAACCTGAAAAATGGAGCATTTATTGGAAAGAGATCATCCTGAACATGAATAACATCGGTGTTGGCTCGTTGAGTCTGGTCGGTATCATTTCAACTTTTATCGGAGCTGTAATGACCATGCAAATTGCCTTCCAGCTCGTGTCTGATCTGATCCCTTCTTCCATTATCGGGCAAATCAACCGTGACTCCAGTATTTTGGAGCTAAGCCCGACCATCACAGCGCTTGTCCTTGCCGGGAAAGTGGGTTCATCTATTTCCTCACAAATCGGCTCTATGCGCGTTTCAGAACAGATTGATGCGCTTGAAATTATGGGGATCAACGCCCCGGGTTACTTGATCTTACCAAAGATCATAGCGGGTATCACCATGGTTCCTTTATTGGTTATTGTATCTATTTTTCTGTCGCTCGCTGGCGGACTTATGGGAGGAGCCTTGTCCGGAGCTGTTACACCAGCGGAATACATCAACGGTATTACGAGTGATTTTAATGGCTATACCGTTTCAGTGGCTCTCGTGAAAGCCTTTGTTTTCGGCTTTATCATCACCTCGGTTTCCGCTTTTCAAGGATTCTATGTAGAAGGTGGCTCCCTGGAAGTAGGCTATGCAAGTACAAAGAGTGTGGTGGTGAGTTGTATTACCATCTTAGCTTGTGATTATATTATTACGGCTGTAATGTTATAAAGAATTAATATCCAATAGATACATGATTGAGATCGTAGATATTTATAAATCCTTTGGTGACAATGAAGTTTTAAAAGGCATATCCGCTACCTTTGAACCCGGCAAAATCAGCCTGATTATTGGTGGATCGGGTTCTGGGAAAAGTACACTATTGAAGTGCATGGTAGGCCTACATAAGCCCAATGCGGGCAGGGTCTTATATAACAAAGCCGATTTTACCCGTATGTCTTTTGATGACCGCATCCCCATCCGAAAAGAAATTGGTATGCTCTTCCAAAATTCAGCACTCTTTGACTCGATGACAGTTGAGCAAAATATCATGTTCTCCCTGGATATGTTTACTGACATGAGCCGGAGTGAGAAAGTCGATCGCGCCAACTTCTGTTTGGAGAGAGTGAACCTAAAGGGAACCAACGACCTATATCCAGCAGAACTATCCGGTGGTATGAAAAAAAGAGTAGGTATTGCTCGAGCCATTTCTATGACCCCGAAATACCTGTTTTGTGATGAACCCAATTCAGGTCTGGATCCACAGACATCGATCCTGATCGATGAGCTGATCCAAGATCTAACTGAAGAATTCAACACCACAACAATCGTTGTAACCCACGATATGAACTCCGTTATGGGTATTGGTGATTACATCTTGTTCCTCTATAAAGGCCAGAAGAAATGGGAAGGCTCCAACAAAGAAATTGCACATACCGATATCAAGGAGCTAAACGATTTTGTATTTGCCAGCCCTTTTATGAAAGTTGCTAAAAATAGTTTTTAATTAGCTTATCACATGGCCGGGACATCCAACTCTTTACTGACCACACCTAGTGAGTGGATCGACTATCAACTCATTGACAGTGGTAATGGCGAAAAACTAGAGCGTTTTGGCTCCATCACGCTTATCCGCCCTGAGCCGAACGCCAATTGGCCCAAATCGCTGTCCGGTGAAGAGTGGCACCAAAGGCATCATGCACGTTTTGTTGCTCGCTCCAGCACCCAAGGCGAATGGGTTAAAAAATCCAAGACCAACCCATCCGACTGGCAGATTACTTATCAAGTCGGACCCATTGACATCAAATTCAGACTAGCGCTTACCAAGTTTAAACATGTCGGCATTTTCCCAGAACAAGCGGCCAACTGGCAATATATAGCAGCTTCTCTGCGTAAGATGAAAAGTCAAACACCCAAAGTGTTGAACCTCTTCGCCTACACCGGAGGCGCTTCCCTAGTTGCCAGGGCCTGTGGGGCAGATGTGACCCATGTCGACTCCATCAAGCAAGTAGTTAGCTGGGCTAATCAGAACCAGGAATTATCCGGGCTTAAGGATATCCGCTGGGTTGTTGAGGATGCTTTTAAATTCGTGAAGCGTGAAACCAAGCGCGGAAATGGCTATCATGGGATCATCCTTGACCCTCCGGCATACGGTCATGGGCCCAAGGGTGAACGATGGAAACTGGAGGATCAGATCGAAGAAATGATTGAACAGGTTATCACGCTATTGGATCCCAAAGAACATTTTTTTATTCTAAACACATACACGTCCGGGTTCTCATCGGAGAATATTGAAAAATTAATTAAAACACATTATCCTCAGGTCCGCAACCTGGAAACCGGGGATCTATACCTACGGCCATCCGGTAAACATTCAACTGGCAAAGAAAAACTGATCATGAGCAATTATGGTCGTTTTAGAAAAATCCTATAATCAACTCTATGAAAAGAAAAACATACGTATCACTCGCCAGCCTAACGACTGCGTTAGCTATATTCACTTTGTCTTGTACGCAAAATATACAGGGCGCTAAACATCAAGAGTCATCTGCGGACACATTGGCTGTTGATACGATCCCGAGCATTGTAGAAGACAAAGTAAGCTCTGCCTATCCGCTTATTGACTCTGTCAAGTTCCGCGAGGATATGCTCGCCCTTGTCAACGGTGACACCACAGGAACTTGGCCCGTCGATGATCAACCAATACCTCTACCCGGGGCTATTCTACCACAAAAGCGGATCATAGCTTATTATGGCAATCTGTATTCTACCAAAATGGGCATTCTAGGAGAATACGAACCCGAAAAGATGCTTGCTCGCCTCGACGAAGAAATTGAGAAATGGAACCGGGTAGATTCAGCACGTGAAGCCATCCCTGCTTTACACTATATTGCCGTGGTTGCACAAGGCAGCGCAGGCAAGGATGGCAAATATCGCTCACGAATGCCCGATCACCAAATCGACTCTGTCCTGGCAATTGCTGAAATGCGCGATGCCTTGGTTTTTTTGGACATTCAGGTAGCTTTGAGCACTATTCAGGATGAGCTACCACATCTTGAAAAATACCTTAAACTGCCCCATGTGCACCTGGGTATCGATCCTGAATTCTCAATGAAAGACGGCACCAGGCCCGGAAAGAAAATAGGTCACTTCACGGCAGCCGATATCAATTATGCAAGCGAGTACCTTTCCAAAATTGTACAGGAAAACAATCTTCCTCCCAAGGTATTCGTTGTCCACCGCTTCACACAGGGTATGGTTAGAAATTATAATGATATCCAGTTAAGACCCGAGGTACAGACCGTCATCCATATGGACGGGTGGGGGCCAACAACATTGAAGAAAGACACCTATCGAAGATATATCTACAAAGAGCCTGTCGAATTCACCGGATTTAAAATATTCTATAAAAACGATATCAAACAAGCACCCAATCGTCTGATTACGCCTGAAGAACTGATGGAACTCAAGCCCATCCCTGTATACATACAGTACCAGTAAAATAATTATGCGTAAATTTGATATCTATTAATTCAGATAAATAAAAGATCAGAACAGATGAAAGCAACTTTAGGAGGCGGATGTTTTTGGTGTACCGAAGCAGTATTCCAGAAGCTCGAAGGTCTTAATGAAATCATACCAGGCTATATGGGTGGAACCAAAGAAAACCCTACCTACGAGGAAGTCTGCACCGGCACAACCGGGCATGCAGAAGTTATTCAAGTTGATTATGATGAGAACGTATTGAATTATCAGGATATCTTAGGAGTTTTCTTCAAGACCCATGACCCAACAACGCTAAACCGTCAGGGCAATGATATCGGAACACAGTACCGTTCAGAAATCTTCTACCATAATGAAGAGCAAAAAGAACAGGCAGAAGGCTTTATTAAAGGGCTGACTGAACAGCAAGTATTTGACCGGCCTATTGTGACCAAGGTATCTCCTGCGGACACCTTTTACGAAGCCGAAGACTACCATGTCAACTATTTCAATCGAAACCCCAATCAACCCTATTGTGCTGCGGTAATACGCCCGAAGGTTGATAGATTCGTTCAAAGCCTGGCGCAGGGGTAACGGAATATTTTCTCTAGCAAATTAAACGAAAAAACTAAAGGACAAATGGACTTAAAATAAGCCCATTTGTCCTTTATCATCCATATCTATATCATCCGGATTGGTAATCTCCAGGTCGATTTTCCTGGTAGCTTTCTTTTCTGGTTCTTCCTTTGTATTAGCATCCTCCGTATTACCGGGCTTCTCGGTAGCAGCCTCCGAATTACCGGACTTCTCTTCAGCTACGACTTCTTCGCCACCCGGCTTTTTCTCCTCGGTTCCCTTGTCTTCTGCACCACGCTCGTCTGCCGTCTTCTCTGCTGACAGCAGACTAAGTTTCTTAACCGTATGCGGCGTCAGTCGATTCCCCTGAGCCTTCATCCCTTTCACGTCAATAAATTCAGCCAAGTCTTGTTCATAGCTTTCCTGAGTTTTTGACTTCCCCTTTTCGATATCCACTTTTACGATCGGGTGATCCGCATTACTAATAATTATCAGTCGCGACCCCGTCTCTTCATTAATCAGGCTCGTTCTTTTCCCAATCGGCATATTTTCAATCAGGAAGCGCTTCACATAGTAATTTCCCGACTTTCCGTCCTTGTGTATAACCGAGTACACACGTTCCGGGTCATATTTTTCCAGTTTCAAATATTCATGATCGAAATGCGTACTTAAGTCGAAAGAACGCAACTCATAGCTACCATCTTTCAGCACCACCAAAATCTTATCGTCACCATCAAATTCACCCAGGTACAAACCGCGACCATCGACATTCAAACGGCTCAGTGTTTCGTCAAACCAGATCTTACGCCCCGCCAAGGTAGATACACCTTTACTTTTCAACACGATTTTCTTGATCGGATACTTGGTAACAATATTCCCTTTAGAGCCCCGGCCCTTAATGGCAATCTCAGTAAAATCAATATCCAGCTGCAGCTTTCTCAATTTCGAGTGCGCCCTCAACTGCACATTCACCACTTCTGCTTCACCATTCGGGTTCGCCGTAAAATACAGCACCTTACAGCCTTTGTTACCGGTTGTCAAATTATACTCCTTATCGCGCGTTACTCCTAAAATAGAAAAGCGCTTAACGTAGGAAACCCCCGTTTTACCATCCCGGTAAATCATATTGTAGACCGTTCGGTCGTCTCCTTTCTTAAACACCGCTACATGGATGATCCCTTTGCCGACAAACACCTTATCCTGAATCTTCGTCACCACCATCTGTCCATCTTCCCGGAACACAATGATATCGTCCAAGTCCGAACAGTCACCTACATACTCATCCTTCCGCAGTCCTGTACCGATGAACCCATCCGCACGGTTCACGTAAAATTTAATATTCGCTAGCGCCACATCCGCTGCTGTCACCTTCTCAAAAGTCCGCAGCTCCGTTTTCCTCTCCCTTCCTTCACCATATTTCTCCTTCAGCCTTTCAAACCATGCCACCGCATAATCCGTCAGGTGCCTCAAATGATGCTTCACCTTCTTAATCTCATCCTCATAAGCCTTCATCTGCTCGTCCGCCTTTTTCACATCAAAGCGTGTAATGCTGCTCATCGGCTTATCGATCAAGCGTTTATAATCTTCCGGCAAAATTTCCCGGTAAAACTGAGGAAAGAAAGGTTCAAACAGCCTGTTCAGCACCTCAACCACTGTCTCAAAGTTACCTGCATTTTCATAATCAGGATGTTTGTACATCCCTTCCTGAATAAAGATCTTCAGTAGTGAACTAAAGAAAATCTTCTCAAGCAAATCATTTAACCTAATCTCTAACTCCTGTTTCAACAAACCCCGTGTAAACTTCGCATTTTCGATCAGCACATCGTTCACACTCATAAACTGGGGCTTGTCATTCTTAATGACACAGGTATTCGGCGAAATTGAGATTTCACAATCCGTAAAAGCATATAAAGCATCGATGGTCACATCCGGAGAAACCCCCGAAGCCAGATGCACGATAATCTCTACGTTCTGTGCCGTGTTATCTTCAATCTTTTTGATCTTGATCTTACCCTTATCGTTTGCAGAGATCACACTATCAATCAAACTGCCTGTTGTGACCCCAAACGGCACTTCCGTAATCGCCAATGTTTTCCTATCGCGTTCCTCAATCTTCGCTCGCACTTTAATCCGCCCACCACGCATCCCCTCATTATAGGCAGAACAGTCAGCCAGCCCCCCGGTTGGAAAATCAGGCAAGATATTCGGCCGTTCGCCCCTTAATGCCAAGATACAGCCATCGAGCAATTCGATAAAGTTATGCGGCATGATCTTGGTCGCCAGCCCCACAGCAATCCCTTCAGCCCCTTGCGCCAAAAGCAATGGAAACTTCACCGGCAAAGTCACCGGTTCTCTATTCCGGCCGTCATAGCTTAACTGCCATACCGTCGTATCCGGATTGAAAACCACATCGTTGGCAAACTTCGACAGGCGCCCCTCAATATACCTCGGTGCCGCAGCCGAATCACCCGTAATCGGATCCCCCCAGTTACCCTGCGTGTCAATCAATAGGTTTTTCTGCCCCAATTGCACCATCGCGTCGCCAATCGAAGCATCCCCATGCGGATGATACTTCATCGTATTACCGATCACATTCGCCGCTTTGTTATACCGGCCATCATCCAGTTCCTTCAAAGAGTGCAGAATACGCCTCTGTACTGGCTTTAAACCATCGTTGATATAAGGGACCGCCCTATCAAGAATCACATAGGACGCATAATCTAGAAACCACCGCTCATATAAACCCGAAAGAGGAATTACCCGACTACCCGACAACTCCCCATTTCCTTCTTCTTCCGGCAATTCATTATTTTGATTTATTTCTTCACTCATAACAATATTCTATGCAATTAAAATTAGCATTTGCTGTAAAAATACGAATTCAAGTAAATTATACTATTTTTATTTTTTATTTCAAACGAACGAACACATTATCACCGATGAAACAAACACTCACTTGTCTATTCCTTGCCAGTGCCACGCTCGTAGCCTGCAACAATAATGAAACTTCAGAGGCACCCGCGGTTGACTCCGTTGCCATGAATGCCATCAGCGAAGAAAACTTTGTCAATACCGTTAAAACGCTCTCTTCTGATGAGTTCCTGGGCCGCATGCCCTTCACCGAAGGCGAAACCAAAACCATCAACTACCTCAAAGAGCAATTTGAAAGCCTGGGCCTGCAACCAGGTAATGGCGACAGCTATTTTCAGGAGGTGCCTTTGGTTGAGATCACTTCGCATCCAAGTGAAACGCTGACCCTCAGCGGCGAGAACGGCAGCATCAACCTAAGCCTGCTGGATGATTTTGTCATGGGCAGCCGTCATTTAGAAGAAACCATTCAGGTAGATGACAGCGAATTGATCTTTGCCGGCTTTGGAATTGTTGCCCCTGAATACGACTGGAATGATTATGAAGGACTGGACGTCAAAGGCAAAACCGTTGTGGTGATGGTGAACGACCCCGGTTATTACGATAAAAAACTATTCAAAGGTGAAACCATGACCTATTATGGCCGGTGGACCTACAAATTTGAGGAAGCTGCACGCCAAGGCGCTACCGGCATCCTGATCATCCACGATACCGGCGCAGCCAGCTATGGGTGGAACGTAGTCCGCTCTGGCTGGAGCGGCCCGCAGATGGCTTTAGAGTCAGCCGACAACGGAGCCTCCCTCGCCCAATTTGAAGGATGGATCAGTGCTGAATCAGCCAAGCAGATGTTTGCCCTGGCCGGTGTTGATGCCGATGTGATAGAACAAGCCAAAAAGCCAGGCTTCAAAGCAGTCGACTTAGGGCTCAGCACCAGCGTCACGATCAAAAATGAAGTAGAGCGTTCCACTTCAAACAACGTCATCGCCAAACTCGAAGGCAGCAAAAGACCTGATGAGGTTATTATCTACGCCGGCCACTGGGATCACCTGGGTGTTGGCGAACCCTTGGAAGGCGATTCCATTTACAATGGGGCGATTGACAATGCTACCGGCATAGCCGCCATCCTTGAGATTGCCAAAGCCTTCACCCAAGCCAGTGTTCCACCAGAACGAACTATTCTATTTATGGGTCTAACCGCCGAAGAGCAAGGCCTGCTGGGTTCAGAATACTATGCCACCAACCCCATCTACCCTTTAGCCAAAACAGTTGCTAACATCAACATCGATGCGATGGGCGCCATGGGCGAAACCAACGATATTACCGTAATCGGTCTCGGCCAATCTGAAATGGATGAATATATCGGGAATGCTGCCAAACTGCAAGATCGGAAGGTAGAGGGCGACCGCAACCCATCCGCCGGATCCTTTTTCCGTTCCGACCATTTCAACTTTGCCAAAGTAGGCGTTCCAGCCATCTACGCTGGTGGAGGAAGCGACTACGTTGACAAAAGCGAAGAAGCCCAAGCCAAGCGTGAAATGTTTGCCGGCCGTTACCATACTCAAAAAGATGAGTACGACGAATCTTACTGGCAGATGGACGGTATTATGAATGATATCCGGCTCTTCTTTCAGGTGGGTTATACCCTAAGCATGGAAACAACCTTCCCGAAATGGAAAGAAGGGTCTGAGTTTAAAGAAGCGGGAGAGAAAAGGTAAAACCTTCCTTCTATAGATTATTAAACGTCTGTTATTTCAGTCAAAATTGACTTTTCTGCTTGAAATAACAGACGTTTTTGGTTTTGCTCCTAAAAGTCGTACAGAAAAATGTAAGATTTAACAAAAAGTCGTACGTAAAAGTGTTAAACCTAACAATCCGGCACCATACCCATTGTCATACCATTAGGCCCCCAGATAGGGACCATCCGCATTTGGCAACCCTCACCGTTATCATCATCCTCACTAACCTCCCTGCTCGTCTTAAATGTCAGGTTTAAAGAAGACCCCTTCGGGAAAGCACCAGTTGTTTCTTTAAAATAAACCTGCACCGTCAAGTTAGCTTGCTCTTCCCTAAGTGTCCCCTCAAAATTCATTTCCTGGGCATCATTACTAATATCGCCAGTTATCTTTTCGTTAACTATCCGAAAGAAACTAGCTGAATCTTCTGATTCCATAAGAAAATTAGAACCTTCAACCTTCCCTCTCATTTTCAAATTAATATCGCCCTCCTCTCCAAAGTCAGCCATAAACACGATTGACACCGAATCTCCCAAAGCTTCGATCACTGCCACCCGTCCTTCACCATTCCACGTATAATTGTCATCCCCTTCATTAATCCGAACGCCCTCAGCAGTTCCTTTAAAAGGTTTTCCGCCAAACAGATCATTAAAGTTCTCCTTCGGAGCGATCTCATCGCCATCTTTTGAACATCCTACTAATACGAGACTCAACACCAATATTTTAATAAGCACCTTCATAGCTCATTCTTTAAATTATTTACTATCAAAGTTAAAAGGCAAGATAGGTGCAATCAATCCCCGAAAACTAGGGATTTTTTAGTTTCCTATATTTCATACTGCATTCTGGTATCGTCTGAAGCACAAAGGCTCATAAATTGAATTTTTTTCTCATTTTTCCTTCACTTTCAAGTGACCCACCAGTTCATGGAAATATTCCGGACTCCATATGTCAAGACTACTTTGATCGCGAATGAAGCGCTTAATATCTTCTTTAACATATCGCATGTTTACCGTATCGATTTTTTTAGTCAACAGCTCCCTAAATTCATTTTCGGTAATCGTATCCTTATCCCAATCACCGCTATCTTGAGCTCGCAAAGCAAAATGTCGCAGATTAAGGACGGTTCCTTTTTTAATGTACCATTCCATATCATACCAATCCCGTCCCTTTACATTTTGTCCCCATTTACGAAAGAGAAGCGCATGCATCTTACCTGCAAATAAATCAGGAAGGATGAGGCACTTTACATAAAATGAAAACGGCCGCAGGAGTAGCTTCTCTTCCGTTTCGAAACCTAAAGGAGGTTCAGTATCTACTTCAATCTTGATTTTAATGTTGGCGATCCGATCGATTCCCTGCTGGGGGATAACACCTTCCAAAACCAGTTCTCTCCAAAGGGTTTCGGACTTTAGAAATGCCGAATTAATATTGCTTTTGACAGCTTTCTTCTTCTCTGCTATAGACACTTCCATCCCCAACGATTGAAATTCATGGACAATGGTTTCCTGATATTTACCCAGATCAAATTCCGGATCGACCTCAAGTAGTGAAAAGTCTAGATCCTCCGAAAACCGATCCAATCCATAAAATATCCTCAACGCCGTTCCGCCATAAAAAGCGGCCCTTTCAAAAAAACCCGCTCTGTAAAGACCAGCAAGCGCAATTTCCTGCATGATTTCCCTCAGCGCATCTTTAGCGTCTTGTTCATTTCTAGGCTTATAGCTGTCCAACCACTCCCTTATCATAATTGTTCAATCATTTTAGTCATCATCCATAAACTTTCTCTTTTGGGTGCGTCAGGAAGCCATCCCTTTATCATATCCGTATCTAGGTCATTTAATGCCGATTCATCTATCCGCATATCATCAACAATATAGGCATAGGCATTGCGGGTACTTCTTAATGTCAGTCCAGATGTCGTTACTATTTTATCGCACAATGCTTTTTCCGGTGATGCCACTATAGCATACTGATCAGAAGGGAGGTGAAGCATCTTTAAACCAAAGGAATAATAGGGCAATGGTAGGCGCGTATATGTGAACATACCCAATACCGTATTGAAAGAACGGGACACCTTTGTCGTCATGGATGATATTTCATATACCCGTTCTGGTATTAAACCATAGTAAGACAAAGCCGTTTCCACCGACACATAGCTTGGTCCCAGTAAATGGTTCGCGACCAGCAACACGTCAGGCCTTTTATCGGTTACCGAAGGTCCAGCGATGTACAGACCCTTTTTCAATGGCTCTAGAATACCCTGGGCTTTCAGCGCCAAAATTTTATCATTTGGCCGCTTATAGGCCTTCAACCACGACATCAATAAATGATGTGGCAAGAGGTTGTCTGCATGGAGACCTATCGTCCGGGTAATATCCATAATCAAATGTAATAAATTAACAAGATAAACGGAAATTAGTCGTTTATCTTGCTTTAAAACTACAACACTTACAGCTATTCCAAAATTAAGGCTCGGATTATTTCCGCTAACGAGTCCACCGACAGAGGACGGTCAAACAGCCATTGACGTCAAGCTCGAAGATGATATGATATGACTTTCGCTCAACCAATTGTCCAGGTTGTTCAGGAGAGACAAATCCGTTATCTCAAGGCACTTGAAAAACATTTTTAGGGAAGAAGAATTAGACCTTAATTCAGTTGGATATCGAGTGAACTCGAAGCGGGGTACACAGTTCTGCATCTGGGCCAATCAGGTGCTAAAAGAATATCTGATAAAAGGTTATGCGGTCAACGAGCAACGATTAAGGGAACAGACAGAACAGTTCAAATCGTTAAAGCATACCGTGAACCTGTTGGGCAATGTATTAAAGAATAAAGAACTGACCTCTGACGAAGCCACCGGCCTGTTAAAGGTGGTCACGGATTACAGCTATGCCCTTGACATGATCAACCTGATAAATCCACGAAACGAATAAAGTCGAAATATGAAAATAAAAACCCTGTTTTTTTAATGTATGCCTTACCGGTTTGCAAGGTCAAAGTGGTAGTAGTCCGTCGAAAAGTTCGGCACCGTCACGTTTGTGCCTTGGGCGAAGCCCACTCGGTTGTTGCCCATCTTATTATAGCCGTTGCGCCGTAAACCTATCAAGCTCGGCTTGATAGGTCATCCTAATGATTATTTTTCACGCAACCTAATCATCTGCCCACCCGGATAATCCAGTTCAAAAGTATAATTTCTACCCGGTACAGGTTTCAATTTACCCTTATACGTTTTTTTTCGGTATTAAATATGTGCAGTATCATGTATGCCTGCTCCAGCCACCCCTTACCTATCTCAATTTCGTAGTTTAATACCTTCTGATTTCCCTGGGTCGTATATTCATTATACTCAAACCTCAAAAATAGTCTGATGCTATCAGCCAGCGACAGCAGATGATCCCTGTCAACTTTAGCCAACGACAAACTACCTGGATGATAGGATACCGGCACTGTTTTTATGTCTGTATCCGATTCAAGTATCACAATCTCTGGACGGTAGATGGTTTTAACAATATCTCCGTCCATAGTAATTACAAAGTCACACACCTCATCCCTCTCTTTATCTTGGGCCAAGAGCGCTAAATGACTCAACACGATCAACATAAGCATAATTATCCTTCTTTTCATTCTCAGTTAGCGACTTTAAGACAGCTTCTAATATCGTTCTAAAACTTTCCGTAGCTAATATGTATTAGTTCTTTAGAACCTATATCTAAGAAATAAATATCAAGCCAACTCATTGTATTATAACCTTTTTCTCCAGGAATTGGATTTCGGTCTTTATGTGCATAGCCTTTTTCAAATGCTGGAGCTTTCTCATTATAGTTGAACATATAAGCTACGTAGTAACTTTCATCCATAATGCTTTTTAAAACCTTTTTACTGATTTCTTCATCTATTGGTTCTTCTTGAAAAAAAAACCTCTAAATCTTTAATCTCTTGATTTGATGCTTTATGCCATTTTTTTAGGGCTTTACCCTCAATTTTTTGAAGAGGATAATGAACTAAGCTATCTCGGTCTAATGTTCCCGAGACAGAAAAAACTTTAATTGTAGCCATTTCATTATCATTATAAGAAATGGATTCTAATTTATTTTCTGTCGGTAATAAAAACCTCTGTTGTTTTTCCCAGTCTGTTTTACATCCTGATGCAAGTAAAACTGAAATCGGCACTAATAATATTTTCATATAACTCATCATAGTCTTAGAATTTAGGTCGTTCACTCATTACTTTGTTAATCTGCTCTCTCAATCCTTTAACTTCCGTAGCTGTCCTTATTTTAGATTCGGGTATTTGATGGAATTATCCCAAACCAAAAATTTTACACTGGTTATTGATGAGTTCCAGGAATTTAACACGGTCAACCCCTCTGTCTACAGCGAAATGCAAAACATTTGGGATCGTAATAAACGGACGAGCAAAATCAACCTGATCCTCTGTGGCTCCATATACTCATTGATGAGTAAAATATTTGAGCATGCAAAAGAACCCCTTTTCGGGAGGGCGACCGCCAGAATACATGTTAAGGCCTTTACCATTTCAACACTCAAGGAAATTTTGGCAGATTACCGTCCTAACTATTCCAACGATGACCTGCTGGCCTTCTATCTGGTTACGGGGGGCGTCGCTAAATATGTCGAACTGCTCATCGAAGCAAAGGCATTGAGCTTTAAGTCCATCATCAATACCGTCCTTTCCGAAAATTCTCTTTTTTTAGATGAAGGGAAAAATGTTCTCATTGATGAATTTGGCAAGGAATATGGCAACTACTTTTCTATTTTATCACTCATCGCTTCATCCAAAACGTCCAGAGTAGAAATCGAATCGATAATGGAGATGCCTGTCGGCGGATTTTTAGACCGTCTGGAAAATGAGTTCAGTTTGATAACCAAGGTGCGTCCAATTTTTTCAAAGCCGGGCAGCCGATCTGTCAAATACCGGATCAATGACAACTTTTTAAATTTCTGGTTTCGTTTTATATACAAATACCGGAGTACCGTGGAAATCGGGAACTTAGACTATCTAAAGGAAATCATAAAACGAGATTATTCAACCTACAGTGGGGCTATCCTTGAAAAGTACTTTATCGAAAAAATGGTTGAGGAGGGTATTTATTCTAATATCGGGACATATTGGGAAAAGGGCAATATTAATGAAATTGATATTGTGGCGATAAACGACATCGAGAAGTCCGCCATTATTGCAAAAGTTAAACGAAAAAAAGAAAACATTAACCTCGAAAGCGTAAAATCGAAAGCAAAGAACCTACTAACCGGACTCCCTAACTATCACGTCGAGTTTCTTGACCTATCTGTTGAGGATATGTAGCCGTATAATTTTAGAGAAAAACGAGGTCTGGGACTCATGACTAACTCCCTACACCCCCAGCAGCTCTTCCTCTACATCTAACTCTACATGCAGGTTATTGACAATGTGTTTCTGCCGGTCGGGTGTATTTTTACCCATATAATAGCTTAGCAGCTCGCCTACTTTGTTTTCTTTCATCAGCATAACGGGGTCTAAGCGCATATCCGGACCGATAAAGAGGCCAAACTCTTCGGGGGAAATCTCACCCAGGCCTTTGAAACGGGTGATCTCTGGCTTGTTGCCAAGCTTGGCGATGGCGGCTACGCGCTCTTCATCGCTATAGCAATAGATGGTTTCTTTTTTGTTCCGTACTCTGAACAGTGGGGTTTGTAAGATGGATACGTGCCCTGCTTTAACAAGATCGGGGAAGAACTGAAGAAAGAAGGTCATAAGCAAAAGACGGATGTGCATTCCGTCGACATCGGCATCGGTAGCGATGACGATGTTGTTGTAACGGAGGCCGTCAAGCCCATCTTCGATGTTGAGGGCGTGTTGCAATAGGTTGAATTCTTCGTTTTCATAAACCACTTTTTTGGTGAGGCCGAAGGCGTTGAGGGGTTTCCCCTTTAAGCTGAAGACGGCCTGGGTTTGTACATCGCGGGATTTGGTGATGGATCCGCTGGCGGAGTCACCCTCTGTGATGAACAAGGTGGTTTCTTGGTTGCGCTCGTGCTTATCGTCGTAATGGATCTTGCAGTCGCGAAGTTTCCGGTTATGTACGGAGGCTTTCTTTGCGCGTTCATTAGCGAGCTTTTTGATGCCTGCGATGTCTTTGCGCTCGCGCTCGGATTGTAAAATACGTTTTAAGAGGGCATCGGCGGCTTCCTGATTGCGGTGCAAATAGTCATCAAGGTATTTCTTGATGAAATCATTGATGAAGGTACGTACGGTTGGTCCGTCTGGGCCGATACTCTGGGAACCGAGTTTGGTTTTGGTCTGCGACTCGAATACGGGTTCCTGAACTTTGATGGCGATGGCGGCAATAATAGATGCGCGGATGTCTGCCGCATCGAAGTCTTTTTTATAAAATTCGCGAACGGTTTTGACAATGGCCTCGCGAAAGGCTTGCTGGTGTGTGCCGCCTTGGGTGGTGTGCTGGCCGTTGACGAATGAATAGTATTCTTCTCCATAGGCTTGGCCATGGGTCAAGGCAACTTCGATATCGTCACCTTTGAGGTGGACAATAGGATAGCGCATGCCTTCGGGCTCTACGGTTCTTTCTAACAGGTCTTTAAGCCCATGTTCGGAATGGAATTTGGTGCCATTGAAATTGACGGTGAGGCCGGAGTTGAGGAATACGTAGTTCCAGATCATGTTCTCTACAAATTCCATGCGGTATTTGTAGTTTTTGAAGATGCTATCGTCGGGATGGAAGACGACGGCGGTACCATTGCGCTGGGTGGTTTCCTTCTCATGGTCGTTTAACAACTCTCCTTTGCTGAATTCAGCAATACGGGTCTTGCCTGCACGATAGGATTGTACGGTAAAGGCATTGGAAAGGGCATTGACGGCCTTGGTACCAACGCCATTGAGGCCGACCGACTTCTGGAAGGCTTTGCTGTCGTACTTACCGCCGGTGTTGATCTTGGACACGACATCGACAACGCTCCCCAAGGGGATGCCGCGACCATAATCGCGAACGGAGACTTTGGATTCGCTGACGGTGATGTCAATAGTTTTGCCAGCCCCCATAACGAATTCATCAATGCTGTTGTCAACAACTTCTTTTAACAGAACGTAGATACCATCGTCATAAGCTGAACCGTCTCCTAATTTCCCTATATACATACCCGGGCGAAGCCTGATATGCTCTTTCCAGTCGAGTGACCGTATGCTGTCTTCGTTATAATTTGTCATTTGTTTGCTGCTTATCCTCTATTTGATAAAACCTCTGTGAAAATCCGCTATGTGCACGTCTATTATATGAAAGTCGGCTGTTTGGATTGGCTATCTGCCAAAATCGTCTTGTACGCGCACGATGTCTTCTTCGTTTGAAGGGTTGGCAGGGTCTGTATGTTGCCAGATTTCTGCTAATACGGCCCATTCGTCCAAACCTACCAGACGGTGACGCTGGCCTTGCTCTAGCTTGATTACATCGCCTTCGTTCAGTTTCTGAAGCTCGCCCTCTTCATCGGTCTGGCTGGTGATGACGCCTACTTCGCCCTGATAAACCTGCCAGATTTCTGCACGACGATGGTGGTACTGCCAGGATAGTTTTTTATTGGGGGCAACGAACAATATCTTGGGACTTAATTTTCCTGCGATGCGCAAGTCTTTGACGTCGATACCGTCAAAAAATGCATCGGCAAACTGTTGTGCCTGCTCTTCGTCGATAACGAAGAAACCTCCCCACGGACGATTTTCATCTCGCTCTACAATGGTGAAACCGTGGTTAACGAGGGTTTGCTCTATATCGTTAAATAGTTTTTCTTTGGATTGAGTTGCCATTTTTTTGTTTTTTGTGCTAATATAATGAGATATTTTTTGTTCTGATAAAAAGGCAGTACTTTTAATCTGGAAATGGAAGTGGAAACTAATGACATTTTTTCGAAAGCTGCATCCTTTGTTATTCATACGAACAAGCCCATTTTCCTGACAGGAAAGGCGGGTACGGGTAAGACTACTTTTCTGAAATACATCCTGAAGCATTGTGCTAAAAAGATGGTGGTGACGGCGCCAACGGGTGTGGCGGCTATCAACGCGGGAGGCACAACCTTGCACTCGTTGTTTCATTTGCCTTTTGGGACGTACATTCGTGACTATCAGTTGCGCTGGGATGAGCATGACAATCATATTTATAATCGGCAGAGACTGATGAGTAAGATTCGGCTATCGGCTGAGCGCAGGAACCTGCTGCAGGAGCTGGAGCTGTTGATTATCGACGAGGTATCGATGTTGCGTGCGGATGTGCTGGATGCGGTCGATGATGTTTTGAAGTCGGTCCGCCGGGATATGAGGCCTTTTGGTGGTTTACAGCTATTGCTGATTGGTGACTTGTATCAGTTGCCTCCGGTGGTAAAAAATCAGGAGTGGACTTTTCTACGGGAACACTATGCTACGCCTTTTTTCTTTGATTCGATAGCGATACGGGAACTGGATCTGGTTCAGATTGAACTGGAAAAGATTTACAGGCAGCAAGATCCGGTGTTTATTGATTTGTTGAACAGTATTCGAAACAATGCATGTACGGCGGAGCATATTGCGCTGCTGAACAGTCATTATCGTGCTGATTTTAAACCAGATAAAGAGAATATCTTTATTACACTGTGTTCGCACAACGCGCAAGCGGATCGTATTAACCAAGAGAGATTGAAAGAGTTGAAAGGGAAAACCATCGCGGTGCAGGCTTTGGTGACGGGCGATTATTCGGAGTCGGCGTACCCGACGGAGCAGATCTTGCAGTTGAAAATAGGTGCACAGGTGATGTTTATCAAGAATGATAAAGGTCTGGAAAAGCGCTATTACAATGGAAAGATTGGATTTATCAAGGATATTAGTGCGAATAAACGGGATATTTGGATTTCCTTCAACGATGGATCGGAGGATGTAAAGGTGAGCAAGGAGGAATGGAAGAATGTAAAATATAATTATGATAAGGCGGAGGATAAGGTTCAGGAGGAAACCTTGGGTACGTTTAGTCAGTTCCCTATCAGGCTGGCCTGGGCGGTGACAATTCACAAGAGCCAGGGTTTGACCTTTGACCGGGCGATTATTGATGCAGGTGCTGCCTTTGCTGCGGGACAGGTGTATGTGGCGCTTAGCAGGGTGCGTAGTTTGGAGGGACTGGTTCTGCGGTCGATGATTAATCCAAGTAATATTTTCACAAACCAGGCGGTGGTCGATTATTCGCGACGGAAACTGACCGGGGATGAATATGATGATTTGCTTCGGGAGTCGCAACGTCTCTACCTGATGAATTTGCTGCTGGAGACGTTCGACTGGTCAGTGATTACGGAGCAGGCAAAGGTGTTAAAAGATGAAACGAATGAGAAGAATATCGTCGATAAACAGGAGGCGGTGGACTTTCTTAAGGCACTGGCGATAGCCTGTAGTATGCATGAGGAGGTGGCGACAAAATTTCAAGGGCAACTGAGAAATTTATTGGCACAATCGCCGGTGGATTTGAAAATTCTGGACGAACGGACCGATAAGGCGACGGACTGGTTTATCAAGAAAATGGAAAAGCAGGTACTGAATCCGCTTGAGGGTCATATTAAGCTTTGGACCGCAAAAAAAAGAACGAAGAAGTATATCCAACAGTGTAAGGCTTTGTTGATCGATTGCTATCGGAAGCTAGATCGACTTAAGAAATGTCGCTCGCTGAGTAAGGCGCTACTGGAGGAAATGGAGATTGATGATCTTCTGGAGCAGGTGAAGGTTTTTCATTCGATTCATTTGGATTTGGTGTTAAAAGAAAAGGATTCGTCCGTGCTGGCCGATGGAGCGTTAGGAGCAAATAATCCTGAGTCTTCCAAAAGCTCAAAAGTGCCGAAAGGGCAGACTAAATTAATTAGTCTTCAGTTCTTTACGGAAGGAAAAACGATCAAGGAAATAGCGACACTTCGTGGTCTGACAGAAAACACGATTACCAATCATCTGATTTCTTTTATAGGAAGCGAGATTGATGTTGAACAATTGATCGATACGGCTAAACTAGATGTTATCTTGAAATATATGGAAAAGAATCCGGGGCTGACGATGTCTGAGCTGAAAGCAGGGCTGGGCTATGATATCAGCTATACGGATATCAAAATAGCCCAGCAGGCAACTTCGCGTTAGCTGGCAACTTTGTTTGTATTAACCCTTATTCTCTTCTTTCGACGGGTCATTGACAGCGCCTGTAAAAAGAATCAAACCGCAATTGTTTTCGCGGATGAGGAAGAAAAAGGGTTTGTCGAAAGTCAGTGTCTGAACCATAGGCATGGAAGTAACGCTGACACCTACACCGGTAACGGCGGCAGCTTCGGTACCTTCTTCATTAACTTCGATAAAGGCTTTCTGCTTAACTTCGCTAACCAGAAGATCTTCATCAGCAATGCCTGAAAGGTTGGCCTGATCGCTAAAGACTACCCCCATTCCCAATCTTTCTAGCTCATCGTTGAGGGTATTTTCGTAAGCAAATTTGAACTTGGGGATTGAAAGATTTGTTTCTCTTTTGCTAAAACCGCTGTATACGCTTGCAAGAAACTCACTATCATCAAATTTTTTGATAAATTCTTTCAGATCGGTCGTACCTGTCGGCATAAAAACAAACATGCTAAACTGTCCGTCGCCATATGGCAACTCAATGCCCTGGACATCGTTGTTCTGAACAATATTAAACTTTTCCTGGATATTCATAAAATCAGTCTGCAGGTCGGAACCATTGGACCGCTTAAATGCCTTCTGCTGTGTACGCTCAGAATCGAACTTTTCTTGCCAGCTACCTTTGAAATAGATGGCGTTGATCAGATACATGACCATATCAGGTGAGATGTCATCAACAATCGTAGGGATCTTCCCGTTGGTATTTTTGCTTACCCAATCGTTGATGGTTTTCGGAGCCTGTGGGTTATTGAAATCTAGGGCGCCAACCTCAGCTTGATAAAAACTACGGTTGATGTCTAAAAAAGATGACTTGGCCCTAAATTCTTGACGATACCAGATGGAATTGGCTATGTCTAATGTGGTATTCGGATCTAAATTAGGGAGCACCTGAATGATTTTCTGGTAATAGGTGTTGATTTCTTCATCACTGAAGCCTTCAAACCGAAGTGCTTTTCCGATAGCAGCTTTAGTTTCGTCTTCTGCACCGTTGTGGAGCATAGCGAGAACTAAGCTGGCGCTGACTGGCGACATCAAAATGTTATTTCCTTCATTCAGATTGGTCAGCGCTTCATTAAAAAGACTAAACGTAAATTCGTTATCCTGAGCAAGTTTCTGCTCTTCTTTTGGGGTAAAGTTTAGGTTTTGACGACCTTCTTCTTTCTTTACATCTGCTGAATCCTGACAGGCCATCGGAGATATCGCCAGAACTGCAAAAAAACTCAAAATACTAAGGCTCAATGCATTCATTTTATTCTTATTTTATTATGTTCACTCGTCTATGTTCACTCATCAGTCTGATGCTATAATTAAGTCTACTACATTGGAATACCATACCGCTTCACTTCTACTTTTCCCATTTTCCTTTATGTAATATTTACCTCATACAGCTCTACCTTAATAACACTAGGTAGTTCCAAAAAGCCATGTAGTTCCAAGCAAAAATCGCTCCTCGCTTTTTGTATTACGTAATTGTGGGTTAAATTGTAACAATCATTTGGTCTTTTTGATTGATAAAAAGAGGAAGTATCTTTAGATTTATAAACGAAAACAAATGTTTTGATAAAATCAAGAAGGGAAACATAGGTTATGAAACAGGCTTTGATCGCAGGCACCGTTGTTATTGGAGGGATTCTCGTGGGACTGTTGATGTTACTTTTTTTGCGGCCGAGCGATTTTTCTATTGAGCCCAACCCTGCATCCAAGACTATACAGAACAAGCAACAGGCAGCAGTAAATGAAATCTTGGAGCGGGAAGAGATCGAACACTTTACCTACCTAGATTCAAGCGAAAAATATGTTATGGAAGATTTTCTAGAGGCGGCTGAGCTATTTGAAAAAAATAAGGAGGAACTAAGACCAGGAGCACGGTCGACGATTCACGAAGCGGGAAAAAAGCTAAGAGATCTATTAACAAAAATGGAAAAAGACGGGCGTGCCGAAGAATTCACGCTTGTATTAGAGGGCAACCTCTGTAACGAATGGGAGGAAGATTATGAACGTAACAATACTTGGGCTTATCGTTTGAGTTACGAACGCGCTCTCGTTGTTTACAAAACCTGGCTGAAAGAAGAGATTGATCTGCGGAAACATGCTATTGAACTGATAATTTCCGGTGGAGGTTACTACGGTCTCCGTCCTACAAAAGATTTAAAAGCCAAACGCTTTTCAGTGCAATTAATTCCCAAGGGCTCTGTGTCCTTATGATCTGTATACACAGACTTCTCATTATAGCGCATACGCTAAATTCTCTTACACGAAACGTCATTAAGTAGGTTTATTAAAAAAGAACAGGTAAAACGTTCGTTGACTGTTTAAATAAAATCAGTATTGAACAAGCTAGCCGTTAAACTTGCTATAGAAAGTTCGTTTGCTTTTCAAGGAAGGTGTTTTTGGTTATGCCCGAAAATACCACGGGCCCGTCCACTTCTGTGAACGGGCCCGGGAAAAGGGTAGGGCGCCGACCTACTCTCCCACCTGTTACGGCAGTACCATCGGCTCTGGCGGGCTTAACTTCTCTGTTCGGTATGGGAAGAGGTGGACACCGCCGATATAGGCACCTGAATATCTTGATATGCCAACAAGCCCACAAGGGCAAACGGCATTTGACATGCACTGGAAGAAAAAGGAAACCGAAAGAGAAAACAACAGTCTATCTGCTTGAGAAAGATTCGGGTGATTAGTACCGCTCGGCTTTGATATCTCTACCTTTACACCTGCGGCCTATCGACGTCGTAGTCTTCAACGGCCCTCAATGGAAGTCTCATCTCGTGGCTAGTTTCGCGCTTAGATGCTTTCAGCGCTTATCTATTCCCAACATAGCTACTCTGCGGTACAGCTGGCGCCATAACAGATACACCAGAGGTTGGTCCATCCCGGTCCTCTCGTACTAAGGACAGCCCCACTCAAACTTCCTGCGCCCACAACAGATAGGGACCGAACTGTCTCGCGACGTTCTGAACCCAGCTCGCGTGCCACTTTAATGGGCGAACAGCCCAACCCTTGGGACCTTCTCCAGCCCCAGGATGTGACGAGCCGACATCGAGGTGCCAAACCTCCCCGTCGATATGAGCTCTTGGGGGAGATCAGCCTGTTATCCCCAGAGTACCTTTTATCCTTTGAGCGATGGCCCTTCCATGCAGAACCACCGGATCACTATATCCGTCTTTCGACCCTGATCGACTTGTAGGTCTCACAGTCAAGCAAGCTTATGCTATTGCACTCCACGTACGGTTACCAAGCGTACTGAGCTTACCTTTGAAAGCCTCCGTTACCTTTTTGGAGGCGACCACCCCAGTCAAACTACCCACCAAACAATGTCCCCCGCTTAAGCGGGGTTAGGAACCGAGTACAGAAAGGGTGGTATTTCAAGGTTGATTCCACGATGCCTGGCGACACCGCTTCACAATCTCCCACCTATCCTACACATCCTGCACCCAGTCACAATGTTAAGCTATAGTGAAGGTTCATGGGGTCTTTCCGTCCCGTTGCGGGTAATCGGCGTCTTCACCGATACCACAATTTCACCGAGCTCATGGCCGAGACAGCGCCCAGATCGTTACACCATTCGTGCAGGTCGGAACTTACCCGACAAGGAATTTCGCTACCTTAGGACCGTTATAGTTACGGCCGCCGTTTACTGGGGCTTCGATTCAATGCTTCGCCTTGCGACTAACATCCCCTCTTAACCTTCCAGCACCGGGCAGGTGTCAGGCCTTATACATCATCTTTCGATTTGGCAAAGCCATATGTTTTTGTTAAACAGTCGCCTGGGCCGTTTCACTGCGGCTTCTCCACCCCCGAAGGAATGGAGGAAGCGCCCCTTCTCCCGAAGTTACAGGGCCATTTTGCCGAGTTCCTTAGCCATGATTCACTCGAGCACCTTAGGATTCTCTCCTCGACCACCTGTGTCGGTTTGCGGTACGGGTTTTTACAGCCTGAAGCTTAGCGGGTTTTCTTGGAAGTCTGATTACCTGCACTATCAGCGCACCCGAAGGCTTGCTGTACTGTCGGGATTCAGCAGGAACGGCGGATTTGCCTACCATCCCTATACCTACACCCTTCAACGAACTATTCCGTCAGTTCGCGGCAGTGTCACTACTCCGTCACCACATCGCAGCTGTAAAAAGTACTGGAATATTAACCAGTTGTCCATCGGATTCCCCCTTCGGGTACACCTTAGGACCCGACTAACCCTGATCCGATTAGCGTTGATCAGGAAACCTTGGTCTTTCGGTGGGCGGGTTTCTCGCCCGCCTTATCGTTACTTATGCCTACATTTGCTTTTCCAGAAGATCCAGCACGCCTTACGGCATACCTTCAGCTCCGCTGGAATGCTCCCCTACCGATCTTTCGATCCCATAGCTTCGGTGATACGCTTGATGCCCGTTTATTATCCATGCCCGATCGCTCGACTAGTGAGCTGTTACGCACTCTTTAAATGAATGGCTGCTTCCAAGCCAACATCCTAGCTGTCTGTGCAATCGGACCTCGTTAGCTCAACTTAGCGTATACTTGGGGACCTTAGCTGATGGTCTGGGTTCTTTCCCTCTCGGCCCTGGACCTTAGCACCCAGAGCCTCACTGCCGGTTATATTTCATAGCATTCGGAGTTTGTCTGGATTTGGTAGGATGTGACTCCCCCGCACCCAATCAGTAGCTCTACCTCTATGAAACTCAACACCGACGCTGTTCCTAAAAACATTTCGGGGAGTACGAGCTATTTCCCAGTTTGATTAGCCTTTCACCCCTACCCACAGATCATCCGGAAACTTTTCAACGTTTATCGGTTCGGTCCTCCAGTACGTGTTACCGTACCTTCAACCTGTCCATGGGTAGATCACAAGGTTTCGCGTCTACCTCCCCTGACTGTGCGCCCTGTTCAGACTCGCTTTCGCTGCGGATCCGTGGCTGAACCACTTAACCTTGCCAGGGAAGAGTAACTCGTAGGCTCATTATGCAAAAGGCACGCCGTCACGGGACAAGCCCGCTCCGACCGCTTGTAAGCACACGGTTTCAGGTTCTATTTCACTCCCCTGTTCGGGGTTCTTTTCACCTTTCCCTCACGGTACTAGTCCACTATCGGTCTCTCAGGAGTATTTAGCCTTACCAGATGGTGCTGGCAGATTCCCACAGGGCGTCTCCGACCCCGCGGTACTCAGGATGCTGCTAGACCAGGGTCGCTTACGTATACGTGGCTGTCACACGCTATGGCCCCCGTTTTCCACCGGGGTTCTACTTCGCTAACCTGTAATCACATCGCAGTCCTACAACCCCGAACATGCCGTAACATGTCCGGTTTGGGCTCTTTCCCTTTCGCTCGCCACTACTCAGGAAATCATTGTTATTTTCTTCTCCTCCGCCTACTTAGATGTTTCAGTTCAGCGGGTTTGCTCTTCTTCGTGACATGTCTTCAACATGCCGGGTTGCCCCATTCGGAAATCCACGGATCAAGTCATATGTGCTGATCCCCGTGGCTTATCGCAGCTTATCACGTCCTTCATCGCCTCTGAGAGCCTAGGCATCCACCGTGTGCCCTTTCTTACTTTCTTCTCCGCATACCCTTTTGCTAGTATATGCGGATGCTTTTATTGTCTGCCGGTACCCTAAAGGCACCAGCGTCTCTACTGTTGTCTTCTCTTCAATTTACTTTTTCTTCCAATATGTCAAAGAACGTTCGGGAAACCGATTGTACGGACCCGGATGGCGGGTTAGGCCTCCGGGAACCTCACGGCCCCTACTGTGGAGAATATCGGAGTCGAACCGATGACCTCCTGCGTGCAAGGCAGGCGCTCTAGCCAGCTGAGCTAATTCCCCATCTAATTGAGTAGTCCCGAGCAGATTTGAACTGCTGACCCCTACATTATCAGTGTAGTGCTCTAACCAACTGAGCTACGGGACTAGCTTTTCAATGCTGCAAGGGTACCTCATAGGGGAGCGGTACTCTTATTCTTCATTCTTTATGTCTCTATCAAGAAAATCTCATGGCGCAACGAGCATCAACAACCGGATGCTCTAGAAAGGAGGTATTCCAGCCGCACCTTCCGGTACGGCTACCTTGTTACGACTTAGCCCCAATTACCGGTTTTACCTTAGTACGCTCCTCGCGGTTACATACTTCAGGTACCCCCAGCTTTCATGGCTTGACGGGCGGTGTGTACAAGGCCCGGGAACGTATTCACCGCGTCATTGCTGATACGCGATTACTAGCGAATCCAACTTCACGGGGTCGAGTTGCAGACCCCGATCCGAACTGTGACCGGCTTTGAGAGATTGGCATACCATTGCTGGCTAGCTGCCCTCTGTACCGGCCATTGTAGCACGTGTGTAGCCCCGGACGTAAGGGCCATGATGACTTGACGTCGTCCCCACCTTCCTCACTGTTTGCACAGGCAGTCTGTTTAGAGTCCCCACCATAACATGCTGGCAACTAAACATAGGGGTTGCGCTCGTTGCGGGACTTAACCCAACACCTCACGGCACGAGCTGACGACAGCCATGCAGCACCTAGTTTCGTGTCCCGAAGGACGTATCCGTCTCTGGATACTTCACTAACTTTCAAGCCCGGGTAAGGTTCCTCGCGTATCATCGAATTAAACCACATGCTCCTCCGCTTGTGCGGGCCCCCGTCAATTCCTTTGAGTTTCAACCTTGCGGCCGTACTCCCCAGGTGGAATACTTAACGCTTTCGCTTGGACGCTGACTGTATATCGCCAACATCGAGTATTCATCGTTTAGGGCGTGGACTACCAGGGTATCTAATCCTGTTTGATCCCCACGCTTTCGTGCCTCAGCGTCAATCATACTTTAGTAAGCTGCCTTCGCAATCGGTGTTCTGTGACATATCTATGCATTTCACCGCTACTTGTCACATTCCGCCTACCTCAAGTACATTCAAGCCCGACAGTATCAAAGGCACTGCGATGGTTGAGCCACCGTCTTTCACCCCTGACTTATCAGGCCGCCTACGCACCCTTTAAACCCAATAATTCCGGATAACGCTCGGATCCTCCGTATTACCGCGGCTGCTGGCACGGAGTTAGCCGATCCTTATTCACCAGGTACATTCAGCCCATTACACGTAATGGGGTTTATTCCCTGGTAAAAGCAGTTTACAACCCAGAGGGCCGTCTTCCTGCACGCGGCATGGCTGGTTCAGAGTTGCCTCCATTGACCAATATTCCTTACTGCTGCCTCCCGTAGGAGTCTGGGCCGTGTCTCAGTCCCAGTGTGGGGGGTCATCCTCTCAGATCCCCTAGACATCGTCGCCTTGGTGTGCCGTTACCACTCCAACTAGCTAATGTCACGCGAGCCCATCGCTGTCCCATAAATGTTTGATCAGTATGCAATGCTGCTAACTGATGTTATGCGGTATTAATCCGGATTTCTCCGGGCTATCCCCCAGACAGCGGTAGGTTGCTCACGCGTTACGCACCCGTACGCCACTCTCACCAAAGGTAAGCAAGCTCACCTCTGGATCCCGTTCGACTTGCATGTATTAGGCCTGCCGCTAGCGTTCATCCTGAGCCAGGATCAAACTCTCCATTGTAAAAATGTGTGTTTGCTACCTGACCCTATTCACTCAAAATCTGTTCATAGAATCGGTACCGTATTTGTATCTACCGTACCGGTCATTGACTTGGTTTGAACTTTTTAAACTTTCGTTCTCTCAAACTACTCGTTACGCTACATGATAATCTTCTCTTTTAAGAACTTGTCGCCGGTGGCCTCACGGGCCGGCTGTTTTTTTATATCTACCGGTGGGCACCCCACCGTATCGATCTTCTTTTTTTTCAGTACCCCAAGGCGTCGCGCCCCGGGCCCCGTCCGTTTCGGGATTGCAAAGGTAAGAGCTTTTTTTGATTCCGCAAAATAAAAAAAATTATTTTTTTCCGGTGCCCCTGCCCGCCCCGCCAGAGCGGGGCGCAAAGATCGGGAGTCCGGGACGAAAGGCAAAAAAAACCGGAAAAGACCGGAAGCCCTAAAACCCAAAAACATCCCCCCTTCAATGAACGAACCCGCATTCCCTCGTTTGCGGGATGCAAAGATAGGAACTAAACCGCAACTTCCAAACTACAACGAAACTTATTCCAAAAGAAAAATGCAAAACACTGAAATACAATATCATTAATTTTTAAAAACCGCTCCCGCACCCCCACAACCAAGGAAGACGCCCAAGCACAAGATCAACACAAAAAGGAGAAAAATAAAAATCACCTTCGGGTACAATAAAAATCACCTTCGGGTACCTTGGTAAGACCCTTGTAAAGGGTATTTAGCAATTAATAATCTATTAATTCCCTATTCCTCCCGTATAAATCGACGAAAATAGGGATATGACAGCAAATAAATCGCTAAAAATTCGCCTATGAATCCGAACAAGGTTCTAAGCGAATTCGGATAAAATACCATGCAAACGAGCATCGGTTTGGAGCATCCTTTATCCAAGCCTCGTTCGATATCCAAGCCTCGTTCGATGTGCCTCCCCTATCCCTCCCCTATGAGTCCCCTATGCGCCCCCTGATTTTCGGGATTTATGGGGAGGGCAGGGAAGGAACAGGGGTACTTTGCCGACTTCACACTCTTCATGACTATGAATAGGATCGATAGACTTGGCATAATTTCGCCTAATCATAAACTGGTCGCACATCTTTGAGAATAAGGTCTCAATACGATTTATTAGAGAAATGAACCACTTTTTACACTCTTTTGTTAATCTCGACCATCATACACAACGGATCATTTATTAATAAATGTGTTTAGCTATAACAGGGTAGGAGATCATACCAGAATTAAAAAATAATGTTAAATCAATGCTAAAAAATGATACATCATTATGGAAAAAAAATATTACCTTGGACTCATCCAAATTAATATGACGACCGATTAAAAAAACTTAATGTACAGATCCCCTTGCAACTGATTTTACTCTCACTTGTTTTACTCTTACAGAATCTTTTCCAGCCGCCAACAGGGCAAAAAGAAGTCTTTATCTTCGAAGACCCTTCAAACAGCATGAACGTCACGGCGATTCATGAAGCATTTGAAGACGGTGAATTCGATCGTTTACATACTAAAGATTATAATCCTGGCTTCACTAAATCTACGTTTTGGTTAGCATTGCGACTGCCTCCTGAAGAGACGCCGAATAAATACTATTATGTTGTCGGCAACCCACACATCAACTGGGTCGATCTTTTTGAGGTAAAAAATGACAAGATTAATCTAATCAATGAAACTGGCGATCATCTTCCGTTCGATAGCCGCCCCATTAATTCAAGAAAATTCGTATTCCCGATCCAAAGTTCGTCTAGTACGGAATCCCTGTACTTCGTTAAAGTTGATAAACATCATGAATCGCTACAGATTACACAGGAGCTAGTAGCGATTGATCAGTACCACGACACTCAACTTTCTGAACAACTCATTAGTGGAATATTCATGGGCATGGTAATATTGCTTGTCATCTTCGGCTTATTCCTATTCCTAACCATGAAGGATTATTTATACTTGTTTTATGCGGCATTTATTTTATCAGGCTTCCTATGGGTATCAACGAACCTCGGCTTAGGTTATCAGATTTGGTGGTCCGACTTCCCTATGTTCGAAAATAAAGCCCGCCCAATTTTTAGTTGCGCTCAGGCTATAACGGCTTTACTATTTATTCAAGCATTCTTAAAATTGAAAAAACGGGGCACAATCTATTATATCAATACAGCCCTTGTTTACGTAGGCATCGCAATTCTTATTTTCTTTGCCGTACCGATCGACTATTCTCAGTTTCCTGAATTAGTTTTATCGGTATTGATTATTCATAATACGTGGAACCTCTTATTAGTTATTCAGTTTCTGTTTATATGTGTCAAAGAAAGCCTACAAGCGAACAGGAATGCTTGGTTTTTCTTACTGGCTTTTACAGCCTTAATTGCATTTTCAATTATAGAACTTGTCGCACACACAGGTAAGATCTTAGTTTATGACAGTTATCTCTCGAAACATGGAGTGCAAACAGGCTATATGGTTACTGCCGTGATCTTGACATTCGGGTTGGTATATCGATTCAACAACTATAAAAAGGACCAGGAAAGGTTACTCCGAAATATCAATCAGCAGCAACAAACACATAGCGAGCAAATTCGGGAAATACAACAGAATGAGCGTCACCGCATCGCAGAACAACTCCACAACGACGTAGGGTCGATGCTCTCACTTGCCTCCCTGCAGCTATCATCTATAAGAAACGAAGATCTGGCAGATGGAATAAAATCGAAGATAAATATTGCGGAGGACATCATCCATCAGGCAAACGGTCAAATTCAAACAATTAGCCATCTTCTGGTTCCATTTCATCTTCAGAAGTTGGGTTTCGCCGCGGCCATCAGCTATCTTTGTGACAATATCAATCACTCCCACCAAATACATTTGGAGTATAAGATAATTGGTTTCGAAAGGATGACAAATTATAAGAAACCAGCAATTATCGATTTATATAGAATCATACAAGAGCTTTTGTCCAACATAGTCCAGCATTCCTCTGCAAAAAATGCTTTTCTACAAATCATCGAACATAGAGATCATATTAACGTCGTTGCTGAAGATAACGGCAAAGGCATTACATCTAAAGACCCTGAACTAAAAGAAAAAGAACTGAGTATAGCGAGCAAGATCCATTACTTAAATGGTAAGATTGAAGTTTTAAACAAACAGGAAGGTGGGGTGTTGGTGTATATCCAGATACCATTGAATAATTTGATACATGATGAAAGTTAAGATCTTGATAGCTGCAGACCAATCCTTCGCGACTGATGACCTAATTTCATCATTGGGAAACGATGACAGCTTTGAATTATTGGACTCGGTAAACACCCGAAAGACTTTGGTGAACACTCTAAGTCAGGCGGTTCCCGACATCCTTATATTGGATATCAATATGCCACTTCTGGATGGAATTGACACCCTTACCGCTTTAGCACAGAAGTACCCTTCTGTTAGAACGGTTGCGATCAGCAATTATGCGTCCCTAAGGTTGATCACAGAGATCAGAAAACTTGGAGCGAAAGGATATCTTTTGTCAAATACGCCTTTTCATTACTTCAAAAAAATTGTATTAGAGATATATGGCGGCCTGAATTGGGGTGAGTACCTAGAGAACGATGAAGAACAACCTACATCCTATTATTTAAGTGCCGATTTTAAAGCTTTTCATCTAACAAAACGTGAAATAGAGGTTATTCAACTGATGAACAAACAATTTAACACGAATGAAATCAGTGATTTTTTGTATTTGAGCGAATTTGCGATCCAAACTATCAAAGAGAATATTTTTTTAAAACTTGGTATTCAAAACGAAAATCAATTAATTAGCTTCGCCAAAGAGAATAAGATTGTGGATTAACCGAAATTGAGAGTGAGATGAAAAGTAACGAAGTTCGCATTAGTCGGAAAAAGCCGATTTTTCCGGTAATTCCTTCACTACAAAGATATTTACAGTCGTATCAACGTGCTACGAAATTGCCGTTACGTTATTCTGAACTATTACATTTCGATGAAACAATTCCTGTAATCGACAAAAATGGAAAGGATACCTTATGGGAAAGCCCCTTGTACCCCTCACACGAAATTGACCGCATCCATGAGGGTCTAAAGATTATTTATGCCAAGTTAAAAGCATCGGGCAATACACGCATTGTGGAACATAAATTTATCGAACGTATTGAGTACTGCACGTTTGGCAACACCCATCCATTTCGCATTAAAATTGTCAATAGGCTGAACGATGTTTATGATTATTTTTACGTAAAGCAGGCGGATGCGTCCAGAATTTATGGTTTGGAACTCGAGGAGATCCTATCACCCAATCAAGTCAATTATCTAGTAGACGGAGATACATTAATAGAAGAACATATTGCCGGCATACCTGGTGACGTATTCGCTAGCAAGCGGTTCGACAAATCGGATTACAACCATAAACGCATTGCGAAAGAGTTTGTTAAGTTTAATGAGCGTTGCGTGATCACATTATTAGGTGATATGCGATCCTATAACTTTGTCGTGCAGATCACACCCGATTTTGATGACTTTCAGTTTCGTCTCCGAGCGATCGATTTCGATCAGCAAGGCTATGAAGGGAATGTGAAGATTTATCTGCCGCAGTTTTTCCGGGACAATTATGTGTATGTCCAAATCAGCATGGCGAACCTGACAGAAAAAACAGTCCTTCAGTACCAACAAGAGGAGCGTTCTTCACTTATCCAGCGCGCCCGGATGGAAAGACATCGCATTGCTGCTTTAAGAGACGCCTCTGCGCATCATGTGATTACGACCGACGACAATATCAATCGCTTAAAAAAGGGTCTGTCAAAATATTTCAAAGAAGATAATTATGACCACTGTAAAACGATGACCGACCTGATTGAACAAAACCTTCGTAATGTCATCAATCAAGTAGCGCGCTAAATTTGCATCGTATAATTGTTAAACTTTGTTAAAAGCTTTCGGGTCTTTCTCGTATTAAATATATTGACAATATCTTGGTGCCGAAAAATATAATTGCTACATATTTTTAATTCAACTATCTTTGCAAAATGTTTAAAAACAAACGTATAGTACAAACGCTTGCCATGTTGATGCTTCTTGTCATTGGTCTCTCTAGCTGTAAGAGCAAGTTTGAGAAGTTGCGCGCGAGCAACGATACCGGCAGGAAATATCAGGAAGCTATTCGATATTATAATGATAAGAAGTTTTCAAAAGCTCTTGTTTTATTCGATGATCTTGTAAAAAGATATCGTGGAAGACCAGAGGCTGAAGATTTAAATTACTATTTTGCATATACAAATTTCCAACTAAAAGACTATACTACAGCCCGTTATCAATTCCAGAGCTTTACTGAAAGCTATCCGGGAAGTCAGCGTGCAGAAGAATGTCGATACATGGCAGCTTATTGCTATTATCTGGAATCTCCGGTGTATTCTCTGGATCAGGAAAATACACTTAAGGCAATTGAAGCACTGCAGTTATTTATTAATATCTACCCAAATAGTGAACGAGCTGAAGAAGCAGCAAACCTGATAGATAACCTCCGTGGCAAATTAGAACGTAAGTCATACGAAAACTCCAAAATATACCTTGATATTGGTGATTACTTGGCCGCGGTTATCGCTTTTGATAATTCATTGAGAGATTATCCTGACACGAAATACGCTGAACAACTGGAATACTACAAAATCGAAGCACAGTATCTTTATGCATTGAATAGTTCTGAGCGCAGACAAGAAGAACGCTTTAACGATGCTATCGAATTTGCAGATGACTTCGCTGCAGATTATCCGGAAAGCGCGCACCTAGACGATGCTTTAAAATTTAAATCTGATTCTGAGAAAGGTATTGAACGGGTTCGAAAAACATTAGAAGAATGGTCTGTCCTACAGGAGGAAGCGGAAGCTAGGCGCGAGAGACTGCAAGAGAGAAGTAAGTCAGAAGAATTAATTGAAGAAACCCCCGTTAGCCCAGAAGGTTAGTAGCTGGAAAGCAAAGGGAAAATTAAAAAAATATGGAGAACAATACAGAAAAACAAGTGGTACCAGTTCCAACCACAACCGTTACGCGTGATTTACGTGACTTGGATAAGAATACAGAGAACATCTATGAGTCTATCGTAATCATTTCAAAACGTGCTAATCAAATTGCTAGTGATATCAAAGAAGAACTTCACAGTAAACTTGCTGATTTCGCTACGGTAAACGATAACTTAGAGGAAGTGTTTGAGAATCGTGAGCAGATTGAAATTTCTAAACATTACGAGCGTATGCCGAAACCTACTCTTTTAGCAGTAGATGACTTCATGAATGATAAGGTTTACTACCGCAACCCTACTGCAGA
Organism: Pedobacter indicus; assembly: GCF_003449035.1. Taxonomy (NCBI): domain Bacteria; kingdom Pseudomonadati; phylum Bacteroidota; class Sphingobacteriia; order Sphingobacteriales; family Sphingobacteriaceae; genus Albibacterium; species Albibacterium indicum. The sequence continues at coordinate 265,590 of NZ_QRGB01000001.1, forward strand.
GCAGGACTAATTACCAACTAACGCGCCTATGCTTAAAAACAAGAACATCATACTAGGAGTATGTGGAAGCATAGCAGCTTATAAAGCAGCCCTACTGCTTCGGCTTTTGATAAAAGCCGAAGCAAATGTACAGGTGATCATGACCCGTGATGCGGTCAACTTTATTACCCCACTTACGCTTTCGACTTTATCGAAACGCCCGGTTCTAACAGACTATTTTGATACCAAAACGGGTGAATGGAATAATCATGTGGAGTTAGGCCTGTGGGCTGACTTAATCCTTGTTGCCCCTGCCAGTGCGAACAGCTTAGCGAAATTTGCTTCAGGCATTTGTGACAATCTTTTATCCGCCGTTTACCTGTCTGCCCGGTGCCCTGTTTATTTTGCGCCCGCAATGGATTTAGACATGTGGGCTCACCCAGCCACGCAAACGAATATAGAAAGACTTAAGTCGTATGGAAATCATCTTATCCAACCCGGTAGCGGTGAATTAGCGAGCGGACTTATTGGAGAAGGCAGACTTGCTGAACCATACGAAATTCTAGAAGCTATTCTGAACACTCAATCCAATCAACAGCAATTTAAGGGGAAAAAGGTTCTTGTTACTGCAGGCCCCACCCATGAAGCGATCGATCCGGTTCGCTTTATCGGCAATCATTCAAGTGGAAAAATGGGCATTGCTATTGCACGGGTATTTCATACGCTCGGGGCAGATGTTACCCTGATTAGCGGTCCGACAAGCGAGCATGCACCTGAAGGTGTTAATCTGATCAAAATCACGTCTGCTCAAGAACTTCTGAATGCTTGTTTGGATAATTTTCCACATGCAGATATTACCATCATGAGTGCGGCTGTGGCAGACTACCGTCCGAAAGTTGTGGCAGAAGAAAAAATAAAAAAGAATACAGATTCGATGACCATCGAACTTGAAAAAACAACCGATATACTCAAAACCTTAGGCAGTAAGAAGAAGGAAAAACAGATCTTAGTGGGCTTCGCACTAGAAACACATAATGAAATTGAAAACGCTAAAGATAAGCTGGAGAAAAAGAATCTCGATTTCATTGTTTTGAATAGCTTACAAGACGAGGGAGCTGGTTTTGCGGGTAACCAAAACAAGATAACCATTATAAATCGTGCGGGCGAACATTTCCAATTCAAATTAAAGTCCAAACTTGAGGTAGCCCAAGATATTGCTCAACATACGCTCACCCTACTTTAAGTAGCTTTTTTACGTATCTTTGTCAAAGCGCTTTGTCAAATTTTATTGGATATCTAATTTACATATTACATGCTGGCACGTTTGTCAATAAAAAATTATGCTTTAATAGACGAGATTGACATTCAATTCGGAAAAGGGCTTAATATTATAACGGGCGAAACGGGTGCAGGAAAGTCAATCATTCTCGGAGCTTTGTCTTTGATTTTAGGCCAACGGTCAGAGAGTAAATATTTTTACAACCAGAGTAAGAAATGTGTAATCGAAGGCTATTTCAATATTGAAGATTACAATATTCGAGAGTTTTTTGATCACAATGATTTAGATTACGAACAGCAATGCATCATTAGACGAGAAATATATCCAGATGGGAAGTCCCGTGCATTTATCAATGATACTCCCGTTAAACTTAATCTGCTTAAGATACTAAGTGAAAAACTGATTGCAATACACTCGCAGCATGCCACGCTGGAAATTAACACTCAAGCATTTCAGTTACTCACAATCGACAGTGTTGCTGAGAACAGCGACTTATTAAGCACGTTTCAGGATACCTTTCATCAGTTTTTACAGACTGAAAAAGAGTATCAGAGCCTGTCGGAATTAAACTCACAACTACAGGCTGAGATGGACTATCATCAATTTTTATTTGATGAGCTCCAGGCTGCGGGATTAAAAATGGGTGAGCAGAAAGACCTTGAGGAAGAGTTATCCTTACTTAGTCATGCAGAGGATATAAAAAGCAGCCTCCAACAGGCAAACTATCTGCTTCAGGAACAGGAGCACTCTAGTCTGAGCTTAATCAAACAAAGTCTCCAACAATTACAACAAGTAGAACAGTTCTTTCCGAAATTGGAAGAGCTCAGCGGACGACTCAACAGTAGCTACATTGAATTGAAGGATATTTCGAATGAGCTGGCTATTCTCGACAGTGAAACATCTGTCGACTCAGAAAGAATGCAGTTTATTGAAGATCGCCTGAGCCTAATTTATAAACTCCTTCAAAAACACCAGTCGGATGATGTTGCATCTTTGTTGACGGTGCAGGAGGAGCTTGACAAAAAGATCAATGCTGTTCTGCTTAATGATGACCGATTGCAAAAATTAGCGGAGGAGCGTGCGCAACTGTCTGATAAAAGTCGGCAACTTGCAGCCAAGCTTACGAAAACTCGGGAAGCTACTATCCCCGTTATTGAAAACTCGATTCAGCATTCTCTGAAAGAAGTGGGTATGCCTCATAGTGTTTTTAAAATCCAATTAAATCCATTTGCAGATCATATTCTTAAAAAGAGCGGGCAAGATGAAGTTGTGTTTTTGTTTTCGGCTAACCAAGGTCAAGAACCTCAACCAGTCAGCAAGGTAGCATCTGGTGGGGAGCTATCAAGGCTCATGCTCGCGATCAAATCATTAGTAGCACAAACCTCCGCTCTTCCAACTATTATATTTGACGAGATCGACACCGGAATATCGGGTGATGTGGCAATGAAAGTAGGTGAATTAATGCGTCAACTGACTACCAATTTACAAGTAATTGCCATTACGCATTTACCTCAGATAGCTGCGCAAGGCGTTCATCACTTTAAAGTCTACAAAGAACAGCATACAAATAAGACAATTACCAATATTCAACTACTGGAACATGAAGCTCGGGTGACCGAACTAGCACAGATGCTTGGTGGCACAGATATCAGTGAAACTGCCACGATGCATGCTAGAGAACTTTTGAATCTGCATTTGAAATAATAAATAATTAGCGATTACAACAAACAGACAAAAGATAACGGGTTATTTGGCAAATCAGCATCTTTTTATAACCTTTGGTTTAGAATTTTAAAAGTAATTTAATCAATCCATTATGGCATATAATTTATTAAAAGGAAAAAAAGGAATCATCTTTGGAGCGCTCGATGAACGCTCGATCGCTTGGAAAACCGCATTGCGCTGTGTTGAAGAAGGAGCGGAGATTGTACTAACAAACGCCCCTGTTGCACTACGCATGGGGACGATAGACCAGCTTGCTAAGGAATGCAACAATGCGCCTGTAATCCCTGCGGATGTGACCAGTGTTCAAGATATTGAGAATTTGTTCGACAAGTCGATGGAACATTTTGGTGGCGGGGTTGATTTTATTTTGCACTCCATCGGTATGAGTATCAATGTCCGGAAAGGTATTCACTACACGGAAAACAACTACGATTTTATGCACAAAGGCTTTGATATTTCAGCAATCAGCCTTCACCGAATCTTGCAAACTGCCTTAAAAAAGGATGCAATTAATGAATGGGGTTCGGTTGTAGCCTTAACTTACATAGCAGGGCAACGGGTATTCCCTGATTACAATGATATGGCTGACGCGAAGGCTCTGTTAGAAAGTATTGCACGTAACTTTGGCTATCAATATGGCGTAAAAAAGCAGGTAAGAATCAATACAATTAGTCAATCCCCTACGCGTACAACAGCAGGTTCTGGAGTGAAAGGTTTTGATGGATTTATTGACTATGCAGATAAGATGTCACCACTAGGAAATGCTTCCGCAGATGAATGTGCAAATTATGCTATTTCTTTATTTTCTGATTTAACGAAAATGGTGACCATGCAGAATTTGTTCCATGATGGCGGTTTCTCGTTTACAGGGGTCAGTGAAGCCATCATCCAACACATGGGTGAGAAAGAAGATTAAACACATCTACATCACAATAAAAAGGTTACCCTCAAGTGTAACCTTTTTATTTGTTTAATCCTGTCGTTTTCTCCGAACGACATACATTTCTTCAGCTAAGTTCAAAAGATTGATGACGCTGCGGAATTTCGACCTCGTAACCTTTCTTTTGAAGTATTTTTTGGAATATAAGCTGCGTATCCAAATCTCCGTGTACAAGAAAGACCTTCTTAACAAGTGTTACGTTCTGGGATGATAGAAACTGAATTAAGTCATTTTGATCCCCATGAGCACTCATAGACTGCACACTCTGAACTTGAGCTCTCACAGGAAACTTTTCACCAAAAATGGACACAATATCTGCGCCCGCCTTCAGTCGTCCGGCCAAAGAACCTGGTTCACTGTAACCAACCAAAAGAATCGTATTTTTTGGATCTTCAATATTGTTCTTGATATGATGCTTGATGCGTCCGGCTTCAGCCATCCCAGACGCAGAGATGATGATACAAGGTTCTTTCCTGAAATTCAATAATTTTGACTCCTCTGCATCCTCTACAAAATGAAGTTTTGGGAAGTCAAACGGATCATCATCATTCTTCATAACTTCCTGTACTTTTTCATTAAAGTTCCAAGGGTGAGACTTTACTACCAAGGTTGCTTTTTCTGACAGGGGACTGTCTACATACACAGGTACAGCTGGAAGATGCCCTTTCAGACTCAGGTTATTTAAATGATACAATAATTCCTGCGTGCGACCCACACTAAAGGCTGGTATGATTACTTTTCCTTGCCGAGCAACACAGGTTTCCTCTATGATTCGTCTTAAGTTCTCTTCTGCGGGCTCCGGTTTTTGATGTAGTTCATCACCATAGGTAGATTCCACTAAGATGTAGTCAGCCTGCCTGAAGCTCTCAGGCGATTTTAGTATCAAATCTCCATAACGACCTACATCACCGGAGAAAGAAAGTTTCAGCGTTCTGCCTTGTTCGATGATATCAAGATGAACCGCAGCGCTACCAATGATATGACCTGCATCGGTGAAAGTTAACCTCGCGTTTTGATTAAGCTCAAAAGGCGTTCGATATTTCACCGTCCGGATCAAAGAGAGAGCCATATATGCATCCTCGGTATTGTACAAAGGCTCTATTTCCGGTTTCCCCTGTTTCTTTCTTTTTTTATTCAAATAGCGTGCATCTGATTCTTGAATGTAGGCGGAATCTAATAAAAGTATCTTACAGAGATCTCTGGTTGCGGGTGTACAAAAAATTTTACCTCGAAATCCTTGCTTGACAAGAAAAGGAAGAAGTCCGGAATGATCGATATGCGCGTGAGAAAGTATCACGCAATCAACCTCTCTTGGGTTGAAGCCAAAGTCGCGGTTAAGGACGTCACTGTCAACACCTCTTCCTTGAAACATTCCACAATCTAATAATATTTTATAGCCATCATCCAGATGAAGAAGATGTTTACTACCAGTAACAGTTTGGGCAGCGCCATGAAAGGTTATTTCCATAAAATATTTTTTTATGTTGAAAAACCAATTTAATAAAAATGGTGATAAAAGCAGAACGGCAACCTATTAAAGTTGCCGTTCTGCTTTTGTTAAAATCTTATAAGATTTGATCTATTTCAACTCTTTAAACTGAAGGTCAGGAGAGTCAAAAAGACCCTGGTAGTCCAAATAGTCTGTCGTTGTTAATATGATTTTAGCTGTAATATCACTAGACGGCGCTTCAATCCGGATATCATCATCGGCAATTGGGTCTTCAATATAAATAGTAACCATTCCGATTGAATAATTTACCGAGTAAGCTTGAGCCGCAAAAGTCGTAGGGAGAACATCGTAGGTTTGTTCATTATCGAAACTTAGTGCAACAGCCACCCCACCTTGTAGCATGTAGTACTCGGTTAAATCTTGAAGAGGGATATCAAACGCGATTAGCGAATTAGCTTCTCGCACCCATCCATCCGGGTCAAGGGTAACGACAAAAGCGGTGTTCGGGTTCTCGATTGGTTGAACATTATCGTCATCATCACATGCTGAAAATCCAATTAACAGCAGTGAGCATATCAGTAGTAAGTGCTTTTTCATATTTTGTTTTGTTGTTTGTAAGTTAGAGTATTAATTATTAGAAAGGTTTAATACAAACAACACGCCAAAATAAAAGAGGGTGTGATAAACGCCTGTTATCACACCCTCTTCCTGTAATTTAATGTGAGAAAGGATTACTTTTCTTCCTTCTTATCGTCCTTTTTGCTAGACTTCGGTGTCACATCCGTCGGCTTGGAGCTTTTACCCTTTCCCTCTTTTACTGACTTAACAATCATTTCCGATTTTTCGGAGTCAAAATCTATCAGGAGAGTGCTCCCTTCAACAAGTTCACCCTTCAAAATCTCTTCTGCAACTGGATCCTCTAGGTATTTTTGTATCGCTCGCTTTAATGGCCTTGCACCGAAATTGGAATCAAAACCCTTTTCTGCAATGTGTTTCTTTGCTTCATCGGTTAATTTAATTGTATAACCAAGCCCTTCGATACGTTCGAAAAGAGTCTTCAACTCAATATCAATGATCTTGAAGATCTCATCTTGACCAAGCGAATTAAATACAATCACATCATCAACACGATTCAAAAACTCTGGTGCAAATGTACGTTTCAGTGCATTCTCAATTACGCTTCTAGAATGTGCATCTGCCTGTCCGGCTTTGGCCGATGTAGTAAAACCAACACCCTGACCGAAATCTTTCAGTTGACGAGCACCTATATTCGACGTCATAATAACGATCGTATTTCTAAAATCCACTTTTCTACCCAGACTATCCGTTAGCTGCCCTTCATCCAACACTTGCAATAGCAAATTAAAAACGTCGGGATGCGCTTTTTCAATTTCATCTAAAAGAACAACCGAATAAGGCTTTCTTCGTATTTTTTCTGTAAGCTGCCCTCCTTCTTCATAGCCTACGTAGCCCGGCGGCGCACCTACGAGTCTGGATACGGCAAACTTCTCCATATACTCACTCATATCAATTTGAATGAGCGAATCTTCACTGTCAAACATAAAACGAGCAAGCTCTTTTGCTAACTCTGTTTTACCAACACCTGTAGGGCCAAGGAAAATAAAAGAGCCGATCGGTTTTTTTGGATCTTTCAATCCGGCACGGGTTCGCTGGATAGCACGTACAAGTTTTTGCACTGCGTCATCCTGCCCGATAATCCGATTTTTCATCGCATCACCCATACCCAGAAGTTTTTGACTATCGGTCTGACCAACACGTTGGACTGGTATTCCTGTCATCATTGAAACAACTTCTGCAACATTTTCCTCTCCTACTGTATACCTTTTCGTTTTAGTTTCTGCTTCCCAAGCTTTCTTTTCCTGTTCTAGTTCTTCCAGCAGGCGCTTCTCGGTGTCCCGTAATTTTGCGGCTTCCTCATATTTTTGACTACGCACCACTTTATTCTTTTCGATCTTGATCTCTTCTATCTTTTCTTCGATATCGATGATCGATTGTGGAACATGAATATTGTTTAGATGGACACGCGAGCCAGCTTCATCTAACGCATCAATAGCCTTATCCGGCAAGAAACGGTCAGTAACATACCGGGTAGTCAGCGTCGCACAAGCATTAATTGCTTCGGGAGTATAGGAAACACCATGGTGTTCTTCATATTTCTCTTTGATCCGATTCAGAATCTCAATTGTTTCCTCATATGTTGCTGGCTCTACAAGAACCTTTTGGAAACGACGATCAAGCGCTCCATCTTTTTCAATAAACTGTCTGTATTCGTCGAGCGTTGTGGCACCTATACATTGAATCTCGCCTCTCGCTAAAGCAGGCTTGAACATATTGGAGGCATCCAACGAACCTGAAGCACCACCAGCACCAACAATGGTATGGATCTCATCTATAAATAAAATAACATCAGGTGATTTTTCCAATTCGTTCATTACGGCCTTCATCCGCTCTTCAAACTGCCCACGATATTTTGTGCCAGCGACCAAAGAAGCTAAGTCTAATGTTACTACTCGCTTATTAAACAACACTCGTGATACCTTTCGTTGCACAATACGCAACGCCAAACCTTCGGCTATAGCTGACTTACCAACACCAGGCTCACCAATTAGAATCGGATTGTTTTTCTTTCTCCGCGAAAGAATTTGAGAAACACGCTCGATCTCTTTTTCACGACCGACAATAGGGTCTAACCGACCTTCCTCAGCCGCACGAGTTAGATCGCGCCCGAAGTTATCCAATACCGGTGTTTTCGATTTAATATCAGAAACCTTCTTAGGCTGTCCATAATCTTCCTCTTGATAGTCCTCGTCTCCTGCAGCTGAACTCGCCTGATCTGAGATTTCAGTTCGGTTTTGCTCAACTTCGGCCTTGAAGATATCGTAGTTAATATTGTATTGTTGAAGTATCTGAGAAGCAATATTATCTTCATCTCTTAAGATAGACAAGAGTAAATGTTCTGTTCCAATTACATCACTCTTAAATATCTTTGCCTCTAAATAAGTGATTTTTAAAACTTTTTCAGCTTGTTTTGTTAAGGGTATGTTACCAAGATTTGCACTTGTAATAGAAGTTCCTTTAACTGCCTCCTCTATCGAACGACGTAAGCGCGAAGTATCAACATCGTTGTTTTCAAGTATCCTGATCGCCATCCCGTCTCCTTCTCTGATCAAACCGAGCAACAGATGTTCCGTGCCGATATAATCATGCCCAAGTCGCAATGCTTCCTCCCTACTATAGGAAATGACATCTTTTACACGTGGCGAAAATTTCGCATCCATATTTTAATCCTTTTTTTATGCTCTAATATATTAATATTCAATTAATCTATTCAAGCTTTTTTAAACTTTTAACAAGAACTGAGCCACAGCTCTTAACATGTCAATTTATGGCATTTTTATGAAATAACTGAAAAGAATGGCATTAAAAGTTTATTATTAGCGATATTTGGGAAAACAAATAAGAAAATATGTCAGACGAGAAAATTATTTTTTCGATGGCTGGGGTAAGTAAAACCTATCCGCCACAAAAACAAGTTTTAAAGAATATTTATTTGTCATTCTTTTACGGAGCAAAGATCGGTGTTATTGGTTTAAACGGTTCAGGGAAATCCTCTTTATTAAGGATCATTGCCGGTATAGACAAATCTTATCAGGGCGAAGTGGTATTTTCACCAGGTTATTCAGTTGGTCTGCTGGAACAAGAGCCTAAACTAGATCCAGAAAAGACTGTTCGGGAAACAGTTGAGGAAGGATGCGCAGATATCATTAATATTTTAAAAGAATACGAAGAGATCAATGAAAAATTTGGTTTACCTGAAGTCTATGAAGATGCCGACGCGATGGATAAGCTGATGACCAGACAGGGCGAGCTTCAAGACAAAATAGATGCGATGGGCGGCTGGGAATTGGACAACAAACTAGAGCGTGCAATGGATGCATTGCGATGCCCTGAACCCGATACGAAAATCGCAACGCTCTCGGGTGGTGAGAGAAGGCGCGTTGCTTTATGTAGATTATTACTTCAGGAACCAGATGTCCTTTTACTCGATGAGCCGACCAACCACTTGGACGCCGAGTCCATTGACTGGCTAGAACAACACCTGCATCAGTATAAAGGAACAGTGATTGCCGTGACACACGATCGGTATTTCCTTGATAATATTGCAGGTTGGATTCTGGAACTGGACAGAGGCGAAGGGATTCCTTGGAAAGGGAACTATTCTTCATGGTTGGATCAGAAGGCGAAACGTCTTGAACAAGAAGAAAAGTCTGAAAACAAACGCCAAAAAGCGCTTGAACGCGAGCTTGAATGGGCACGAATGGCACCGAAAGCGCGGCACGCTAAATCAAAAGCACGTTTGTCAAATTATGAAAAACTAGCTTCTGAAGAGACGAAAGAGCGTGAAGCAACGTTGGAGCTGTTTATTCCACCCGGTCCTCGGTTAGGCAATGTCGTTATCGAAGCTAACAACGTAAGCAAGGCTTATGGAGATAAGATCCTATTTGAGAACCTAAGTTTCTCTTTACCACCGGCAGGAATCGTTGGTATCATCGGACCTAATGGCGCAGGGAAAACAACATTATTCCGATTGATTACCGGTCAGGAATCTCCAGATAGCGGAACTTTCAAAGTCGGGGAAACCGTTGTGCTAGGTTATGTCGATCAGATGCACGACGATCTGGATCCGGAAAAGTCTGTCTGGGAAAACATTACGGATGGCCTCGATAACATACAACTGGGAAACCGTACGATCAACTCCCGCGCTTATGTCTCGAAGTTCAATTTTAATGGCGCAGATCAACAAAAAAAGGTGGGTGTCTTATCCGGTGGGGAAAGAAATCGAGTACATTTAGCAATTACCTTGAAAAAAAGCTCAAACGTATTACTGTTGGATGAACCAACGAACGACATCGATATTAACACCCTTAGGGCGCTTGAAGAGGGTTTAGAAAACTTTGGTGGTTGCGCTGTTATTATTTCACACGACCGCTGGTTCCTTGACCGCATTTGTACACATATCTTAGCTTTTGAAGGCGACTCCCAAGTATATTTCTTTGAGGGCAACTATTCCGAATATGAAGAAAACAGAAAGAAACGCCTTGGAGACCAAACTCCAAAAAGAATCAAATACAAGAAGCTAGCTTAAAGCTTAGCTATACATCAAATTGAATCCACTTATCCCCATTACCACCATATGTAAGGTATTGGGGATAAATTATCTCAGCTAAAAGCTCTAAATTATCAGCAAGCTTCGATTCGTCCTCTATTAAAGCATTCCCTTCATCTACTAAATAAATTCGATTATTTTTAACAGCGTTTGTCTGCTCCCACTCGCTAAGAGACAACAAAACACCTAAATCACCAAGTACCCCTTCTATCTGGTCGGTTAAAACAAGAATTAAATCGGGATTAAACATCGCTTTACCATCGCTCGCCTGTGTGTCATATATACGACCGCCGGCCATACGTAGAAGTTCATGTAACCAATCATTCATTTCATATTCAGGAGGGTTGACCGATGTCATAACCAATACCGCTGGCTTTTGGTCTTCCGAAATAAATTTTAGTTTGTGTAGAATAATATTGATCCGCTCTTCCTGATCGGCAGGGATATGAATAGACATAATTTTTTCTTTGACTACAAATGTACAAATTAGCACGGATCATACACATAGATATAAAAACAAAGAATCGCCTGTGTTTGCAGGCGATTCTTTGTTAAAAACTCATCAGTACTACCTGATGGAGAACCATCGTTACTCTGACAAGGTAATGGTTCTATTTATCGACGTGTTATCTCCAGAAAGAGGATTCCCGTTTTCATCAACAAGCGACAAGTTAACGGTAACTTCTCCGTTGGGAGCATTCACAATTTCATAAGGCCCCCAATTATCTAATAAGAAATCTTGTCCATTGACAGTTGCTTTAACTTTATTTCCGTCAGTCAAATCTGTATTCCATAGATAAAAGTCTAACAATACCCGGTCTGTGTCGACACCCTTATATTCGCCTTTCGGACGACTATAGAATAACGAAGCGTCCGTAGGCAAGTCCAGCTCTTCAATAGCACCATTTTCATCAACACGAAAATGCTTTAAAACAGCCGCGCCCTTTTCTTTAATCGACTCATGATAAGAACGGGATAAGAAAGAAAGTAAATAATGCTCACTGCCTAACTTAACAGTTGCTGAATGTTCTGGTTTATATAACGCAGCATAAGGTGTATTATCCAAAATAAAATGAATATGCTGACCTTCAGCTGAATTTGCCATATGATTAGCGTTGGAGTCATCGGTATGCTCTGTCAAGGTAAAGTTTTCCACATTATACTTAACCGTTATTTTAGCCGAATCGGAACCCACTTTTTCAGATGTCAACGAAGCTATTTCCAAACTTGCTCCGGGAAAAGCCTTAGAGTCTTCCACGGGAGTCACCTCTATCGACCCTGTTGTAGCCGTAGTCATATCCGTGCTATCTGAAGTGCTTGAATTATCAGAATTTTGGCTTCCCGAGTTACAAGCGGTAAAACCTAGTGTTGCAAATGCAAGAGCCGCAAGGCTCAATTTGAATGTTTGTTTCATTGTTTTGATTTTTTTCTTCTGACTTGTAATTGTAGTACAACAAGTAAAATTAATAATTGTTTAGAGAATGGCGAATTAATAAATAATTAAGCAAAAATTAGGTGGACGCATTTACGATTTGTTAATAATAAAATAACCTGATTATCAAAAGGAAACCTTATTTTGACAATAGAAAAAAACGAAATAGAAAAGCTAACTTTTAACTATTAACAATCACACTTATGACCTGGAAAAAGTTCAATGGCGAAACTCTGGGTGAAGACATCCTCGAAGAAGTAAATCGAGTGATAGCGAATGAATATGAAATGGGCAATCACTTAAAAGTTTGTATTGGAACAGACTCACAAGTAAAGGGCTCATTAATTGATTTTGCTACTGTCATCGTCTTTGTCCGTGAGAAGAAAGGTGCTTTTATGTTTATCCATCAAGAAAAGACAAAGGAAAAAATGACCATTAAAACCCGGATGTTGGCAGAAGTACAACGTTCTATTATGGTTGCTTACGACCTTTGTCCGCTTCTGGATCGTTATCATATAGACCTGGAAGTACACGCAGACATTAATACAAACCCACAATTTAAGTCCAATCAGGCCCTGCACGACGCTATGGGGTATATTCTAGGGATGGGTTTTGTATTTAAAGCAAAGCCCGAAGCATTTGCAAGCTCTGCTTGTGCCAATAAGATGGTTCAGTAAGAGCCCGTTTTTACTCATTACGGTCATCTCGGACAGCTATATAATTATTTATATGGCATACGACCTTGTCACCCTTCTTCAACCCACTACCCACCTTTTGATAAACGCGGAGGTATATCTGTTCGTTACGAACTAGCAGCTCTTCGTAAAAGCCTCTGAAAAAAACGGCGTCAATATAAAAACTACCCTCATCGTCAATTTCAACACGAATCCATTCTGGGTGAATTGCATAACATTCATGTTGCTGTTCGATCTGCAATGTCGCAACCTGGTCACCACGAAGAATATTACTCTTTGCTAACATTCGAGCAATATAGCGCGTCGGAGGACAATGATATAAACTGACCGGATGATCAACGGCGGCAAGTTTACCATCGTTGAGAATGACGAGTTGATCAGCCATCCCCAATACTTCAGCCGGATCATGCGAAACAATAATAACACTAAGCCCACTCGTCTCCACAATCGCTTTCAGATCTCGCTGGAGTTGATCTCGAAACGCCGCATCAACTTGATTAAAAGGCTCATCCATCAACAAGAGCAAAGGTTGGGTGACCAGAGCTCTGGCAATAGCTGCACGTTGCTTCTCTCCGCCGCTCAAATCGCTGATCCGCTGATCCCGCAAATGATCGATCCGTAGAGAAATAAGCACTTCCAGCGTACGCTTGTTCTTATATTCCAGATCTTCATTACTTAACCGGGATGCTACATTGTCATAAACCGTCGCAAACGTGTTCAGGTCATCAAAACCTTGGGAAACCATTCTCATTTCAGGATGTCCTGGAACCAACTGCTCGCTTGGCCCTAACACTCGGTAGCCGTTGAAGCGGATTTCGCCCTCATCGGGCTCAGACAAGCCGTAAATCAAACGCAATAACGTGCTTTTACCACTTCCACTCCTGCCGATGATCGCCGTAATCTCCTTCTCGGACATGGTAAAACCAATGTCTTGTAACCCTCCAGAATCAGTCTGTTCAGAAAATTTCCGAGCTACCTTTCTTACACTTAATAAAGGCAACCCAGATTCGTAACTCGGGGTTTCAGGTAAATCACACGAATTGTTCGAAGGAGGTACTGACATACATCTGCATTGATTAATACGCAGCGAAGTTAAGAATAAATATGCGACTGACTACTTGTTAAACAAAGCTTTCACATCAACTTGTAAAATCCCCTGATCAGTTTCATTGAATTCAACCACCTGACTTCCGCCAACCTGAAGGTTATTTGCTACGAAATTTAAGACGCCACTTAATAACTTTGGACGCTCACGTAGAGACGATGCAAGTGATTCTTCAAAACCACCTTCTTCATCTGTTGTCTTCTCTGTCGAAGTAAGCAAGTCATGTTCCTGCCCAACGGTCTCGAGTGTTATTTCAGCAGCATCAGGGACAGACTCAAATACAGGGTCATTCACAACCGGATCATCTTCATCAGTGTTCGCCATTGCGATCGCTTCTTCTGCATTCAGCGCTACCCCACTTCGTTTAACCGTTTGCTGAGAATCGTCAGACTCTATTCCCTCCGACGCGGTTGGATCCTCTGCGGTATTGTCAGCTTGTTCGGGTCGTGGCTCCACATAAGCCAACCGCGTCTCTACTTTCTCAGTCGGCCGACTTTCCTCCTGTCGCTGAGGAGGCAGCCCCTCCGCTACGACCGGCTTGGAAGTATCTTCAGGCTTTACTCCGTGATCATCGTTACTCTGAGCGGGCTTCTGCTTCTGAACCAATTCCTGAGTTTGGCCAGCAAGCGACTCATCCGGCCTTGTCCGAACCTCGTTCGGTTGCAGTCTCCATATCAAAAAACCAAATAATAAAAGACCTGCGGCAATTTTCAAGAACCAAGAACCTCCCAACTTTTTCTTTTTAGTACCAAAGTCAGCAGGCAGTGGTTCAACAAGCGGATCCTCTCCAACAACTTGTCCCTTCCCTTGGTTTTCATCTAGCTTCGCCGATATTTTATCCCATAAAGCAAATGGGACTTCCGAAGAATGATCTTCAAGTTTGCCTTTAAACAGCTGATCGATATCCTTTTTACGATTTGATGCCATCTACTTCCCTTTCTATAATTTTCATTTTTTCCTGTAATCTTGCTCGTGCCCGTGACAGCTGCGATTTCGAGGCTCCTTCAGAGATGTTCAACCTATCAGCGATCTCTTTATGCGAAAACCCTTCTATTGAATACATATTAAATACCAAGCGGTAACCTGCGGGTAGCTCCTGAATCATATCCAGCAACTCTTGAATCGTTACCCGATCAGAGTCAAAACTCTGCAAGAAAACCTGTTCTTCTCCGTCAACCGCATCGACACTTTTAACGCTCGTTTTTTTCCTGCACATCTCTATCGCGGTATTGACAAAGATCCTGCGCACCCATCCTTCAAAAGAACCTTTACCAGCAAAGGTCCGAATCCCATTGAATAGCTTGATGAATCCAACTTGCAGAATCTCTTCCGCTTCGTATTGACTATCGGCATAGCGTAAACATACGGTCATCATCTTTGGCGCAATACTCTGATACAACATCTCCTGTGCCTTCCGATCATTTTCTATACAGCCCGCTAACAAGCTTTCCAAATCCATCTGCCTTGACTAATCGATATTAAAAGAAGAACATAAGTCCAAAGCTAAGATTTTTTAAACCTTCCTGATCAGGGCTATCGATAAACATGTCGTTAAAATAGTATTTGGCATACACTCCAAAGCTACCCACACCTAAGCGCGCAAAACCTCCGTATGTTACCGGTGCAAAATTAAATCCATCCTTCACCTTTCGCTTACCCTCTTCATCGCTTTTAAACTTCTGACTTCCTTGTAATAAAACACCCATAACCGGACCTACTGCTAATTTAATTTTGTCACCAGATTTACTAGCCTTGGTCTGTAGCTCAAAACTCAGAGGAATACGCAGATAGCTGGATGAAAAACGGTTTTTACTATAGCTAATCGGCGAATCAGTATATGAAAGTGGCTTGGTATCCTCCAAAATGATAATATCATCTTCCAAACGAAAGTGTGTCCAGTCAAAACCAGCAGCTATATGCATCCGGAATTGATCACTAAACTTGTAACCCATTTGCAGTACGTCGAAACCAACGTTAACCGACTTCCAGCCACGGTATTCCAAGAACTCGTTTTCAGGTGTCAATGCCAACTTACCATCATTCAGCATCTTTGCTAATCCTAAATCGAAGCGGGAAAAAGTAATCCCCGCAAACACACCATCAGCGTCATCATCATCACCTGCGCGATGCGTTTTTTCTGATACGATGTCATTTCCCTCTGAATTTTTAATTCGCTTATCTATCTCCTCTTTACCGTACTCAAAAATAATCTTCACTTTCTTCTTTTCACCATCTTTGTCAATTTCAACGACTGTACTGTCCGCAACTACCTTCACAGAATCTGCTTCACGAACGGCTTTTTCTTTTTCCTGTGCTTGCACATTGAAAACACTGATGCTAAGAGCTAATCCAAAAAGTAAGATAGATTTCATATTTGTTCGTTTAATGTTGTTTAATTTATTTATTTTCATCGCTTTATTTGATATCCGTTTGTTGCAGCAATCACAATTATAGGCCTTTTAACTATTAGACTGCCAAAGGGAAGAAAAGGTTGCATCGAATAAGAAATATATTATAATTTTACCAATCTAAACTTGAGACATTGAAAGGAATTATTCTCGCCGGAGGCTCTGGCACCCGACTACATCCACTTACGCTGGCGGTCAGCAAGCAGTTGATGCCGGTTTACGATAAACCCATGATCTACTATCCGCTATCGACCTTAATGCTCGCAGGCATTCGGGAGATACTGATCATATCCACACCGCATGACTTACCACAGTTCAAAAAACTGTTAGGTACAGGCAACGCTATCGGGTGTAATTTCAGCTATGCGGAACAGGCAGAACCCAATGGGTTAGCTCAGGCCTTTGTCATAGGGAAGGAATTTATTGGAAAAGATAAAGTAGCTTTAATCCTTGGAGATAATATTTTTTACGGAGACGGGATATCAAAATTGTTGCAGCAAAAAACCCATGCTGATGGCGCAACGATATTTGCGTATCAGGTTTCCGATCCTGAACGATACGGCGTTGTTGAATTCAATGAAAACAATCAGGTAATATCCATTGAAGAAAAACCGAGTCAACCAAAATCAGATTACGCCGTTCCTGGTCTCTATTTTTATGACAACTCGGTTATTGAGATTGCAGAAAATTTAGAGCCTTCCGCTCGCGGGGAATATGAAATTACCGATGTCAACAAGGCATATCTTGACAAAGGCCAATTACATGTCGGAATTTTCAGTCGCGGTACTGCTTGGTTAGATACCGGAACCTTCCCTTCTCTCATGCAAGCAGGACAATTTGTTCAGGTCATCGAAGAACGACAAGGGTTAAAAATCGGCTGTATTGAAGAAGTGGCTTACCGAATGAATTTCATCAATGATGAACAACTACAGGCAGTTGCTCAACCACTCCTAAAAAGTGGCTATGGCAAATATTTATTGGAAAAGGTATTAAAGAAAAAGAAATAAAATATATGAAGGTTGCATTAATTACGGGGATAACGGGACAAGACGGAGCCTATTTAGCTGAGTTTTTGTTAAAAAAAGGTTATATCGTACACGGCGTGAAGCGACGGAGTTCTTTATTTAATACAGATCGTATCGATCATCTATACCAAGACCCACATGAAAAGGAAAAAAAATTCAACCTCCATTACGGGGATTTAACAGATGCGACAAACTTGATACGAATTGTGCAGGAGGTACAACCCGATGAGATCTACAACCTGGCGGCACAAAGCCATGTAAAAGTTAGCTTCGACACACCAGAATATACTGCTAATGCCGATGGCTTAGGGACACTGCGATTATTAGAAGCCGTCCGCATTTTGGGGATGACAGAAAAATGCCGAATCTACCAAGCATCAACATCCGAGCTGTACGGCCTGGTCCAGGAGGTTCCTCAAAATGAAAAGACACCCTTTTATCCACGCTCACCCTATGCAGTAGCCAAATTATACGCCTATTGGATTACCGTTAATTACCGCGAAGCTTATAACATGTATGCCTGCAACGGCATTCTGTTCAACCATGAGAGCCCGGTTCGAGGCGAAACCTTTGTAACCCGAAAAATCACACGCGGTGTAAGTAAAATTGCATTGGGACTGCAGGATTGCTTGTATCTAGGAAACCT
This sequence comes from Pedobacter indicus, assembly GCF_003449035.1. Taxonomy (NCBI): domain Bacteria; kingdom Pseudomonadati; phylum Bacteroidota; class Sphingobacteriia; order Sphingobacteriales; family Sphingobacteriaceae; genus Albibacterium; species Albibacterium indicum. The sequence continues at coordinate 283,462 of NZ_QRGB01000001.1, forward strand.
GTCTGCACAACGCGACTGGGGGCATGCAAAAGACTATGTAGAAGCAATGTGGCTTATGTTGCAACAAAACCAGGCAGAAGACTATGTGATTGCAACCGGCGTAACGACCACCGTGCGCGAATTCGTTAGGCAAAGCTTCGAAGAGATTGGTATCGAGATCGAATTTGCAGGAAGAAACGAAAATGAGAAAGGAGTCGTTGTAGATCTTGACGAAGAGCGCCTACATACTTACGGGTTAAGCGCAGACAATATAAAAATGGGTCAGACGGTGGTACGCGTCGACCCAAGGTATTTTCGCCCTACTGAGGTTGAGCTGCTAATCGGAGACGCTTCCAAAGCTAACAAACAACTCGGGTGGAAGCCCAAGTATGACCTGCCAGCGCTTATCCATGAAATGATGCAGTCAGACGTCAAAGAAATGCAAAAAGACGACTATCTAAAAAAGGGAGGTTTCAAAATCTTCAATTATTTCGAATAGAGAAGTAATGTAAAATGAAGTTTGGATTAGCCCCCTATGTTCCTTAGAGTGGCCTAATCCAGATATTTCTGAAGCTTACAGGGTTGCCGTGATCTTGCAAGGATATAGGCCCGGCACCGTGAGCCTCGTATTTTGGCAAACCGATATATTCTGTCGTCCCGTCTAACTCGACGTTGTTCTGCACGAGAACCCCGTTATGGATCACGGTTATTCTTGCCTTCTCTTTTACACTTCCATCTTGATTAAAACGTGGGGCCGTCCAGATAATATCATAACTATGCCATTCCCCCTGCTCCCTTACAACACCAACCAATGGAACATGTTGCTTATAAATACTCGCCGCTTGTCCGTTCACATAGGTCTTGTTATTATACGTATCTAAAACCTGCACTTCATATAAACCTTGCATGAAGATCCCGCTATTTCCTCTTCCCTGACCTTCGCCTTTAATCACCAAGGGGCTGCGCCATTCAACATGCAATTGATAGTCTTCAAATTTTTGTTTCGTTTCAATACCCCCACTACCAGGTTTTACGGTGAAAATACCATCCTCAACGGTCCATGGTGCCGCACTCTTGTCTTTCGAACTAACCCATGCATCTAACGAAGATCCATCAAATAGAACAATGGCATCTGACGGTACCTTATTCTCCCCTTCAACTGTGACCTTTTTGGGTACTGGCTCCCAAAATTCCGTGTCTTCGGGTTTCATTTTTTCTTGGGCTTGCACATGAACACATGTCGCAACTAAAACACTGGCAATTAAAAAGCATTTCATTGATATTCAAATTTTGGTTATAAATTATGATTTAAGAAAATAATCTAAGAAAAAGCATTGATGCCGGTTATATCTGATCCGGTTATTAAAAGATGGATATCGTGTGTCCCCTCATAAGTAATCACAGATTCCAGGTTCATCATGTGGCGCATAATGGAATATTCGCCGGTAATACCCATCCCACCCAGTATTTGTCGAGCCTCACGCGCCACCTTTAGAGCAAGTTCGACATTGTTACGCTTAGCCATTGAGATTTGTGCCGGAGTCGCCCGGTTCTCATTTTTCAGTTGAGCAAGACGCCAAACCAACAACTGACCTTTGGTTATCTCGGTAATCATTTCAGCTAATTTCTTTTGCTGAAGTTGAAAACCTGCTATGGGTTTTCCAAACTGAATCCGCTCTTTCGAATATTTCAAGGCGGTATCATAACAGTCCATCGCCGCTCCCAGCGCCCCCCAAGCGATTCCATATCGGGCTTGATTCAAACAACTTAGCGGTCCCTTCATCCCTTTAACGTTCGGCAAGATTTGGTCTTTCGATATTTTAACGTTATCAAAAACAAGCTCACCAGTAGCCGATGCCCGCAGGCTCCATTTGTTATGGGTTTCCGGCGTAGAAAAGCCTTCAGCACCCCTTTCTACAATAATTCCATGTACTACTCCCTCCGGATTTTTTGCCCACACGATAGCAATATCTGCAAAAGGGGCATTACTGATCCACATTTTGCTTCCATTAAGGATGATCTCATCTCCATCTTCCTCATAGCTACATAACATGTCTGATGGATTTGACCCATGATCTGGCTCAGTTAAGCCGAAACAACCCATTAATTCTCCACTGGCCAGCTTAGGAAGATATCTCCTTTTCTGTTCCTCACTGCCAAACGCCAATATAGGATACATAACTAAAGACCCTTGGACCGAAGCGGTTGACCGGATTCCGGAATCGCCTCTTTCTAGTTCTTGCATCATGATGCCATAGGCTAGATAATCCAATCCTGAGCCACCGTACGTTTCCGGCACAGTGGGACCAAAAAGACCAAGCTGTGCCATCCCTTTCAATAATCGACTAGGAAAGCTAGCTTCTTGCGCATGTTTTTCAATAATAGGCAAGAGCTCTTTATTCACCCAAGTTCTAACAGTTGAACGAATTAACTTGTGTTCTTCAGAGATTAATTCATCTAATAAATAATAATCCGGAGACTGGTATGTGCTCATAAATAAAAGGAATGAGATGCATGACTCTAATCAAACTTAGATAAATTTTCTCTTATATGAAATTATAATTTCCCCTGCTTAAAAAAATATTTAGATTTGCTATATGGGGAGAATAGTTTCTATTGAATTAGAAAACGCTCGTTTTTATGCCTATCACGGCTACTATCCTGAAGAGCAAATTCTAGGTAATGAATATGATGTCTCTATCAAAGCCCAATATACTTTTGCTGATATTGACACCGAGAACCTAGCACATACTGTTAATTATGAGACCCTGTACCAAATAGCGAAGAAAAAAATGAGCCAGCCACGGAAACTTTTAGAAACCGTAGCAAGTGATATACTGAAAGAAATCAACGCTCAGTTTTCTGAAATAATAGCAATTGAAATTAGCATCGTAAAAATAAACCCACCATTTGGTGCCGATAAGGCAACAGCAAAAGTTAGTTTACACTGGACAAGTTAATATTTTTAAAATAATGAAATTCATCCCGATAAGCAAAGAGATTTTAGAGCAAATTATCGCCATCACCGGCGAGAGAACTTTTTATAACAAAGAAGATCTCGAGCGCTTTTCACATGACGAAACTGAAGACCTCGTATTCTACCCCGAAGTGGTTACTCTTCCTGAATCGACAGAAGAAGTATCCGCATTGGTGAAATTATGCGATAAACACCAAATTCCGATCACCCCAAGAGGCGCAGGAACAGGATTGAGCGGAGGGGCATTAGCCATCCATGGAGGCTTGGTGATCTGCATGGAGAAAATGAATAAAATCATCGATATTGATGAACGTAATTTACAAGCAACCGTGGAGCCCGGAGTTATTACCGAAAATCTCATTGATGCTGTTGGGGACAAAAACCTACTCTATCCGGTTGACCCAGCCAGCAAAGGATCCTGCTTTATCGGCGGAAACGTTGCACATGGAAGTGGCGGACCACAAGTGGTAAAATATGGAACAATTCGGGAGTATATCCTAAACCTCGAGGTCGTGCTCCCATCTGGCGAAATTATCTGGACGGGCGCCAATACACTAAAGTTTTCGTCCGGCTACAACCTGACCCAATTAATGATCGGTTCGGAGGGAACGTTGGGAATTGTTACAAAAATCGTGGTGAAATTGATCCCAAAACCAAAGGAGAACATCCTTATGTTAGCTTCATTCAAAAGCAATGAAGCTGCTTGCCAAGCTGTATCACGCATTTTTATGGCCGGCCAAACTCCTTCTTCACTAGAATTCATGGAACGCAAAGGCGTTGAGTGGGTCATTAAATACGATCAGATTGCCTTTACCCTGGTTGACGGAATCGAGGCTTTCCTGCTTATTGAAGTCAATGGCGATAGCATGGACGATCTATTCATGCAATGCGAACAGATCAATATTGTATTAGAAGAGAACGATTGCCAAGACGTTCTACTGGCCGACTCTTCTGCACAAAAAGAAGCCTTATGGAACATGAGAAGAACCATGGCCGTTTCAGTAAAATCAAACTCGGTGTACAAGGAAGAAGACACCGTTGTTCCGCGCGCCGAGTTGCCTAAGCTCATTAAAGGAATTAAAGAAATTGGTAATCGTTATGGTTTTGAGTCTGTATGTTACGGCCATGCAGGCGACGGCAATTTGCACGTTAATATTATTAAAGGCGGCATGAACGATGAAGACTGGAACCACAAATTGGGAGATGGGATTAAAGAGATTTTTGAACTGACGGTCTCTCTCGGCGGAACGCTCTCTGGCGAACATGGGATCGGTTATGTACAAAAGGATTACATGCCCATCAAGTTTTCCCCGGTCCATATAGCCCTGATGCAAGGCATAAAAACAGTTTTTGACCCCAAAGGCATTATGAATCCAGGAAAAATGTTTAATCCGCCCGCCAATGCTTAATCCGATCACCAATAATGAACAGATATGCAGCGCCTGATCTTTCAAAACTTCTGCCCAATCAGCTTCTTTTTGACTTGTCCGCAGATCGGCAAAAGTAATTGAAACCGACCGATTCAAGACAAAATGGCATGTTTATTTTAAAAGACATGACATTTTGTCTTATTCCAATTAAATAACCTTCCCTTTTTACCAACGGTCTACATTTTGATTCCCATAAAGTGCAGTTAAACAATTTTTAAAAACACTTACAAAAGGAACAATATTATGACACTTACAAAATCACTACAAAGAAATCACAGCGTAGACCCTTGGTTAAACGATGTATTTGACAGCTTTTTTAACGACAATGGATTACGAAGAAGCTTTTTCAGCAAAACACCATCTGTAAACATCTCAGAAAAGGACAACGGCTTCGAAGTTGAGTTAGCCACCCCAGGCTTAAAAAAGGAAGATTTTTCTATCAGCATCGAAAAAGACATCTTAACGATTAGCGCTGAGAAAAAAGAAGAAAAAGAAGTTGAAGACAAGAAGTATAGCAAACGCGAATTCAACTACACCTCTTTCTCACGCAGCTTTACCTTGCCTGAAAACATCGATGAGGAATCTATCGACGCAAAATACGAAAATGGCATCTTAAGCATCTCTTTAACCAAAAAAGAAAACACAGATACCAAGAAAATGATCGCAATATCATAACAGAAGTATTTTAAAAAGAATCTAAACAAAAAGCGGGAGACCCTTTCATGGGTCTCCCGCTTTTTTATGGCAAATTACCTGCAATCCGACATTGCTGTGTTTAGCTCGTTATACATGTTTAACGATACATTCGCTATTAATTCCCTATTGACTCCCTATATCTTGATAAAAACAGGGAGTTAATAGCCTATTATTTGTTATAATCCCCCTTAACATACAAACCAAATACTCGAGCAAATCAGCTCCTTTAGAAGCTTCAAAAAAACAGATTATTGTTGCATAGCTTACTATTGGTTAGCATAGCTTCTCATATTTTGCTTTATTGTACAGAGTTATCCATATTGGGGTTTTGTTAAACTTTTTAAATCATAAATGCAATGGCTATTTTAAACAAAAATGGAAAACTTCGTGGAAGAATCGGCAACTATATCCATCGGGAGGTAAACGGCAAGCAAGTTATACAGTCTTCTCCGCAGCCGAGAGCACCGAAAGGCGGGACAATCGTGGAAAATCACAAATTTCAGGTGGCGGCACAACTAAGCGCGATGCTGTATCACCCGATCAAGGACTTCGCCTGGGATCGGTCCTACAGCTATCTACATGGTAGATTAACGAGTGCAATAAAAACATTGCTCTTTTCAGATGGAGAGCAGCAGCAACTCGGGAAATATATCGCACTGGATAAGAACAATCATCTACAGGAGATATTTAACGAGCTTCCGACGACATCCAAAGCTGGCAGCCAACTGGAAATTGATATTCCGAAAATAAAAGCCACTAAAGGAAACAAAAAGCTCGCGAACGCTGAATATATTTCTTATGAAGTGGCGTTGATGAATTTTTCAGACGACGGAATTCTTTCTACCGAACAACTTTTAAAAACAGAACGCCTTAAACTTGACCGCGAATACGCTGGGCAACGACTTACCGTTGACCTAGACAAGAGAATATCGCTTGGAACCGATCTGCTGCTTGTGCTGATCCGGACGGAACTGTTCAAATACCTTAATTCTTCTGCTTTTTTGAATTCAAAGGTGCTTAATCCCGCAGGTATCTTGGGACTGTGGAAATTGGGTTAAGGTGTAAGCACCTTAAACTAATTTTATTTTTTTCTGAATATCCTGGACATACGATCTGAATTTCTTATCGGTTTCAATAAGATCTACAACCGTCTGACATGCGTAGATAACAGTTGAATGGTCCCTGCCTCCAAAATGCGACCCGATCGACTTCAATGATGTCTTTGTATAGTTCTTTGCCAAATACATCGAAATTTGCCGAGCTTGCACGATTTCTCTTTTTCTGGTTTTTGACTTAACCATCTCCACGGGAACTTCGAAATAATCACACACAAGCTTCTGTATATAATCAATTGAGATTTCTTTATGACTATTCTTGATAAAGTTCTTCAGCATAGACTTTGCAAGACTTAAATCAATTTCCTTTTTATTGAGAGTTGACTGCGCCAACAAGGACACCATCGCCCCCTCAAGCTCCCTAACGTTATTATCAATATTATTTGCAACGTATTCAACCACTTCATATGGGAGGTCTATACCATCTGAATACATTTTCTTTTGAAGAATTGCCATACGTGTCTCCAGATCAGGGATCTGCATGTCAGCCGATAAGCCCCATTTAAAGCGGCTCAGCAAACGCTCTACTACCCCTGACAAGTCTTTCGGCGGCTGATCAGATGTTAATATTATCTGCTTCCCTGACTGGTGGAGATGGTTGAATATATGAAAGAATATATCTTGTGTTTTCTCCTTACCAGCAAAATTATGAACGTCATCCATGATAATAACATCCATTGCCTGGTAAAAATTAACAAAATCATTAATGGTTCTATTTTTAAGAGAATCAACAAACTGCTGGCAGAAGCGTTCACAGGAAACATAAATAACTAGCTTATCAGGATAGTTCTTTTTGATTTCATTTCCGATGGCTTGCACGAGGTGCGTCTTTCCGAGACCCACACCTCCGTATACCATCAAAGGGTTAAAAGATGTCCCCCCGGGTTTTTGCGCAACAGCATACCCTGCTGATCGCGCTAAACGATTGCAGTCTCCCTCAATGAAATTATCGAATGTGTAATTTTGATTTAACTGAGGGTTAACTTGTAGCTTTTTTAGTCCGGGAATAACGAAAGGATTCTTTATATCCTTATTCAATGCAACAGGCACAGGAATCGATTGTCTGTTGCCGGCAGCCCCATTGCCATTGGACGGCATGTTGGTAGTATAAGGGTTGTTGTTGGATGAGTTCTCTACGACAATATTATATTCCAATCTTCCATTCTCACCTAACTGTTGTTTAATTGTTTTACGTAACAGACCTACAAAGTGCTCCTCCAACCACTCATAAAAAAAGAGGCTCGGTACCTGAATGGTTAAGACATCACCCTCAAGACGCAACGCTTTGATCGGCTCAAACCACGTGGTAAAACTTTGTGCTGGGATATTATCTTTAATCACTTGAAGGCAATTCTTCCATACGTCCGTACACGTTTTTTCCATGTTCAATTTCTTAATATTCTGATTTACAATGCTCGTGGGCTTTTATGTTGATAACCCATTGGAAAACCGAAGGTCATAAAAAAAAAGTATTTAAAAAAGTTAAATTTAAATAAAGGTTCAAAATATTGACATACAAAACGTTATGTCAAAAAAGCACTAAAAATACTGTATTTATCAGGCTTGAAATTTATTTATTAACATTTTACCAATGACACTTTTTCGCTTCTCAAAATTCAGGTAAAAACAACCTATTTTTCCCGACTTAATATAGCAAAAAAAGACCCTATTCTAGAAATAAAAAATGCAATTATTTCTAGAGCATTGATGGTCACTATTTTGACAATATTATTATCAAGTAACCCTTTGGTAATTTACAGTCGAAACTCGCCAAAAATTTCTCTCAGAACATTGGATATTTCACCTAAAGTAGCGTAGGATTCGACTGCCTTAAGAATAAAGGGCATGGTATTCTCCCCTTGCGCCGCCGCATCTTTTAATTCTGCCAACGCCTGACCTACGCGCTCTGCTGACCGTCGCCTCTTTAGTTCCTCCAGTTTTCTGATCTGCAACTGACGGATCTCGTCATTGACACGAAATGGCTTTTCTAGCCCATTTTCTTTCTCAATAAATTTATTAACCCCTACGATAATCTGATCGCCGTTTTCGACCTGCAATTGATAATCATAAGCCGCACTGGCTATTTCATCCTGCATAAAACCGCTTTCAACCGCCTTAATAGCTCCTCCCATCCGATCTATTTGTTCGATATAATCTTTTGCTCCTTTTTCTAGTTCATCTGTGAGGTTTTCTACAAAAAAAGAACCACCTAAAGGGTCAACAGTATTTGTTACACCTGTCTCGTATGCAATGATCTGCTGCGTTCTTAGCGCAACTTTCGCCGCATCTTCAGTCGGAAGCGAAATAGCTTCATCATAACCGTTGGTATGAAGGGACTGAGCACCACCCAATACAGCAGCTAAGGCTTGATTGGCAACTCTTGCAATATTATTCTGTGCTTGCTGCGCCGTGAGAGTAGATCCACCTGTTTGTGCATGGAAGCGAAGTGATTGTGATCTTGCGCTGCTCACCCCAAGTTCTTTTGTTATCTGAGCCCATAGTCTTCTTGCCGCTCTAAACTTAGCAATCTCTTCGAAGAAATCGTTATGGCAGTTAAAGAAAAAGGAGATACGGGCAGCTAGCGAATTTATATCTAGCCCCCTTTCTTTGGCCGCTAATAGATAGGCTTTGCCATTTGCTAAGGTGAATGCTAATTCCTGCACCGCGGTAGAACCCGCCTCGCGGATATGGTATCCAGAAACGGAAATTGTATTCCAGCGTGGAACATGCTTACTACAATATTCAAAAACATCCGTAATCAGTCGAATGGAAGGTTTGGGAGGATAAATATAGGTACCTCGCGCAATGTACTCTTTCAGTATATCATTTTGAATCGTCCCCGAAAGCGTTGACAAATCTGATTTTTTCTTCTTGGCTACTGCGATGTACATAGCCAAAAGTATAGGAGCCGTTGCATTTATGGTCATCGATGTTGTGATTTCACCGAGTTCAATCCCTTCGAAAAGGATCTCCATATCCGCCAAAGAGTCGATCGCTACGCCGACCTTCCCCACTTCGCCCTCAGCCATGACATCATCCGAATCATAGCCGATCTGTGTAGGAAGGTCAAATGCCACGGAAAGTCCCATCGTTCCTTGCTTTAATAAGTAATGATAACGCTTATTCGACTCCTCAGCAGTAGAATAACCAGCATATTGGCGCATAGTCCACACTCTCCCTCGATACATATCTTTTCGAATCCCCCGCGTGAAAGGGAAATCGCCCGGCAGTTCCACCATAGGTCTGCAGTATGTGTAGACCTCTTTCACCTCTATGCCCGAAGATGTATGTCTTTTTTCCGTCATAATACTTAAAGTTAATCTTTTAAAATCGCTTTTTGCGGCATATACGTATGTGTAAGGCGCAAGAAGCCACCAATGAAAACAAATATGATTATTTTCGTGTATATTTGTAACAGATACATGTGGACATAAACGATAGGACTATGTTAAAAGAAACTGCAACTACTTCCCCAATTTCATTTACCGAAGGTGCTGTTCGTGAGTTAAAAAAGCTCAGAGATCAGCAAGAAATAGGCGAAGACTTCGGTTTACGCATCGGTGTAGAAGGTGGGGGCTGCTCAGGCTTAAATTATATTTTAGGCTTCGATCAAATTAAAGATGGAGATTCCGAGTATCTGATCGATGGCATCCGCGTATTTATGAATCAAGCGCACGGGCTTTATTTAGCCGGCATGCAGATTGACTTCCAAAGCGGCCTGAATGCGCGTGGATTTGTTTTTAACAATCCCAATGCACAATCAACATGTGGGTGTGGCACCTCATTTTCTGCATAGCCCACGGAACCAAGTAAGAGATTAACTCAATATCAGGTGGTGCTGCCTAAGCCCTTTCTACAAGCATTGGATTTCATTTTATTTAGCAATATTTTTATTGCGTGCTGTGCAATGGCTCAGGTAGGATTAACGTACTTACTCTTAGGTGCGCCTGTCGATTACTTTGCTGTTTTCTTTACGGGTTGCGGCACATTATTTCTCTATAACTTCAGCATGATTATGGCACGACCGGCAAATCCAATGTCGTCACCTCATCGGCGTGTACATTGGATTTACTCCCATTATCGGCTCGTACTTGGCCTAAGCGCCGGTGCCCTGCTTCTGATGGCTCCCTTAATGTTTACGTTTGAGTTCCGGACATTGACGGTGCTCTTTTTTACGGGGCTTATTGCTATTTCCTACAATCGCCCGGTATTAAAAAAACTATCTAATCTACGAGATGTGCCGGGTGCCAAATTATTTATTATTTCCTTGGTATGGACTCTTAGCTGTGTTTATGTGCCTATCGTTGAATTAAATTCTACCGGCTATTTCGTGTCGGGCACCGATACACTTTTGTTAGCGGCAAAGCGCTTCCTGTTTATTACGGCGATAACCATTCCCTTCGATATTCGCGATTTATTCCAAGATCAGAAATATAATCTAAAAACCCTGCCCGTGTTACTGGGCGGCAAAAAATCGCTTCTATTCTGCCAAACTTTGTTAGTTCTCTACATTATCATTTTACTGATTTTTGTTGACAGAATTTCCATCGCGACAATTGGTTTGATCCTCGTTACGCTTATCACGGGCTGGCTTATATTCAAATCGAAATGGGAGAAGAATGAATACTTTTATTTTCTATTCCTAGACGGCACGTTGGCCCTCCAATTCCTTAGCGTTTGGAGCCTTCAATCACTAACCCGCAGCTTGTAGATCCATATAGCTGTCAACAATCTTTTCGGCAAGGACTTTCGATATTTTGTAGTACGATTCAACCGACCACCCAGCTACATGGGGTGTCAGAACAACATTTTGAAGGTTAGCTATTTTGGAAAACCATTGCGTACCCTGAAGCTCACCTGCTTTCTCTACCGGCAGCACATCTAGACATGCTCCGAGAACTGTTTTATTTTCAATAGCCCAAATAAGAGCCTCTATATCAACTATCTCTCCTCGGGCTCCATTTAGGAAAAAAATGGGTTTCTTAAACTTCTGAAGATAGCTATGATTAACCATAAACCTTGTCTCTGTTGTAAGTGGGATGTGCAGACTAAGCACATCCACCCGACTAAATAACTCTTCCATCGTAGACTCTTTAACCAGGTGGCTACCGAACCCAGATTTATACTTGTCATAGGCTAAAATCTCAACGTCAAAACCACTTAACTTTCGAGCCATAGCTTGTCCGTTATTCCCATAGCCTACTAAACCTACAGTCCGCCCGGACAACTCAATCCCTCTGTTTTCTTCTCGCTGCCATTTCGCCTCCCGCACTTCTCTATCAGCACATGTTATTTTATTAAATAAAGTCAGTAACATACCTAGCATATGTTCAGCAACAGCATCACAGTTGCCCTCTGGAGCAGAAACTAATCGGATATTTTTTGACTCTGCATAAGCGACATCAATGTTGTCGACTCCGGCTCCGGCCCGCCCAATAACTTTGAGCTTCACCCCCTTATCCAAAAACCCGGCATCTACTTTAAATTTCGAACGAACGATCAGGCCGTGATACTTTCCAATAATACCCTCCGCTTGTTCTGGTTGAATATGAGGTTGGTAATCTACCTGAATGCCCGCCTTTTCAACGATATTCAGAAATATTTCATGTATGTCATCAACTATCAATAGTCTAAAATCAACTTTATTCATGATTTATTCTTGATTCTGTAATTTCCTTGGTTAAAGCAATGAAATCCTCGACAGACAGGCGCTCTGCCCTTAAATCCATAAACCTGTTGCCATTCATTTTATCTTTATCAATCAAAGCAGAAAGGGCATTCCTCAATGTCTTCCGACGCTGATTAAACCCAGCTTTAACAACTTGTTTAAAAAGCTTTTCATCGCAGTCGAGCTGCGGAGTCGGGTTGCGGACAAGTCGGATTACACCTGACAAAACCTTTGGAGGAGGATTAAACGACCCTGCTTTTACAGTGAAAAGATATTTAATATCATAATATGCCTGTAACAAAACGCTTAAAATACCGTATTCCTTTGTACCTGGCTGTGCAGTACACCTTTGCGCGACCTCCTTCTGAAACATTCCGACAACTTCGACAACACGATTTCGTTCTTCAAGAATTTTGAAAAGTATTTGTGATGAAATGTTATATGGAAAGTTTCCAATAACCGCGACCTTCTCACTGCCTATCAGGTCTTCTAGAGACACGGAAAGAAAGTCACCTAAAATTAGTCGGGGTTTCTGATCAGGGTATTTTTCCTCTAAATACTGAATCGACTCTTCGTCAATATCAATAAACCAGGCATTTAGTTTTTTCTCTATAAGGAAATCAGACAACACCCCCATTCCCGGGCCTACTTCAATGACTGCATCAAGCTTATTAGTAAATTGTAGAGCGTCTACAATTTTCCTCGCTGCATTTCGATCTGTTAAAAAATGCTGCCCCAAGTGCTTTTTCGCTTGTACTGCCATGGTTCAATACTATTAAGATAACGCAAAGGTAAGCGAATATTTAAAAGAATAAGGGTGCTTAGGCTTTGACAAATTGAATAAATCTAGCATTTTTTATACTTTTGATATTCACAAAGCATAAACATGAGCGAAAAGAAATTAAAAATTGGAGTATCCATTGGTGATGTGAACGGCATAGGCTTGGAAGTGATAATTAAAACTTTTGCTGATAATCGAATTACTGATTTTTGCACTCCGATTGTCTATGGGAATACCAAAATAGCTTCATATTATCGAAAAAATATTGGCTTAAATGACTTCAGCTTTCATGTTATCAACCATCCGGATCAAGCTAATGACAAGCGAGCCAACATGATTAATTGCTGGGATGAGGATGTTAAGATTACTCCTGGTGAAGAAAACGAAACGGGTGGGAAATATGCTTTTCTTTCGCTAGAAGCGGCCATGAACGATTTGCTCGACGGAAAGCTTGATGCTTTAGTAACAGCACCCATCAATAAAAATTCAATTCAAAGTGAAGCTTTCAAGTTTCCAGGTCATACCGAATACTTACAGTCACGCACAGGCGCAAGTGATTCACTCATGTTTATGATTAGCGATGACCTGCGCATCGGCGTAGTAACCGGGCACATTCCACTCAAAGACGTTTCTCAATACTTAAGCTCTGAGCAGATTGTTAGTAAACTGCAATTAATGAACCAGTGTTTACGAAACGACTTTTGGATTGAAAAGCCAAAAATAGCTGTATTAGGCCTTAATCCTCATGCCGGTGACCATGGTTTAATTGGAACCGAAGAGAAAGAAATTATTCAACCGGCAATCGAACGTGCACAAGAACTAGATATTTTCGCGTTCGGCCCCTATCCTGCCGATGGTTTTTTTGCTGGTAATAATTATAAAAATTTTGATGGTATATTAGCTATGTACCATGACCAGGGCCTGATTCCCTTTAAATATATCGCTTCACACCGTGGCATTAACTTTACAGCAGGCTTGCCTATCGTTCGTACATCTCCTGATCATGGCACGGCCTTCGATATAGCTGGAAAAAATATGGCATCAGCTGACTCCTTTCGATCTGCTTTATTTGCTGCTATCAATATCGTTAAACAAAGGGAAGAACAAAAAACACTCCTATCTAATAGATTAAAAACGAAAAGATTGTCTAAAGACCGAGATTAGCCAGTCGAAAATATGCCGTAAAACACCCCACAATATGTATTATGTAAAATACTTTCACAAGTTATAAATAATCCCTAAATTTGCGGGCTTTAATTATCGTGCTTTGAATTATTTGAACACCTTTCGTATTCCATATATCGGCTTAAAACTAGGTCAGCATATTTTTGAGTTTGAAATCAATAAAGCATTCTTCAATGAATATGAATATTCCATAGTAAAAGACGGGAATTTGAAAGCGACTATTGAGATTGACAAACAAGAAACTATGATGATTGTCAACTTCAATATCAATGGAACATTAAAGCTAAGCTGTGATCTATGCCTGAATGACTTTCCTTCAGCGACAGATATTAAAGAAAGATTGATTGTCAAATTTTCAGATAACGGGGAAGAGAACGAACAAAGTGAAGAAATATTAGTTCTATCAAAAAAAGAGTACGAGTTTGATGTAGCTCCACTGATATATGAGTACATCAATCTAGCCGTTCCGTTTAATAATCGGTGTAGTGATCCTGGGAACATGGACGCCTGTGATCGAGAAATGATTAAAAAGTTAGAAGCTCTGGCTGCTGATAAAGATACGGTTTCAAAAACCGACCCAAGATGGGAAGCATTAAATAAAATAAAGAAACAATAAAAATAAAAGAAGATGGCACATCCAAAACGTAAAACATCTAAATCGAGAAGAGACAAAAGAAGAACACACTACAAAGCAGTAGCTCCTGGTTTAACAACTTGTCAAACAACAGGAACAGTACACTTGCCTCACCGCGCATACGAAGTTGACGGTGTCTTGTACTACAATGGCAAAGTACTTATTGAAAATACGACCGTTGCTTAATTTATTTTTTTAAGTACGAAAAACATCTTAAGGTTCACTAAAAAAGTGCTACCTTGGGATGTTTTTTCACTTTATTTAAATAAAATAAAATAGAATGAAGATTGGCGTAGACATCATGGGCGGCGATTATGCCCCAGAATCAATTGTTTTAGGAGCGATAGAAGCTCGAAAAGAATTATCGTCAGATCAAACTATCGTTCTAATCGGTGATCAGGCTCAGGCTCATAAAATCATCCAGGAAGCGGGCGAAAATCCCGACAATTTCCAATTTGTCCATACAACTGAAACCATCAGTATGGGCGAACATCCTACCAAAGCAATAACACATAAGCCGAACTCCAGCATCAGTGTTGGTTTTCAATTATTGAAAGAAGGAGAGCTTGATTCTTTTTCTTCAGCCGGCAACACAGGTGCCATGCTCGTTGGAGCTATGTTCAGTGTGAAAAATATTGAAGGTGTATCACGTCCGGCTATTGCAACCAATATACCCAAGGAAAAAAGCGGTTACGGTATCTTGCTCGATGTAGGAGCCAATGCGGACTGTAAGGCAGAAACCCTACTTCAGTTCGCCATATTGGGTAGCCTCTTTATTGAACACATCTATCAAGTAGAGAACCCTAAGGTCGGTCTTTTGAATCTTGGCGAGGAAGAGGAAAAAGGCAACAACCTTACCCATGCCGCCTTCCCATTATTGAAGGAAAAGGAATCCCTTAATTTCGTCGGGAACATTGAAGGGAGAGATTTGTTTAACGACCGGGCTGACGTGATGGTATGTGATGGCTTTGTTGGCAATATTGTCTTAAAACTCGCTGAGTCATTTCACGAATTAGTCGAAAAAAGGAATTTTAAAGATGAGTTCTTCGATCGCTTTAATTATGAACAATACGGAGGAAGCCCAATTCTAGGTGTTAATGCTCCAGTGATTATAGGCCACGGCATTTCAAGTCCGCGCGCTGTAAAAAACATGATCTTACTTTCGCGGTTAATGATAGAGTCTAACATCACAGATAAAATTAGGTCCGCTTTTAATTAAAATTAAAATGTCTAAAATTAATGCTGCTATAACGGCTGTTCATGGATACGTTCCTCCCTATGTGCTAACGAATAAAGAGTTAGAATCACTTGTCGATACAAACGACGAATGGATTACTACACGAACAGGAATTAAAGAACGACGGATATTAAAAGATCCGGAGAAAGCAACTTCCGATCTGGCGGTACCTGCTGTTCAAGGACTTCTTGAGAAACGGGGAATCGGTGCAGAAGAGATTGAACTTATTATATTTGCTACGGCTACTCCGGATATGGCATTCCCGGCCACAGCTAATATTCTTGCCGACAAAGTGGGTGCAATTAATGCCTGGGGCTATGATTTGCAAGCTGCCTGCTCTGGTTTTCTGTATGCACTGGCCACCGGAGCCCAGTACATCGAGTCTGGGAAGCATAAAAAAGTCTTAATAGTAGGTGGCGACAAAATGTCCTCGATTGTTGATTATACAGACAGAACTACTTGCATCTTATTTGGTGACGGTTGTGGCGCTGTACTTTTAGAGCCTAATGAGGAAGGGAACGGTGTTATTGACTCTGTCCTGAAAAGCAACGGCGCTGGAAGGCATTATCTATATCAAAAGTCCGGCGGTTCTTTGAACCCGGCAAGTCATGAGACCGTGGCCGCGCGTGAACACTTTATCTACCAGGAAGGCAAAGCCGTATTCAAATTTGCAGTAACGAACATGGCGGATGCGGCTGCAGAGGTGATGGAAAGAAATAGTCTCGCTGGGGATGATATTGCCTGGCTCGTTCCACATCAGGCGAATAAACGTATTATTGATGCTACTGCCAATAGAATGGGCATCGGTGAAGATAAAATCATGATCAACATCGACCGTTACGGAAATACAACAAACGGGACGATTCCACTCTGTTTATGGAACTGGGAAGACAAATTAAAAAAGGGAGATTCATTAATATTAGCTGCCTTCGGGGGTGGATTTACTTGGGGGTCGATTTACCTAAAATGGGCCTATTGATTCATTAGCTAATTTTCGCTATATTTAATTTATAACACTATTAAATCAAACAAAACTCGATGGATATCAAACAAATACAAGACCTGATTAAGTTTGTTGCCAAATCTGGCGTCAACGAGGTTTCAATCGAAGAACAAGACTTTAAGATTACGATTAAAACGAGTAAAGAGCCTACTTACGTAACGGCTGCGGTACCAGCTCCGGCGCCTGCTCCGGTTCAAAGTGCACCTGCTCCTGCTCAAACAGAGAATAAAGCTCCAGCGCAAGCTTCACAACCGAAAGATGACGATTCATCAAAATATGTGACGGTTAAATCACCGATGATTGGTACATTTTATCGCTCATCGGGCCCAGATAAACCGGCTTTTGTAAATGTAGGTGATTCCATCTCTCCGGGGCAAGTGGTTTGCATCGTTGAAGCAATGAAGCTTTTCAACGAAATTGAATCTGAAATAGCTGGAAAAATTGTAAAGGTTCTTGTTGATGACGCACAGCCAGTAGAATACGATCAGCCTTTATTCTTGGTGGACCCTAGTTAAATAAACGAAAATACATGATGTTTAAAAAAATACTCATTGCTAACCGTGGGGAAATTGCCTTGCGCATTATTCGCACATGTAGAGAAATGGGAATAAAAAGCGTTGCGGTTTATTCGACGGCGGACCGCGATAGCTTACACGTTCGCTTTGCCGATGAAGCTGTTTGTATTGGGCCACCCGCCAGTAAAGACTCTTATTTAAATATACCCAATATTCTTTCTGCTGCTGAATTGACCAATGCCGATGCGATCCATCCGGGATATGGATTTCTATCTGAAAATGCTAAATTCTCAGCAATATGTGCAGACTATGGCATCAAGTTCATCGGAGCAACGGCCGCGCAAATCAATGCCATGGGCGATAAGGCAGCCGCCAAAGAGACCATGGCGAACGCTGGCGTACCCACTATTCCCGGTTCTGACGGGTTAATAGCTGATATAAATGAAGGCCTGAAAGTAGCCGAGGAAATTGGCTATCCGATCATCCTCAAGGCTACTGCCGGTGGCGGAGGGAAGGGTATGCGGATTGTTTGGAAGAAGGAAGACTTTGAGCACGCATGGGATTCTGCAAGGCAAGAAGCCGGAGCCGCTTTTGGGAATGATGGAATCTATTTGGAAAAATTCATTGAAGATCCAAGACATATCGAGATCCAAATTATCGGTGACCAATTCGGCACCGTTTGCCATCTGTCTGAACGGGATTGTTCGATTCAACGTCGCCATCAGAAGTTAGTCGAAGAAGCACCTTCACCATTTATCACACCCGATCTTCGCAAAAGAATGGGAGATGCTGCTATCGCCGGTGCGAAGGCAGTACAATACGAAGGCGCTGGAACAATCGAGTTTCTGGTTGATAAACATGGCGATTTCTACTTCATGGAAATGAATACCCGGATTCAGGTTGAACATCCGGTTACCGAGGAAGTTATCAATTTTGATTTGATCAAAGAACAGATTAAAGTTGCAAGCGGAGTACCAATATCAGGCAGCAATTATGAGCCCACCATGCACGCGATCGAGTGTAGGATCAATGCTGAGGACCCATTTAATAATTTCCGACCCTCTCCAGGCACGATAACAAACTTTCACTCTCCGGGAGGTCATGGAGTACGGGTTGACACGCATGTATATGCAGGTTATACGATCCCCCCTTATTACGACTCCATGATAGCAAAATTGATTTGCGTTGCGCAAACACGTGAAGAAGCCATATCCACAATGGAACGTGCTTTAAGCGAGTTTGTTATTGAAGGAGTTAAAACAACTATCCCTCTGCATTTGCGCTTAATGGCAGACCCTAACTTTAGAGCTGGAAATTTCACAACAAAATTCATGGAATCATTTGACCTCTCAGAGTAATATGATGATATAATTTTTTAAATACCATTCTTTGTGTAAAGAATGGTATTTTTGTTTTTTAAGAATTATGAGCGAGACAAAGAGTAAAAAGCTTTTAGACACGATCAAACAAAAAGGCAAAAACCTCGAAGCAGAAATGTCTTTTTTTGAGCACTTAGAGGTGCTGCGTTGGCACTTGATCCGAGTAGCCATTGCTATCTTTATTTTCATGGGTCTGGCCTTCGCCTTTTATGATTTCATCTTCGATGACATCATCATGGGTCCATTGAAAACTGATTTCTGGACTTATCGAATGATGTGCCAGCTGGCGGGAAAATTCAATCTAGGTCCCGATTTCTGTGTCGATCATATTCCGATTACACTGATCAACACCCAGTTAGCCGGGCAGTTTACGCTACAAATTAATTCGTCATTGCTAATTGGTGTGATGTTAGGCTTCCCTTACCTTCTTTATGAAATTTGGCGCTTTGTAAAGCCGGCACTTTCGGAAATAGAGAGAAAATCTGCTCAGGGCTTCGTTTTCTACGCAACGATACTTTTTACGATCGGCGTACTCTTTGGTTATTATATCATTTCCGCTCTATCGGTCAATTTTTTAGCCAATTTCCAAGTTAGTGATGAAGTATCGAATCAGATTATGATTAGCTCATACCTCTCTTCTATTGCAACGATATCGTTAGGAACTGGAATTGTATTTGAATTACCGATTGTTATCTTCATCTTATCGAAGGTAGGTGTTATGACACCAAAGTTTATGAAATCAACTAGACGATATGCCTTTATCATCATTTTGGTAATCGCAGCGATTGTTACTCCAACACCCGATATTATGACGATGTTAGCAGTGACATTCCCTCTTGTTCTATTGTATGAGATTAGCATTATCATATCGGAACAGGTGGAAAAAAGGAAGCTAAAAAAAGAGAAGGAATTTTACAAATCATAACATATGAAAACGATTAAAAACATTGCAATAGGAGCCGATCATGCGGGGTTTGAGTACAAGGAAACCTTAAAGAACTATGTTCATGAATTAGGTTTTACGTCCAATGATTTCGGCACCTATGATGACAGCTCAGTCGATTACCCCGACTTCGCTCATCCGGTCGCTTCAGCCGTAGAAGAAAATGAAGGCACCTTCGGCATCCTGATTTGTGGTAGTGCGAACGGTGTTGCCATGTCGGCCAATAAGCATCAACAGGTACGAGCGGCATTATGTTGGAAAGCGGAAATTGCCTCTTTGGCTCGCCAACATAATAATGCAAATATCGTCTGTATTCCGGCAAGATTCGTATCTATCGACGAGGCAAAAGAAATCGTAAAAGCATTTTTCTCTACAGATTTCGAAGGAGGAAGACATGCAAACCGTGTCAATAAGATATCTTGCTAATTAAACACGCTCACTATCTAATAAAAAAACAGTCTATATTCATGTTGAAAAAAATCTCCCTATTAAACCTCTTCATCGCTGCAGCAGCGACGGTTTGTGCACAGACGGATGGTGTTTCTAAAAAATATGCAAATGAAATTAATGTTGAAAGTGCCACGAAGCACTTGACGATCCTTGCATCTGATGAGTTCGAAGGTCGAGATACCGGTAAACCCGGAGGGCATAAAGCTGCAGAATATATTGCAAATGAATTTAAAAAAATCGGATTAACAGCACCTGTAAACGGCAGTTATTTTCAACCTGTTGACTTGGTTGAAACGTCACTACAAGTGAGTGATTTCACCATCGAGAACAACTCTTATCAACTCGGAAATGGTTTCTATATAACTGCAACAAACGAACAGAAAATCAATACAGACGAGATTGTATTCATAGGCTACGGTATCGATGATGAACGTTATAGTGACTTAAAAGATTTAGATATAAAAAACAAAGTGGTCCTGCTCATCAATGAAGGAGAACCTTTAAATGACGAGGGAGTCTACCACATCAGTGGCAATAAGGAGGCTTCCGCTTGGTCAACGCAACGGAACAAACGTATCCAAGCTGTAGCAGAACACCAACCCAAGCTCATCATAGCTGCTTCGTCACAGATCGACAACTTCTTACAACGTTTCGGTGATCGGTTAACCAGACCGAGGCTCATGTTGCGCGAAGACGTTAAGCAATCTCCGAGCAGCCCTGCGGTTGCCCATGTTAATTTTGACTTAGCAAACGAGCTTTTAGGCGAAGAAGATATTGAAAGCTTACGAACTAAGATAAACCAATCGGGAAAGCCAAAATCAATCGTAGCCAAAACGAAATTTATCACAAGCTTTGGGATTCAAACTTCGGATGTAGAGTCTGACAATGTTTTAGGCTACTTGGAAGGAAGTGATTTGAAAGAAGAGCTCGTTGTAATATCAGCGCACTATGATCATGTGGGAGTTGATGGCGAGGAAATTTACAACGGAGCAGATGATGATGGTTCGGGCACTACGGGAGTAATTGAAGTTGCAAGGGCTTTTGCTAAAAGCAAAAAAGAGGGGCACGGTCCGAGAAGAAGTATCTTATTTTTATTAGTGACGGCAGAAGAAAAAGGACTAATGGGCTCTGACTATTACACGAGGCACCCTGTTTTTCCTTTAGAAAATACGGTAACAGATCTCAATATCGACATGATTGGTCGCGTTGATCCTCCTCACGAAGAAAACCCCAACTATATTTACCTAATTGGCTCTGACAAATTGAGTTCCGAACTTCATAGCATTAGCGAAAAAGCCAACGAACAATTCACCAAACTAGAACTCGATTACAAGTATAATGATCCGGATGATCCGGAACGGATTTACTATCGGTCGGATCACTATAATTTTGCAAAACATGGGATCCCGGTTATTTTCTATTTTAATGGTGTTCACGCAGACTATCATAAACCTTCCGATACAGTTGACAAGATTAATTTTGAGCTTTTAGTAAAACGTGCTAAATTGGTTTTCCATACGGCTTGGGAGGTTGCTAACCGTGACAATCGATTGATTGTAGACTCAAATAAAAAATAATATGTCATCTAACCCTGCACAGACATTTCAATCAGACAGCGAGAAAAAGGCTTTTGATATGGATCACCGAAAAGTGATCAATTATAATATCAATAAGTATAATTCCGCTGTGGAGGTAGGTCTGTCAAGGTTTAATAACTTAGAAAACTCCAAACGAAAGGGTTATAGCCTGAAGTGGAAGGTGATGGAAAGCCTGGACAAATACCTTCCGGACTTTGAAGCTAATTTCCAAAAAAAGGGAGGCAAGGTCATATGGGCAAATGATGCTAAAGAAGCACAGGAGGCCATTTGGCAGATAATCAATGAGGAGGGGGCACAGTCGGTCATCAAAGCAAAATCGATGACAACGGAGGAAATCGATTTAAACGATTTCTTGGAAAGTAAAGGCATAGAGGCGATAGAAAGTGACCTAGGTGAATACATTGTTCAGTTGCTCGGCCAGAAACCGTATCATATTGTAACACCCGCCATGCATTTGAACCTCGCAGAGATAGCGAAATTGTTTCACGAAAAATTTAATACGCCGATCGATGCGACAGCAGAGCAACTGACATTAAAGGCAAGGGAATTACTTCGTGAAAAATTCACTTCTGCCGATATCGGCATCACCGGCGCCAACTTTCTTATTGCTGACACGGGCAGTATTGCCCTGACGGAGAATGAAGGGAATATACGCTTGAGCACAACCTTTCCAAAGGTTCATATCGCCTTAGTAGGTATCGAAAAGATAATCCCATCGATCAATGACTTGAATCTATTTTGGCCATTACTGGCTACGCATGGAACAGGTCAGAACCTGACGGTTTACAACAGCATTATTGGCGGACCCAAGCAAGAAGGAGAAGTTGATGGACCGGAAAAGATGTATGTAATTTTGCTAGACAATGGTAGAACCAATGTATTAGCGAATGAAGATCAGCGACAAGCCTTATACTGTATTCGCTGCGGAGCTTGTTTGAATGCCTGTCCGGTGTATAAAAACATCGGTGGTCATACTTATAAAACAACCTACAGTGGGCCAATTGGATCTATTATCACTCCGCATATGAAAGGCATGGAGGCCTTCAAACACCTCAGCTATGCTTCAAGCCTCTGTGGAAAATGTACGGAAGTCTGCCCTGTAAAAATCGATATTCATAACATGCTGTTAGCGAACCGGAGGGACGCAGTTAAGGAAGGCAAGAGCTCAATCATCGAACGTATCGGTTGGAAGGCCTTCTCCAAAGCAATAACCAAACGCTCACTAATTGATCGAGTTGGAGGCAAAACTAAAAATTGGTTTTTAAAGACTTTCTTCAAGAAAAGTTGGGGATCACATCGGTCGTTACCAACTGTTTCGGATAAATCCTTCAGCCAACAATGGAAAGAGGCGAACGAAACAAAGTCATCCTAATAGAGTTCTCTATCAAATCTGTACTTCAGCGATGGGGCTGAATAAGTAGACCCTCCCGGTAGCTTGCTCAACACAACGATAGCGCTTCCGCAACTTTGCTCCTTTTTCAAATATACGGCCGGATGCTATTGAAAAAACAGTCTTTTCAGGAAGTGTTTCTAAATGAACAAGCCCATCTTTAAGCTCACGTTTATGAAGAACCCTAAATAAGACAGGGTCGCTGCAGCTAGACGCGCTCGGATTCACCAGATATTTAACGATCGCATTTTTGATCTCCTGCGGAAAACAATTGAGCAAGAGAAAAGGTTCCATCAGCATCTTAAAGTTATTTTTCCAAATAGTGCCATGTGGCTTAACACGATTCTTATGCTCTTGCCAAGTTTTGAGATGAGCAAATTCATGAACCGTTGTAACGAGAAACGCATAGGGGTTCAGGTCACCATTAACAGATATCCGATGACCTTTCCCTTTAAACGGACTTCGGTAATCGCCGAATTTACTACTTCGGCCCTTCGTTATCCGAAACTCACAGGGGGTCTCGTGAATCCAACGTTCTATTATCGGCACTGCATCTGACGGGAGGTAAGGCATCAGTACTGAATCCATTAACTTAACGTAATAACTGATATACAATTAAACTGGCGACATAAGCCATGGCAGTCATATAGGTAAACTGTATAATCGGCCATTTCCATCCGTTTGTTTCCCGCTTGACAACAGCAATCGTGCTTAAACACTGCATCGCGAAAGCATAGAAGACCATCAACGAAAAAGCTGTTGCCGTCGTATAAACCTTTTCTCCCGTTACAGGATCTACAGCGGCCTCCATCTGCTCCCTGATGTTGGTCGTATCATCGTCTCCACCCTCAACACTATAAATTGTGGCCATTGTCCCAACAAAAACCTCTCTGGCTGCTACCGATGTGATCAATGCAATTCCGATTTTCCAATCGTAACCCAAGGGACGAATGGCTGGTTCAATTGCTTTGCCAACGATACCGACATAAGAGTTTTCCAATTCCTCGGCAGAACGCATGCGCGCCAATTCGTCGGGTGTGTGTTGACTGATTAATTCTGGCGATTCATACTTTGTATTGATTGCTTCCATTCTGCTTGGCGGGCCGTAGCTGGCCGCCACCCATAAGACAATAGAGATAGCAATTATAATCTTACCGACATCAATGACGAAAGTCAGCACCTTGTCATACATGATCAAAAACACATTCTTCCAACGCGGTTTACGATAAATAGGCAGTTCCATAATAAAATAGGACCCCAACTTTCCTTTAATCATCCCTTTCATAACCCAAGCCACAAGCACGGCCCCAACAACACCTAACAGATAAAACCCTAAAAGAGTTAACCCCCTCAAATCAAATACTCCCCACACTTTCTCGTCGGGAACTACTAAAGATATCAATAGAATATATACAGGTAATCGAGCCGCACAACTAATCAAAGGCGTGACCATAATTGTAATGATACGATCTTTCCAGTTCTCAATGTTTCTGGCAGCCATAATAGACGGAACAGCACATGCCAGTCCGCCAATCATCGGCACGACCGACTTCCCATTAAGCCCGACCTTACGCATCAATTTGTCCATCAGAAAGGTAATCCTCGCCATATAGCCCGTATCTTCAAGAATGGCTATGAATGCAAATAATATGGCAATCTGCGGAATGAAAACAAGCACCCCTCCTAAACCAGCAAGAATCCCATCTAGGAGCAAATCAGCGAGTATCCCCGCGGGAAGAAGATTTCGGCCGACATCATCTAACCAAGCGAAAAAGTTCTCGATTAACGTCATCGGATATTCTGCCCATGAAAAAATAGCCTGAAAAATCAATAGTAAAAGGAAAAAGAAAATAACAAAACCCCATACCTTATGCGTAAGAATATTATCGAGTTTATCCGTAATTGACTCTCTATTTTCTTTTGGTTTCACGGACACGGTATTTTTCAGCAATCGATCAATATACTGATATCTCGCAAGTGTTTCCTCAACCTGTGCTTCCTCTGAATTAAAGCCATGGGATGCCATAATTGCATCGAAACGGTCTCCTTCATCATTACCTACCATTTTAAGTGACACATGTTTATGTGCCATAAGCAGGCTGGCATATGCGTTATCTACCCCTAGTTCATTCTGGATCTCCGTAAGAAGTTGCTGCGAACTTTCGGGTATCTCGTAGATTGGATGATGAACAGCATTCTTGGGCGCATCAGCAATCGCCTGTTTTAAAATATGAATATTTTCGTTTTTCCTAGCGCTTATTTTCACGACCTGTACAGCTAATTCCCGAGACAATCGATCAACTTCAACATCAATCCCCTCCTCCTCTGCGAGATCAGCCATATTCAAAGCCAAGATTATCGGGATACCCAAATCCGCAACTTGCGTGTAAAGCAATAGATTCCTTTTCAGGTTGGTTACATCGACTATGACAACCAGCAAATCTGGGTGGTAAGGATTCTCTTTATTAGATAGTATTTCAGCTACAATTGCCTCATCTTCTGTCTTTGGGTGAAGACTGTAGCAACCGGGAAGATCAATGATTTCTACAGTTTTTTGATTGGGTAACCTACAAGACCCTATTTTTTTATCTACTGTAACTCCTGGAAAGTTCCCCACTTTCTGGTTAAGTCCCGTCAACAGGTTAAACAGAGACGACTTTCCAGTGTTAGGGTTCCCAACTAATGCAACTTTCAAATTATTCAGGTTTTAAGAATGAGGTATTAAGATTACTTTAGACGCTTCATCTTTACGCAAACTTAACTGATAACCCGAAACTTTGATTGCAATCGGATCACCGAGAGGAGCAATTCTTTCTAAAACAACAGGCTCTCCTGGAAGACAACCCATTTCCATTAATTTAATTGATAAAGACAGATCAGTAAATTCTTTTATTATTCCACCTTTACCGATTTTAAGTTCTGATAGTTTCATGCTCCTTGTTTTCAGATAGCAAAAATACAATTATTTAGAATCATTACAAGTAGTAATATGATCAGGAAAGCGAGAACTGTTATATTTTTGTCTTCTTTATTGCCAGAACAAGAACTAGATACGCAAAATAACCCATCCCAATACCCACGTGATCGGCGAATATATCCCAGTATTCAAACTGCCGATTATCCGTAAAAAATTTCTGTACCAATTCTGTTCCAATAGCAAAAATGCTCGCCGATAGTAGGACAACAACATTGGGCCAGCTAATCAGGTTGGGTTCATTACCATTCATTAGTGATCCAAAAAACATCAGTACGGTAAAAACGAAAAAGAACCCTGTATGGACTAACTTGTCGATACCTGGAAAGGAGTGACGAGAGTCAGTCACATCAGGCATCGGTGACGAGATCAAAATCAATACGAGAATCGCCCAAATAATAGCCCACAGATAATGTTTCATTCACAAAGCGGTTTTTAGTATATAAAAAACACGGAGAAGAACATTTTCTTGTTCGAATCCGTGTTTAACTTGCTTTTCAGGAGTATTTTTTATTTACCGATCAGCTCTTTGTATCCTTCAGCTGTGAGTAAAGATTCAACATCTGAAGGATTTTCTAGTTTTATACGAACCATCCATCCCTCACCGTAAGGGTCATTATTAACAAGTTCTGGATTAGCATCCAATTGTTCATTTACGGTAAGAACAGTTGCGTTAGCCGGCATAAAAAGATCAGAAACCGTTTTTACAGCTTCAATCGTACCAAACACCTCGTCCTTGCTGACATCGTCTCCGACAGTATCGATGTCAATAAAGACAATATCTCCCAATTCGCTTTGAGCGAATTCAGTAATACCGATTACAGCTTCTTCACCCTCTACACGGATCCATTCGTGATCTTTGGTGTATTTTAATTCTGATGGAAAATTCATAGTTCTTGTTTTTATTTCAAATTTATTAATCTAAACGGATATTAACAAAATAAAGCCTTCCATTTATAGACTCTTCAATGCTACCTTAATCAGGTGCTCCACAGAGCTTTCAGGTTCATTTTTATAGATTGACAAAACGACCTTTTCCGCCTTTTGTTTGACAAAACCCAACATTACCAGTGCTGAAAGTGCTTCTTCTACAACGGTTTGATCTTTTGCAACAGGAATTAGCGTATCCGGCCCTTCCTTCCTTAGTTTATCTTGTAGTTCAAGAATTACTCGCTGCGCACTTTTTGGACCAATCCCTTTGATCCGCTGGATAAGATTAACATCGCCATTGATAATTGCCGCCTGGATCTCAGTAGGAGTGATTGAGGACAGCATCATCCTAGCGGTATTAGCCCCAATCCCCGATACGGAAATTAAATGCTGAAAAAGCCTTCTCTCCCCTTCATCATAAAAGCCATACAGCGTATGAGAGTCTTCCCGAACCTGAAAACTGATAAACAACTTGCATTGCTCTTGTGACTTGATTTGCTCAAAAGTGTTCAACGAAATTACGACATGGTATCCTACTCCACTTACATCTAGAACAACATGTGTAGGTCCTTTATAAACCAGCTTCCCATTTAAATAATCATACATAGCAAAAAACAGGTTTACTTACGCTTCTTCTTTTTTGATTTAGCATGGGATTGTACATCCACAACTGCAATCGTCACCATATTTATGATCTCTCTGACCGAACTATCTAACTGAAGAACGTGTACAGGTTTATTCATACCCAATAAAATTGGTCCGACTGCTTCCGCATCTCCCAATTCTTGCAGTAATTTATAGGCTATATTACCTGATTCCAAATTGGGGAATACGAGCGTATTTGCAGCCTGCCCATCAAGCGTACTAAAAGGGAAATTATCGGTTAACAGTTCCGGATTGATCGCAAAGTTACCCTGCATCTCCCCATCCACCGTAATTTCTGGATGTGATTCATGCAATCTTCGGACAACTTCGCGCGTCTTAACCGGGACGACGCCATCACTCGAACCAAAGTTACTATAAGAAAGAACCGCTAATCGAGGTTTAATATTAAATCTCCGTACCGCTTTATCAAGCAAAACACTAATATCGACCAATTCGTCAATCGTTGGGTTTTCATTAATTGTTGTATCTCCAAAGAAAACAGGCCCTTTCTTTGTTAGCATCATGTACATACCAGCAACGCGGCTCCCTGGCTGTGTTCCAATAACCTGAAGTGCCGGCTTAATCGCTGTCCCATAATTTTTTGTCAAACCAGAGATCAATGTATCCGCCTCACCAAATTCGACCATACAAGCAGCGAAATAATTGCGATCAAGCATCAACTTGTTTGCACCACTCTCTGTAATACCTCGTCGTTGCCGCTTCTTAAATAAAAATTGGACATATTTTTGGAAGCGCTCACTATTTTGCTCCTCGAAAGGGTCAATGATCTCAACCTCGCCTAACTCTAAATTGTGCTCCTTGATCAGATTATCGATTTTCTTTCTATTTCCTAAAAGTATGGGATAGGCAATCCCTTCATCATTGACAATTTGTGCCGCCTTCAAAATTTTATAGTTATCAGCCTCTGTAAAGACAACACGCTTCGGATCTTTCTTTGCTAATACAGTTACATCGCGAATAATCCGGTCATCAGAACCCAATCGATTTCTCAACTGGTTAACATAGGCTTCAAAATCATCAATTGTATTTCGTGCCACACCAGTCTCTATCGCTGCTTTGGCTACGGCGGGCGCTACCGAAGTAATTAAGCGCGGGTCGTTCGGCTTAGGGATGATATAATCCTTGCCAAACTTCAGATTACTTTCTTCATAAGCTTCATTAACCGCTTCGGGAACAGATTTCTTAGCCAACTCTGCAATCGCATATACAGCAGCAATCTTCATTTCCTCATTAATTGCCGTGGCACGCACATCTAAAGCACCCCGGAAAATGTAAGGAAAGCCCAGCACATTATTCACCTGATTCGGAAAATCTGAACGGCCAGTAGCCATAATAATATCAGAACGTGTTTTCGTTGCCAAATCATAATCGATCTCCGGATCCGGATTCGCCATAGCAAATACGATCGGCTTTTTGTTCATTGACTTTAACATATCTACCGACAACACATTCCCTGCTGACAAACCGATAAATACATCAGCTCCCTTCACTGCTTCTTCAAGGGTATGAATATCGACATCCGTGGCAAACTCACTTTTCGTTTTCTCAAGAACTTTCCTATCCGATCGAATCACTCCAGCCCGATCGAGCATAACAATATTTTCCTTCTTAGCTCCAAGTGATATGTAAATTTTTGTACAAGAAATCGCTGCGGCCCCCGCACCATTCACCACAATTTTAACTTTCTCTATTTTCTTCTTCTGAATTTCACATGCATTGATCAGAGCAGCGCCCGATATAATTGCTGTACCATGTTGGTCGTCGTGCATCACTGGGATCGACATCTCTTCTTTAAGCCGCTGCTCTATTTCGAAGCACTCTGGTGCCTTGATATCCTCTAGATTAACACCGCCAAAAGTAGGCTCCAATGCTTTAACAATATTTACAAACTCGTCAACGTTCTTTGTATTTAACTCGAGATCAAAAACATCAATATCTGCAAAAATCTTAAATAGCAACCCTTTACCTTCCATTACCGGCTTCCCTGCATCTGCACCAATATCTCCTAATCCCAAAACTGATGTGCCGTTACTGATAACGGCTACCAAGTTTCCTTTGGCAGTATATTTATAAGCATCTTCTTTATTTTCAGAAATCCGCAGACAAGGCTCCGCAACTCCCGGTGAATAAGCGAGCGATAAATCTCGTTGAGAATTCGTTGGTTTAGTTGGAACAACCTCAATCTTCCCTGGTCTGCCCTTACTATGATAGTCAAGTGCGTCCTGCTTCTTATTTTTTACCTTCATAAAGAGTTATTTATTTTAGATTGAACAAAGTTATAAGAAAAATAATCAAACGTTGTGCCGCGGAAATAATAATCCGTGTTGCGATGCCACCTTAAAGTCGCGATACACCCTCGATATCTCATTAGCTTCAAAAACTGTACTCATTCCCGTATACGCATAAAGATGATCGACCAGATCTCGACTTAATTGAGCGGTTTGATTAACAGCCATACTAAATCTTTTGTTCAGATTTTCTTCTAAAGGTAGTCGTTCAACAGTCCGCGTCCAAAGCTCTTCGAGGAACGCAAACATCTTACTTCTGCTTTCCATAAACAAGCGGTTCAATCGATCGTATTCAGAAACTTCAATCGATCGCACATTCGCGTATTCCAAGACTCTTTTAGTAAAGCCAATTGCCAAACCCGTCACCATTACCACCATGTTAATCTCAGCCAAAACATTGAAAGGAAAACGATAAAGTGGTGTATCTATTTTATTCGACACGTTCTGCAAATCAAACTTATACTTAGCAGGAATCCACACTTTCTCTACTTTAAAATCACAGCTCGACGTGGCTTTCATCCCATAAACGTGCCATGTATCTAAAACTTCAACATCTTCTCTGGGCACTAAAAATGATTGATAGTTACCATCTCCGTCAATTTTTGCGTTAAGTGAAAACCAGTTTGCATGAGCCGACCCGCTGGCATACTTCCATTTCCCAGAAATTAAAAAACCGTCAGCTTCTGATTCTGCCGTACCTGTCGCAGCACCGCTTCCCGCAACACAGGTTTTCTTATTGCTAAATATGGTGCGTGCCGCTTCTTCATCCATAAACCCAGCGAACATATTGGCACCAGCCCCAAGATTGATCACCCAAGCAAGTGCCCCGTCAACTTCTGCATAGCTTTCCATCAATTTTGCGAACGAAGGCAGATCCATTTCTTCACCGCCAAATTTTTTAGGCACCAGAAGATGGAAGAGCTCATTCCGATAAATATAATCTAGCTGGGCCCTCGTCATTCGAGCATTTCGCTCAGCTTCGGAAGATTCCTTCATGAGTAAACTCCGGGATAGGGATAGTTCATTAATGTGTGTTGAATACGACATTTATATTAATCTTTGTGACGTATGCTTATCAAAATTTGTGGACTTTATTCTTTACCTTTGCAAAGAAAATAAAGCCGATATTATACTCAAATAAGGCTATATTTTTATTAAAAAACAAAGATTCAATGAAAATAGACTTTAATTTCCAGGAGCGATTTGAAGATCGACACATTTCCCCGAGTGAAGCTGATGTTCCTGCCATGTTACAAACTATTGGAGTAGACTCCATTGATGAGTTAATAGACAAAACTATTCCTGAAAATATCAGGTTAAAATCACCTTTAGCTTTACCATCGGCCTTAAGTGAAGTAGACTACTTGAAAAAAATGAAGCAGTTAGCTTCAAAAAACAAAGTATTTAAATCTTATATCGGTCAAGGATATTATGATGTCAACCTACCAACCGTTATCCTTCGCAATGTTTTAGAGAACCCAGGATGGTACACACAATATACCCCTTATCAAGCGGAAATCGCGCAAGGCAGATTACAGGCTCTTCTAAACTTCCAGACTGCTGTTATTGACCTGACGGGAATGGAAATTGCCAACGCTTCCTTGTTAGATGAGGCTACCGCTGCCGCTGAAGCTATGTTTATGCAATATAGTATCCGTAAAAATAAGCAAGCCAACACCTTTTTCGTTTCCGAAAACATATTTCCCCAAACCCTCGATGTTATCCGCACACGTGGCGAATCTTATGGTATTGAGCTGATCGTAGGTGATATTAAAAACATTGAATTAAATGAAAATATCTTTGGCGCTATCGTGCAGTATCCATCAGCCGATGGAGCGATAAGTGATTTCAAAGAATTGGCTGACAAGCTTCATGCTGAAAAAATGAGCCTTGGCGTCATTGCTGACATCATGAGCCTTGCTCTACTAACCCCTCCGGGAGAGTGGGGTGCCGATGTAGTTGTAGGCTCGACTCAGCGCCTGGGAATACCAATGGGTTTTGGTGGTCCGCACGCGGCTTATTTTGCAACGAAAGAAGCTTATAAAAGAAATAT